>JBOHQS010000005.1:0-41648 GCA_050732295.1 Methylomirabilales bacterium (SeqCode)
ACACCGAACCGCCCGCGGTGAGCGGCGACGAACCACTCCTGATGGCCAGGTATCTGCACGTGTGGCCGCCACCCTTGTTCCCGGGAGGGCCCAACATCGGGGTCGAATTCGGCTACCACGGTAGCGTCGGCTTTTAGCCCCGATGTGACACCTCAGCCGAAACTGTACCGGAATACCCTTCGCTACCCTTGATGATTGTTGGGTGGCACGAAGTATGCTTGACCTCCTACGGGGTGTCCCCGTTCACCCGTCCCTGATGGTGGAGATTTCGCATGGGTGAGACCGAAGTAGCCGTGCTGCGGCGGCGCCTTGCCGAGATGGCGCAGAATCTCTGGTGGAGCTGGGAGCCAGAGATGATCGAGATCTTCCGCGACATCGACCCCGATCTGTGGCGCCACTCGAAAAACAACCCCATCGTCTTGCTCGGGAACCTGAATGATGAAGAGCTCGCCACTCGTGTCGAAGGAAAGGCCATCGAGAGCCGCATCAACTTTCAGTTTCGGCGTCTTGGGGAATACCTCAATCCCG
This sequence comes from Methylomirabilales bacterium (SeqCode), assembly GCA_050732295.1. Lineage (GTDB taxonomy): Bacteria > Methylomirabilota > Methylomirabilia > Methylomirabilales > CSP1-5 > CSP1-5. The sequence goes on from JBOHQS010000005.1 coordinate 529, forward strand.
CGCAAAGCTTCGGCCAGAAACACGCCGGCCCCTTATGGCGGCAACCGGTAGCGTACTTCTGCGCGGAGTTCGGCCTGCACGAATCGCTTCCGGTCTATTGCGGCGGCCTAGGGATCCTGGCAGGGGATCACCTCAAGAGCGCCTCGGACCTGAACATTCCCATGGTAGGCGTCGGACTCTTTTACAGTCACAGCTACTTCAGCCAGTGGATCGATGAGAGCGGATGGCAGCAGGAAAGCTACCCCAGTGCTGACGTCGCGACGATGCCCATCACGCAGGTGCTCGATGGCGAGGGGCATCCTGTGATTGTGGGGGTGCGGGTGGGCGACCACGACATCACGCTGCAGATCTGGCAGCTCAAGGTGGGCCGCGTGCGTTTGTTCTTGCTGGATTCGGATATCGAGGACAACGTCCAAACCGGTCGCGAGATGACCCGCGTCCTCTACGCCGGTGGCGAGGCAATGCGCATCCGCCAAGAAATTGTCTTGGGCGTCGGAGGGTATCGCGCGCTCCGGGTAATGGGGATCGAGCCCGCGGTCCTGCACCTCAACGAGGGTCACTGCACCTTTGCCCCCCTCGAGGCACTTCGGCTGCGGATGAAGGAGCAGGGCGAGGACTACAGGACGGCGCTCGAGAACATCAAGCGGCGGACCGTCTTCACCACTCACACGCCCGTTGACGCGGGGCATGACCGATTCGCCCCCGACCTGATCAAGGCGAACCTCGGATGGCTTATCGCGGAGTTCGGCATAGACCTTGACGAGTTCATGGCCCTGGGCCGCATCCGGCCCGATGATCATGCGGAGCCCTTTTGCATGACAGTGCTGGGGCTGAGGCTCTCTCGGTGGCGGAACGCGGTCAGCGCCCTGCACGCCGAGACTTCCCGTCGGATGTGGAAGGCCGTCTGGCCAGGCCGGGAGGAGAGCGAGGTGCCGATCGGGTACATCACGAACGGTGTCCATGTGAAATCGTGGCTCGCGCCGAGCATGGCTCGCCTCTACGTCAGGCACCTCGGCAAGGCGTGGGAGACCCGCATGAGCTTCTATGAGTTCTGGCAGGATATCGAGAGGGTGAGCGATACCGAGCTCTGGGAAGAGCACCAGGTCCTGCGACATGGACTGATCCGATTCATCCGCCGCCGGCTCGCCCTCCGCCTCGCCCGGCTGCAGGGGACCGATCCCGCCCACGTCGCGGTCGACGCCCTCGAAGACGGGATCCTCACCATCGGCTTCAGCCGCCGCTTCGCCGCGTATAAGCGCGCGACCTTGATCCTGTCAGATCCGGACCGGCTCGACGCTATCCTCAACCACCCGGATCGACCTGCCCAGATCGTCTTTGCGGGCGAGGCCCACCCGCGCGACCACGAAGGCAAGCGGCTCATCAAGGAGATCTTCGAGGTGATGAGGGACCAGCGGTTCCGGCGGCGAATCGTCTTCGTCGAGGACTACGATATGTGGGTGGCGCGCCACCTGGTGCAGGGCGTGGACCTCTGGCTCAATACGCCCGAGCGTCCGAAGGAGGCGTGCGGCACGAGCGGGCAAAAGGTGCTGCTCAACGGCGGGCTGAACTGCTCTATCCTCGACGGCTGGTGGGCAGAGGCTGCCGATGGACTGAACGGCTTCACTATCGGCGACGGCCGTGAGCACGCCGACCTTGCGGTTCAGCGGGCGCGCGACGCCGAGGCACTCTATCGCGTGCTCGAGGCCCAGGTGATCCCGGAGTTCTACGACCGCAACGAGCACGGCGTCCCCGTCCGGTGGGTGCGGCGGATGAAGCATGCGATCAAAACGCTGGGCTGGCGGTTCAACAGCGACCGCATGGTGAAGGATTACCTGCTCGAAACTTACCTGCCCGCCGCCGGCGGAAAGAGCTGCGCGTTCGAGGGGCGTCGCGCGCCGTGAAATGTGCGGGGTTGGCCGACGATCCGGTACGGTGCGAACATTAACATCTCCGGGGTCTTCAGAGGATCCGGGCGCTCGAACCCAAGCCTCATCGGGGTTTGACAAGCGGGAATGGGTCCATTATATTCAGTGACACCCCTCCCTGCCTCAGCGCTGTTCGCGTCTGGCCAATCAATCCGTATGGATGGAGGCGAGAGATCATGAAAAGGCTCTTCTTGATCGGTGTCATTGTCCTTGTGCTGATCGTGGGTGGCCTCGTATTTCTGTATCTCTCGCTCAATCGGGTCATCCGGTCGGCGGTTGAGACATACGGCCCCCAGGTCACCAAGAGCGACGTCAAGCTCGGCAGTGTGAACGTGTCTCCCTTCTCGGGAAACGCGTCACTGTCCAACTTGATCGTGGGAAACCCCCAGGGCTTCAAGACGCCCAGCGCGTTTACGCTGGGCGCGATGAGTGTGTCCCTCGATGTTCGCTCGTTGCTTTCGGATACCATCGCCATCCGAGAGATCGTCGTCAGCGCCCCGGAGATCACGTATGAGCTGGGTCCAGGGGGCAGCAATCTTTCGGCTCTCCAGAGGAATGTCGAGGCCTACGCTGGTGCGGGGGCCAAGAGTGGATCGGGAACGCCACAGGCCCAAGGGGCGGGGAAGAAGGTCATCATCGACAGACTCCGCGTGGAGAAATCGAAGCTCAACGTAAGCGTTGGCGTCCCGCTCCAGGCTCAGACGACCACCCTCGAGCTGCCCGACATAGAGATGAAGGACATCGGCAAGAAGGGCCAGGGGGCCTCGATGGCCGATGTGGTCGAAAAGATCCTCGAAGAAGTGAATCGCAATGCGGCGAAGGCCGTGGCCAACGTCGATGTGAAGGGCCTCGCCGAGAAGGCGCGGAAGGAAGCCGAGGGCGCCGCAGGTACTAAGGGCGGCGTCGAAAAAGCGCTGAAGGGCGTCTTCGGCAAGTAGACACCCGGATCGAAGTCTCCCAAAAGGACGTGACAGCATTCGTGACGCCCGACGGGCATGTGCCCTCGGGCGTCTTGCTTTTGCGCCGCTCCTCGTTCTCGAGGAGCTTGTCGCGAATATTCAGCGAGCTCTACGTTTTCGAGCTGTTGGATCGCGTCGGGAGGGGAGGAGTTTCTATCTGAGATGGCGCTCCCGCCGGCTCGAAAGCGCTTCCGCCTGGCGGCGATGACCGATGTCGGTTTGAGCGGCCTTGAGGAGCATCCGGAGCTCTGCGGCCTCCTTTTGCCAGGTGTCGGCGGGAAGCTTTTGCAGGACGGCCTCGGGATCCTGGGTCAGCTTGGTCATGAGTTCGTTAGCCTTCCCGAAGAACCACGCGACCCTCTTGTTCATGATGCGCTCCACGATCGGTCGGAAGAGGCGGGCTAAGGGATCCAGCAGGGGGGCGTCCACTCTGACGTAAGCCGAAACGGTGTTCTCCACATACAAGGCATCCCCATCTCTCCCCTCGGTATAGCGCGCGACCAAGGCAACGCGGCCGGGGATGCGAATGAACCCGTTCTTGTACGTTCCCTGGGCGTAGTAGACCAATTGACCCTGGGTAGCCTGGAGGAGCTCGATGCGGCCCGCAAGCCCCTTGTGGTCATCCGCCCAGTACTCCGCGGGTCCTTGGCGCCTTACGGAGTACTTGAGCACGCCTGCCGCCTGCGCCAGGCTCGCGGTGAACTCGGGGTGCATGACCAGGTACCCAAGCACCGCCTCGCTCCCCAACAGGCGGAGGCCGCCCATCTGTCGATGGACGGTGAAATCCTCCACGACCTCCCTCACGGGTCTCCGTTGCCCGTCTTTCAGGAGGTCTTCAGGAAAGGGGATGCGCGTCGCCTGCGGGGTTGCCGCCGCGAATGAGACCAGGGCGAGTACGAGGGTCACTGAGGCCCGCACGCTCACGCTCCGTGCACGCTAGAATATCAGAGGCGACTCGGGACATCAACCCGAGGAAGGGTTTGACAGGGGGTGGCCTTCATGGTAGCGTGATCGCCCATCGTCGCTTGAGTGCAGGCGAACAACAGGCGGGGCGTGGCTCATGGCGCGGGAAAGGGACGCACAGCAGATTGGCGAGATCAAGGCCTTCCTCGGCGAGGGGACCGAGTTCAAGGGGGTCCTCTCCTTTCAGGGGACGGTGCGCATCGACGGTCGGCTCGAGGGCGAGGTGGTAGGAGATGAACTGCTCATCGTGGGGGAAGGAGGGATCCTCCGGGCGAACGTGGACGTCGGGAGTCTCGTCTCCAACGGGAGGATCGAGGGGACCATCCGCGCCAAGAAGCGAATCGAGCTCTTGGCCTCGAGCAGGGTCATCGGCAAGATCAGCACCCCGTGTCTCGTGGTAATGGAGGGGGCCGCGCTGAACGGCACCTGCGACATGGGGGCCTTGGACGAGGTGTCGGCCGCTCCTCCCGGCGCGGATGCTGCGGCGGAGGGATAGAGGCCCGCCGCAGAGGGGACGCGAGAGATCGCACGATGGGCATGCGGGTGGTTGTCGCGATGAGTGGCGGCGTGGACAGCGCCGTCACGGCCGCCCTGCTTCAGGAACAAGGGTATGAAGTCGTCGGTGTCACGTTGAAGGTCTGGAATCCTTCGACGGAGGCGCCTGTCGTATCTTCCCATCATAGCTGCTGCACCCCGGAGACCTATGACGATGCCCGCTTAATGGCGGCCCACCTCGGGTTTCCGCACTATCTCCTGAACGTCGAGCAGGAGTTTGATGAGCACGTGATTGCCCCGTTCTGTCGGGAATATGCGGCGGGACGGACCCCCCTCCCCTGCGCCACCTGTAACACCGAGGTCAAGTTCGGCTCCCTCCTCCGGCGGGCCCTCGCCTGGGGAGCGGCGTTTGTCGCCACGGGCCACTACGCGCGAGCAATGCTGGACCCGGCCACCGGTCAGGTCCTGCTCAAGCGGGGGATTGATCGAGCCAAGGATCAGAGCTACTTCCTCTACGGACTCACCCAATCACAGCTTCGGCGGATTCGCTTCCCCTTAGGGATGATGCGCAAGAGTGAGGTCCGGGCGTTGGCGGCTCGCCTGAGGATTCGCGTGGCGCAGAAGCCCGAGAGCCAAGAACTCTGTTTCCTTCCCAACGGCGATTACCGTGGACTGCTCCGGGAGCGGGTTCCTGAAGCGATGCGACCCGGGCTCATCCGCGATCAGAGCGGCGACATGCTGGGGACGCATGCGGGGGTTCCTCTCTTCACGATCGGGCAGCGGCGGGGTCTGAAGCTTGGGGGTCGAGGCCCGTATTACGTGGTCGCCGTGGACCCGGAGCGGAACGAGGTGGTGGTCGGCCGGGAGGCGGATCTCTTTGCCGACACCTTGGTTGCGCACCGGGTGAATTTTATCGCCGGCGAGGAGCTCACCGAACCACGCCCTGTGTTTTCGACCATCCGGTACCGCCACCCGCTGGAGGAGGCCACGATAGCGCCTCTCGCGGATGGGCAGGTCCTCGTGCGATTTGCCCGCCCGGTCCGCGCCATCACCCCTGGCCAGGCGGTGGTCTTGTACGATCGGGAGGACCCCGATCTGGTGCTGGGTGGAGGGACGATTCTTGAGGTCCGCCGCCGGGCCCAGCCCAACTCCCTCGCCTGATCACTCCATTTCCCACCCCGCGACTGCCTCTTGGAGGCGTCGGAGAAGGCTTGACACCCAATGAAGGGCCGTGCTAGCTTATGGCGCCTTTGGGCGAGGGGAGCCCCTGAGGGGACGGGTGGGCAGGGCGATCCCAAGGCGCTCGGCCGGAGGATGCATCGAACCGCCCTTATCCTTATCGGGGGCGGTTTCCTTTTTTCTCTGGTCCTGGGCGGGTGGCCCTGGGCGTTGGGCTATGCGATCGGCGGTGGGATCGCGGTCGCGAATCTGGAGCTGTTGCGCCAGGCGGTTACCCGCACCATCACCTCGGAGACGACACGGGTTCTCCCCCGCCTCGTAAGCGGTTCGCTCCTTCGCTTCCTCGGGATCGGGATCGTGCTTTTCCTCGTTCTGAAGTTTCTTCCTGTTCCGGTGTTCGCTCTGGCCATCGGGCTCTTGGTGGGGCCGGTCGCGCTCCTGGCGGCAGGATCTTCTGGGGACGATGACACGGGGGAATCGGCGTGACGGACCACCGCATCGATGCTAGGTCTCCTGCGATCCATCGCATCTTGAGCCTACTCCTGGCCGCCGTTCCGCAGGTGAGTTGGGCCGCTGCGGCCGAGAAGGAACACGCCCCCGGGATTGTGAACCTGGACATCACGCTGCTGCTGCAGGCGATCAATTTCCTCATCCTGGCAGGCATCCTCTACAAGTTCCTCTTCAAGCCCCTCTCGAGCTTTATGGAGAAGCGAGCCGAGGGGATTCGCCATTCCCTGGAAGAGGCCAAGCGGGCCCGGGACGAAGTGGTCCGCGCGCGCGGCGAGTACGAGGAATCGCTGCGGGCGGCCCGCCAAGAGGCAGCCGCTCTTCGGCAGCAGATGGATCGGGAGATGTCGGAGGAACGAGAACGCCTGGTCCAACAGTCCCGGCAGGAGGCCCATCGGATGATCACCCAGGCCCGGTCCGAGATCGAACAGGAGGTGCGCCGCGCCAAGACCGAACTCCGCGGTGAGGCGGTCCATCTGTCTCTCACGGCGGCGGAGCGACTCCTGCGGCGGAGCCTGACGGAAGCGGATCAGCGACGACTTGTGGAGCAGACGATTCAGGAGCTAGGGGGGACATCGTGATTGCGGCTGGGTTGGCCAAGCGGTATGCCAAGGCCCTCGAGGAGGCGGCGGCCGAGGCGGACGCCCTGGAAGTGGTCGGCACGGAGCTTGAGCGTGTGGCGACCCTCTGGCATCAGGACCCAGCGATGGCTGCCTTCTTCGGCAATCCGGGCATCCTCCTCAGAGACAAGGCAGAGACCCTCAAGAGCCTCTCACAGCGGATGGCCCTGGCTCCCCTCGTCGCTCGGTTTCTGGATCTCCTCCTGTCGCGGCACCGGATGCAGGCCCTGCCGGCCATGGCCCGCCTCTACCGCGACCTGATGAATAAGCGTTTGGGGCGAATCCAGGCGGCGGTGACGACGGCGGTCCCTCTCGCACCCGATCTCCAGGAGGGCCTTCGCCGCCAGTTGGCCCGGCTCCTGGGGGGCACCGTCTTCTTGGAGCCCCTGGTCGATCCGGCGATTCTCGGGGGGATCGTGGTCCAGGTGGATAGCACCGTCTACGACGGCAGCCTCCGCACGCAGCTCAAGCAGCTTCGGGAACGTCTCCTCAGGGAGTAAAGAACGATGGCACAGATTCGCGCGGACGAGATCAGTCAGCTCATCAAGGAGCAGCTCAAGGGGTACGAGGCGGCCATGGAGGTCGCCGAGGTCGGGATCGTGACCGAGGTCGGGGACGGGATCGCCCGGATCTACGGGTTGGAGAAGGTGATGGCGGGTGAGCTGGTGGAGCTCCCCCACGATGTTACCGGCATGGTCCTCAATCTGGAAGAGGATAACGTTGGGGCCATTCTCCTGGGAGAAGCTATCGCGATCAAAGAGGGGGACCTGGTCAAGCGGACCGGTCGGATCGCAGAGGTGCCGGTGGGCGAGGGGATGATCGGCCGCGTCGTCAGTGCACTCGGCCAGCCCATCGACGGCAAGGGGCCCATCGAGGCCCGGGAGCATCGGCCCATCGAGCGGCTGGCGCCAGGCGTGGTGGACCGCCGACCGGTCAAGGAGCCGCTCCAGACCGGCATCAAGGCCATCGACTCCATGATCCCCATCGGGCGGGGCCAGCGGGAGCTCATCATCGGCGATCGCCAGACGGGGAAGACCGCCCTGGTGGTGGACACCATCCTGAATCAGAAGGGGCAGGACGTCTTCTGCATCTACGTGGCCGTGGGACAGAAGCGCTCCACCGTGGCGCAGGTCGTGAAGATCCTCGAGGACGGCGGCGCCATGGCATACTCCACCGTGGTCGCGGCCACGGCCTCGGAGCCGGCGCCGCTCCAGTACATCGCGCCGTACGCCGGATGCGCCATGGGGGAGTACTTCCGGGACAACGGGAAGCACGCCCTGGTCATCTACGACGATCTCTCCAAACATGCCCAGGCCTACCGCCAGCTCTCGCTCCTGCTCCGACGGCCGCCCGGGCGCGAGGCGTACCCGGGGGACGTCTTTTACCTGCACTCCAGACTTCTGGAGCGAGCCGCCAAGCTCAACGATGAGCTGGGTGGCGGCTCGCTCACCGCGCTGCCGATCATCGAGACGCAGCTCGGCGATGTCTCGGCCTACATCCCGACCAATGTGATCTCCATCACCGACGGGCAGATTTATCTCGAGGCGGACCTCTTCTACGCGGGGATTCGGCCCGCGGTCAACGTGGGATTATCGGTCTCGCGCGTCGGGGGGAGCGCCCAGATCAAGGCGATGCGGCAGGTGGCGGGGCGCCTCCGCCTGGATCTGGCCCAGTATCGGGAGCTGGCCGCCTTTGCCCAATTCGGCTCCGAGCTGGACAAGGCGACGCAGGCGCAGCTCAACCGGGGCCAGCGGATGGTCGAGATCCTGAAACAGGACCAGTTCGTTCCCCTTCCCGTGGAGCGGCAGATCCTGATCGTTTTCGCCGGGGTCAACGGACTTGTGGATGATCTTCCGGCGGAGGCGATTCGGGCGTTCGAACAGGGGCTCACCCGGTTCGTCGAGACGCGCTATCCCGAAATCTACAGGGAGCTGAGTGCAAAGAGAGAGATCGGCGAGGACCTGCGCCGAAAGATAGAGCAGGCCATCCGGGAGTACAAGGAGGAATTCAAGACGCAGAAGGCAGCCGCCTAGGATCGTCTCCTGTCTCCACGCTGTGGTTGAGGGAACATGGCGACCCTCCGGGACATTCGACGACGCATCACCAGCGTCAAGAGCACCCAGCAGATCACCAAGGCCATGAAGATGGTGGCTGCGGCCAAGCTCCGCCGCGCCCAGCAGCGGATCGTGGAGGCCCGGCCGTACGCCTTCAAGCTTCGGGAGGTTATCGCCTCGTTGGCGCTCAGGACCGAACCGGAGCGGCACCCCTTGCTCGCGCGGCGAGAGACGGGGCGGAAGGGCCTGGTGGTCGTCGCTGCCGACAAGGGGTTGTGCGGGGCCTTCAATGCTAATATCCTCAGGAAGGCGTTTGACTATCTCAGGCAGGCAGGGGACGCCGAGGTACAGATCATCCTCCTGGTCGTCGGCCGCAAGGCGCGGGACTTCTTCCGCCGGCGGCAGATCGAGCGACAGGGGGAGTGGATCAACATCTTCGATCAGCTGGCGTACACGCACGCGGCGGAGATCGGAAGCCAGCTGGCCGGTGCGTACATCGGCGGGGAGCTGGATGAGGTACATCTCTTGTATAACGAGTTCAGATCGGCCGGGATCCAGCGCCCGGTGATGGAACGGCTCCTCCCCATCGAGCCGCTCTCGGTCGAACCGGGCGCACTCGAGCCGGTCGAGTTCATCCTCGAACCGTCCCCTGAAGTCATCCTGAGTGAGCTGTTGCCCCGCCACGTGGAGGTGCAGGTCTATCGGGCGCTGATGGAATCGGCGGCGGCGGAGCAGGGGGCGCGCATGACGGCCATGGAGGCGGCCACGAAGAATGCGGCAGAGATGATCGAGCGCCTGACGCTGGTCTTCAACAAAGCGCGGCAGGAGCGGATCACGAAAGAACTGATGGATATCGTGGGCGGGGCCGAGGCCCTGCGGCAGGCGGGCACCGCCTAAAGAGGAGCTGTCAGCACCCAGAGACATGAGACCGGAGACGGGAGACTCCAGGTCCTAGTCTCAAGTCTCCAGTCCCCAGTCTCTATTCTAGTCCCTGACAGCGGGTTGCTGACTGCTGACAGGAGGGGAGAAAGCCGATGAGCGAGGGATGGATCACTCAGGTGATCGGGCCGGTGGTGGACTGTGAGTTCCCCCCCGGGCATCTGCCGGCGATCTACAATGCCCTCAAGGTGCCCGGGATAGAGTACACCGACATCTTCTCGTACACCAAGGAGCTGACGCTGGAGGTGGCCCAGCACCTCGGAGAAAACAAGGTCCGGTGCATCTCGTTGGCCGGGACCGATGGCCTGGTCCGGGGACGAAAGGTCATCGATACGGGTGGGCCGATCAAGATCCCCGTCGGGACCACCACGCTGGGCCGGATCCTGAACGTGATCGGCGAGCCCGTGGACAAACTCGGCCCGGTGCACGCCAAGAAATTCTATCCCATTCATCGCGAGCCCCCCTCCTTTGAGGAGCAGGCGACCGAGGCCTCTATGATGGAGACGGGGATCAAGGTGGTCGATCTCCTCGAGCCGTACACCCGGGGTGGCAAGACCGGCCTCTTCGGCGGCGCGGGGGTGGGCAAGACTGTCCTGATCCAGGAGTTGATCCGCAATATCGCCATGGAGCATGGCGGGATCTCGGTCTTCGCCGGGGTGGGAGAGCGGACGCGGGAGGGGAATGACCTGTGGCTCGAGATGAAGGCCAGCAAGGTCATCGACAAGACCGCGCTGATCTTCGGCCAGATGACCGAGCCGCCCGGGGCCAGGCTGCGGGTCGGTCTCACCGGTCTCACCGCCGCCGAATACTTCCGGGACGAAGAGGGACAGGACGTCCTGTTGTTCATCGATAATATTTTTCGCTTCACCCAGGCGGGCTCCGAGGTCTCGGCCCTGTTGGGCCGGATGCCGTCGGCCGTCGGCTACCAACCGACCCTGGGGACCGAGATGGGAGAGCTGCAGGAGCGGATCACGTCGACGAAGCGGGGATCCATCACGTCGGTGCAGGCGATCTACGTCCCGGCCGACGACATCACCGATCCGGCACCGGCGACCACCTTTGCCCATCTCGATGCGACGACCGTGCTGTCGCGGCAGATCGTCGAGCTGGGGATCTATCCCGCGGTGGATCCGCTCGCCTCCACCTCGAGGATCCTCGATCCCCGCATTTTGGGCGAGGAGCACTACCAGGTGGCCCGGGGGGTGCAGCGGGTCCTCCAGCGCTATAAGGACCTCCAGGACATCATCGCCATTCTGGGGATGGAGGAGCTGTCCGAGGAGGATAAGCTGGTGGTGGCACGGGCGCGGAAGATCCAGCGCTTTCTCTCGCAGCCCTTCTTCGTGGCGGAGGAGTTCACCGGCACCCCCGGAAAGTACGTCCCGCTGAAGCAGACGATCAAGGGATTCAAGGACATCCTCGAGGGCCACTGCGACGCGTGGCCGGAGCAGGCCTTCTACATGGTGGGGCCGCTCGAAGAGGCGAAGGAAAAGGCAGAGCAGCTTGCCGGCTAGTAACGCAGCGGTCCGCTGTCAGCTATCAGCCGTCAGCAAAAAAACGTGGCCACTAATCTCACCCTTACGTTTCTTGCTGACAGCCGACCGCTGATTGCTGACTGCTAAGGATGAGGAATGGCGAGAGTCGAAGGAGTTCCGAAGATGGTGACTGTGGAGGTGGTGACTCCGACCCGGATGGTCGTGAGGGATGAGGTCGAAGAGGTCATCGCTCCGGGGGCCGAGGGGTACTTTGGCGTCCTGGGAGGCCATCTCCCCTTCATGTCCACGCTGAAGAGTGGGGAGCTCGCCTACCGGAAGAATGGCACATGGCGATATCTGGCGATCAGCTGGGGGTATGCCGAGGTCCTTCCTCAGACGGTGATCATCCTCGCCGAGGCGGCGGAGAAGGCCGAGGAGATCGATATCGCCCGGGCCCAGCGAGGGCGGGATCGAGCCGTGGAACGCATGGCCCGATGGGGAGATGAGTCGATCGATGTCCTGCGCGCCCAGGCGTCCCTCGCCCGGGCCCTGACCCGCATCGAGGTGGCCGAGAAGACTCGATAGCCGAACCCGTTACCCTTCGCTCCACTGCCCCCGCGTGATGATGATGCCCATCGGCGTTCCCGGCGGCTGGTTGGTGTTAAAGAGCGTATCGTAGCCCCAGTTCCGGTTGGGTGCCTGATAGTAGTTATCCCCCGAGTCTCCGCAGCAGCGATGAGCCCCCGTGGCCTGCTGGCTATGCCAGAGGCCGACGATGGAGCCATTGTAGGTGATCGTCTTCCCGGTCCAGTCCTCCAGGAAGCGGATGACGTTCTCCACCCCGCCGTTATTGTACGCGCCCGTCGACTCTGCATTGGGCCCCAGGGCGAAGGCGGCGTTCACGGTCGTGTCGCTGGCCGGCCGGGCGCTGGTGAGCCCCTTGGCCTTTTTGGAGTCGTCCGAGTTGTTCGGCCCCCAGTTGTTCGAGAGGACGGTGATAGCGTCGCCCAGCACGGCGGCCGGGACCTTGTTGACCGTGTTGTAATCCCCCTGGATATACACGGGGCTCTCGGACACCACGGTGAGCCCCTGGCTCGGTAGCTCAGCCCCGTTCACCAGGCGGACCCCTTCGCCCTTCTTTGCTTTCCACTCCTTTGGATTCGCGTAGAGGATGCCGTTTTTCGGCATGACTCCACAGGCGGTCAAGGCCCCGACGTCGATCTGCGACACCTCCATGTCCACCTTCTCCCTGGGATCGTAGAATGTTTCTTTCCGGACGGCCTGCTTGCCTTTGCTATCCTTGCAATCGTTAATCTTCACCTCGTTCCCGGCCTGATCATAGGCCTTCGTGCCTTCGATGATCAGGTCCGCCTTGTAGTAGAGCTTGGCGTCCTTCAGCGCCTGGGAATCTTCGGCACTCCCCTTCTCAATCATGAGATGCGAGGACTTGTCCGCATTCTTGGGGTCGTACAGCACGTCCGGAATAGGGGGGAGGATCTCCTGGACCCCCATGGCGCTGTCCTGGAGGCGGCCGCCAAAGGTGCTGAGGGCCGCCTTACTCCAGTCGGCCGCCGCCCACGGACTCAGGAAATTGTAGTCGTACTCATGATCGAAGTTGAGGGTCTGATAGGTGCCGCTCGGGTCCTTGATCTCTGGGTTATTCACCCGATCGGATGGACGCATCTCCTGGTACCGATAGACGTTCCCTACCGTCGTGACGTACGAGTCGAACCGCAAGGTCGTGCCGGTCGCAAGGTAGAGGTTGCTGTTGGAGTGGATCCGACCGTTGAAGGTCATCGCCGGGCCTGGGGAGATCTCCAAGTTTACCCCCCTCCCGTAGAAGATCCCGAATTGGAAGAGCGGGATCTGCATGTAGTCGACCCGTTGCGTTAGCCGGGCGCGGCTCCCCCGCGGGCCGATCACGGTGGCGCTCGCCTCGTATGGCGTGGCGAAGCCGTTGAGCCCGGCGTACGGGCCGCTGGTCAGCGTGGTCGCATAGGGGGTCGGCCGGATCCGCCGGACCTGGAACGCGTCAAGGACGTAGTTCGGATCCGTGAGAGGCGCGGGGGCGAGCTTGGCAAGATCGGCGTCAGGCACGTTCGGATTCGCCGCCAGGGTGGTCTTCAGCCTCTGCACCCCAGACTCGACGCCGGCCTCGGCCGCGTAGAAGGCCACGGTGTGGTTCCGGTAATTGGCCGCGATCGCATCCTCAGTCTGGGCCGTCATCAGGAAGGCGAGACCGAGGATCGACAGGACCGCCATGACCAGCATCGCGATGATCAGGACGATCCCCCGCTCCTCTCGAATGCCTTGTCCATTACGCCGTCTCATTGTTCGGCCTTTCTCTTTGTCACTCATCACTCAGCCCTCAACACTCGAGACTGGCGCCTACCCTTGGGACCACTGGCCCCGTGTAATGATGGTCCCCATGGGCGCCCCAGGGGGCTGATTGGTATTAAAGAGCGTTTCGTAGGACCAGATCCGATTGGGGGGATTGTAATAGTAATCGTCTCCGTCACCACAGCAGCGGAACCACTTCGTGGCCTGCTGGCTGTGCCAAAGGGCGACGAGGGAACCGTTGTAGGTAAGGTCCACGCCATTCCAGTCCTCCAGGAACCGGATCAGGTTATTCATCTGGCCGTTTGACTTATCCATCACCGACTCATGACTCGGGCCCGTGGCGAAGGCGGCGTTGACAGTGGTTTTGTCCGCCGGGCGCTTCGAGGTCTTTTCATCGCCCTTCTTGTCGTACCCCTTCTTCTCCCAGTTGTTGGAGAGGACGGTGATGGCATCGGCGAGCACAGCGGCCGGGACCTTGTTGACGGTGTTGTAGTCCCCCTGGACGTAGACCGGGTTCTCTGAGACCACGGTCAGTCCCTGCTTCGGCAGCTCCGCGCCATTCACCAGGCGGATACCCTCCCCGCCCTTTGCGCTCGCGTACAGGATCCCATTTGTCGGCATGACCCCACAGGCCGCCAGAGCACCGATGTCGATCTGGGTGACCTCCATGTCCACTTTTTCTCGGCCATCGTAGAACTTTTCTTTCCGGACCGCGTTCTTTCCCTTGGCGTCGTTACAGCTGCCGAGCTTGACCTCGGCTCCGGCCTGATCATAGGCCTTTGTGCCGTCAATGATCAGGTCCGCCTTGTAGTACAGCTTGGCGTCCTTCAGGGCCTGGGAATCGCTCACACTCCCCTTCTCGATCATGAGATGCGAGGACTTATCCGCATTTTTTGGATCGTAGAGCGCGTCCGGAATGGGGGGGAGGATCTCCTGGACCCCCATGGAACTGTCCTGGACGCGGTCGCCGAAGGCACTCAACGCGGCGCTCTTCCAGTCACTCTCCGACCATGTGTTAGCGAAATTGTAGTTGTACTCGTGGTCGAAGTTCAAGGTCTGATAGACCCCATTGGCGTCCTTGATCTGGGGGCTAACCCCTCGGTCCGACATTCCATATCCCTTGACGTAGCGATAGATATCCCCGGTGGTGGTGACGTACGAGTCCATCTTCAAGCCATTGCCGCTCTTCAGATAGAGGTTGCTGTTCGAATGGATCCGTCCGGTAATGGTCATCGCGGGGCCTGGGGCAAGCTCCAGATCCACGCCCCGACCGTAAAAACCCATGAACTGGAAGAGGGGAATCCCCACATGCTGGATCTTCTGGGTGACTCGGGCCTGGCTCCCCCGAGGCCCCGTCACCGTGGCCGTGACATCGTAATCGGTGGTCTGAGCCATCAGACCAGTGTAGGCCCCGCTCGTGAGCGTGGTTTGGTAACTATAGGGCGCGACCGTGCGGACCCGCCGCACCTGAAAGGCGCTAAAGCTATAGTTGGGGTCGGTGAGCGCCGGGGCCACCAGGCCGGCGAGCTGCGCAACAGTCGGGGTCGGATTCGCCCCTACGAGGCTCTTGAGACTCGCCACGCCCGACTCGACCCCGGCCTCGGCCGCGTAGAAGGCTACGGTGTGGTTCCGGTAATTGGCCGCGATCGCATCCTCAGTCTGGGCCGTCATCAAGAAGGCGAGCCCGAGGATCGACAAGATCGCCATGACCAGCATCGCGATGATCAGAACAATACCCCGCTGGCCCTTCAACGGGTGGATAACGCGCTCTCTCATGGACTCTCCTTTCGGGCAGGCCCACCTACAGGCCACAGCACCTCTTCGAGACCCTCTGTCGGTGCATCATTCATGCCAAGGTCTGATGCAGGAATATCGAGAAAATTTGGGTAGTTGGCGGTTTGGTCTCGACCTGAGGTGCCGGTTTTTGGACGGTTATCGCAGGTCGGTGGTCCGCGCGTGCAGGCCCCGAGCGACACTACCCCCCCTTCTACCTTGACCGTGCGCTTCAGGATGTGTTAAGGAGGGGTTGATGCGGTGTCCTCACTGCGGCTATGTGAGTTTTGCTAGTCTCACCGTGTGCCGGCGGTGCGCCAACCCCCTCCTTCCGACCCGCCAGCATGATGCGCCGGCCCCCGTGACCGCGCTGCCACCCGTCGCTT
The DNA here is from genome assembly GCA_050732295.1 of Methylomirabilales bacterium (SeqCode). Classification (GTDB taxonomy): domain Bacteria; phylum Methylomirabilota; class Methylomirabilia; order Methylomirabilales; family CSP1-5; genus CSP1-5. Next base: position 16,141 of record JBOHQS010000005.1, read on the forward strand.
CCTCGGTGGCGGTTCAAGAGACGCCGGTGGGGCTTCTGGACCGGTTCGTGGTCGAGGGGGAGACCGTGGAGGAGGAACTGGACCGGAGTCGTCTCACCCTGCCGGCGGAGCTCAAGAGGGGGGAGGAGAGGGTCTTCGCCGGTTGTTCACGGAGGGCGGTTGCTGCCCTGGTCGATGCACCCCTCTCCCTTGTCTTGATCCTCCCGGCCATGGTTCTCGCCTACGTCACTGCGTTATTGGGTGGGACGGTCGCCAGGGAGCCGACCCTCGAGATCAAGCTTCTTGCGTTAGGTGCCGCGCTCGTGGCGGGCGTTGCGGTGAGCCTCGCCTACCACGTCTTGTCCTGGGGGCAGGGGGGTCAGACCCCCGGAAAGATGCTGATGGGGGTGCGGGTGGTGACGCGGGATGGTGGGGACATCGGATACGGACGCGCCTTCCTGCGATGGGTGGGATATTTCATCGCGCTGCTCCCTTTCGGTTTGGGTCTGATCATGGTCCTCATTCATCCGCGTAGGCGGGGGCTTCATGATCTCTTGGCCGGGACCTCTGTTGTTCGGGTCGATGCCGGAGGCGGGCAGTGAGACTGGGAGGAAAGCGATATGGCTGAGAAAGCGAAGGGGGGCCGGGGGTTGGCTTTTCTCGCGCTCCTCATCAGCATTACCGCGCTTGTGTTGGCGACCATGGCCTATCAGCGGACGGGAGCTGAGTTAAAGCTTCAGGAGCGTGTGGAAAGTCTCCAGCAGGGGCTGGAGGACGCCCGCCAGGAGACGGCCAATGCCCTGGGCCAGCTGGAGAAGCTCGTCCGAGGCTCTCAGGAGAAGCGGCGATAGGTCGCGCTTTCAAAGAGATCGTCTTCGCAGAACCCTCCGTGAACCCGAAACGAATCTCCCCCCGTGCCCCACGAGGTCATGCGGTTTCAGGGAGATCCGCTGTTCGGCGTCCCGGATGGCGTATCCCAGCCGATAGCACTCGACCCCATGCCTCTTGGCGATCGCCATGGCCAGGTCGATCTGGCGAGAGTCATCCGGCAGCACGAGGCAGAAGCCGATTCCCATGTTGAAGACTCGAAACATCTCCTCGAGGCCTATCCGGCCCATGGCCTGGATCAGGCCAAAAATGGGGTGCGGTTTCGGCCAGAAGTCGATGACAAAACCGACTGGTGCAGCGACCCGGCTGAGGTTGAGGAGGCCATCACCGGTCATATGGATGAGGGCCTTCAGGTCCAACTCAGCCCTCAACATTTCGATGACCTCGGGAACGTAGATGCGGGTCGGCTCGAGCAGTTCGTCCCCGATGGTCCGACCCAGTTCGGGCATGTGACGGTCCGGGCGAAGTTTCCGGCGTCGGAAGAACACATCGCGGGCCAACGTCAGGCCGTTGCTGTGAATGCCGCTCGACCGGAGCCCCAGCACCACATCCTTCGGTCTGATGCGCCGACCGATGATGATGCGATCCAGCGGCACGATGCCCACGCAGGTCCCGACCAGATCACACCCGTCGTCCCGGTGGACCCCCCGGATCATCTCGCGGAGCTGCGCGATCTCGCCGCCGGGAATCGTGATGCGGGCCCGGCGCGCCCCCTCCTGTAACCCCTTCCCGATCTCCCGGAACATCCGACGGTTGGGCGATTGCACCGCCACGTAGTCCACGAGGGCGAGCGGCTCTGCCCCGACGCAGAGGAGGTCATTCACGTTCATGGCGACGCAATCGATGCCGATGGTATCGAACCTGCCCAGCATCTGGGCCACCAGGATCTTCGTCCCGACGCCGTCCGTCGAGAGCGCGAGGCCGAGGTTCTTGCCCAGGGCGATGACATTGGCGAAGTACCCGAAGGGGAGCATCACGCGGCCGATTGCCTTGCGAAAGCCGAAGGTCTCTCGGAGCAGGGCGGTGAGATCCTTGAGGGCGGAGCCTGCTCTCTCCGCATCCACACCGGCCCTGGCGTACGGTGCCTGCTTTGACCGACCCATCGGATCCCCTCGGGGATGCTCAGTTCGGCTCACGATAGCCTAGATCTCGTTGCGGGACAAGCCGTCGCCGTTTGGATCCCCCTCGACACTGACGCGCCAATCTGGTATCCTGCGAAACACTCGCCGCTCTCGGTCAAGCACCAATCGGGCAGGTAGCTCAGTCGGTAGAGCACGGGACTGAAAATCCCGGTGTCGGCGGTTCAATTCCGCCCCTGCCCACCAGTAATCGCCGCAGCATTCCCTTCTCACTCGCGATACGACACCGAGAATCTACGCCTTGGGGCGCTGTGCGTCGATGCGCCACAGATAGACCCAGTGGAGTGAGTCGCTCGACTCCGCGTCCCGGACCTCCGCAGCCCGAAGCGGCGCCCAATCACCCATGTCGTAGTTGTGCGAGACGACGCGGGCCCCGATGCGAAGCTGGGAGAGGATCCGCGGACGAAGTCTGAGGTTCGCCTCGGGCAACAGATAGAGTGTCACGACGGTGGCTGGCGAGAGATCGACGGTCATCACGTCCTGCTTACGGAACTCGACCAGGTGCGAGACGCCTTCCTTGCGGGCGTTCTCCCGAGCCTCCTTTATGAGGTCATCATCGATCTCGAACCCGATCCCTTTCGCCCCGTACTTCTTCGCGGCGGTGATCACGATTCTCCCGTCGCCCGAGCCCAGGTCGTACACGATGTCGTCCTTTGTGATCTCGGCCATCGTCAGCATCATCTCTACCACGCTCTGAGGTGTCGGGACGAAGGGCGCGAGCTTGGGATCGGTCGCAACTTGGGCGAACGGGCCGTGCACAGCCCCAGACCAGACCCCGGGCGCGAGTGCCAATCCCAGGGTCGCGACCAGCATGGCGACCTGTCGAAATCTCGGGGGTCCGTTCATGCGATTCTCCTCTCCCTGTCTTTTGCGGATGAAAGCCAGTAGAGCGGGAGTCCAACGAGCACGATCGCTGCGCCCAACAACGACTCCTGGGGCGCGTAAGACAACGATCCGTAGAGCATGTATGCCGAGGACAGGCAGAAGACCAGCGGTGTTAGCGGATACCCAATGACCAGGTACGGGCGCGCCTGCTCCCGATCCTTCCAGCGTAGAATAAATAGGGAGATGCCGGTCAGGAGGAAGAAAAACCAGAACACGGCCGCCGTGTACTTCACGAGCGCCTCGAATCCGTCCCTGGAGCCAACCGTCACGATCAGCGTCATGGTGATCAACGCCTGAGTGATGAGGGCCCACGTCGGTGTCCCGAACCGCTCGCTCCATGTCCCGAGCCGAGACAGGACCCTGTGGTCCTGCCCCAGCGCATAACTGATCCGTGCCCCCGTGAAGATCTGGCCGTTGACAGCGCCGAGCGCCGACACCGCCACCAGGATCACCATGAGATGTGCGCCGGCGCTCCCGAACGACAGGGAGAGGACATCGGCTGCGACTGCCTGCGACGCTCTCACCTGCTGAAACCCGAGACCCCGGAGAAACGCCCAGTTGATGGCGAGGTACATGAGGGTGACGAGGCCGGTGCCAAAGAGCAGGGACCGGGGGATGTTTCGCTGAGGCTCTTTCACCTCCGCGGCGATATACGCGTTTTCGTGCCACCCACCGTAGGTCCAGAGAACAAAAATCATCGCGAGCGGAAACGAGCCGGAAGAGATCGAAGAGGCGGACGGCGACGAGCCAGGCGTCAGCGCGAAGAACACACCGATCAGCACGATCATCGATAGTCCGAGGACTTTACTCACCGTCAAGGCATTTTGCGTCCACGTGCCTTCGCGGACGCCGCGCACGTTCACGAGCGACAGCAGACCGACGATGCACACGGCGTACACGACTGACGACCGCGGCCCCAGCGGAGCGATGCGGGTCATATAGTCGGAAAACACGAACGACATCGCGGCGATGGACCCCGTTCGGATCACCAGCAACTCGGCCCACCCGTAGAGGAAGCCGACCCACGAGCCGTACGCCCGGCTCAGGTAGACGTAGTCCCCGCCGGATCGGGGATACGCGGTGGCGAGCTCCGCATAACAGAGCGCGCCGATGAAGGCGAGCACACCGCCGAGGGCCCAAGCCAGCAACAGGACGGTGGGGTCCGAAACATTCGCCGCGACTCGCGGTGGGGACTCGTAGATCCCAACGCCGATGACGATCCCGACCATCATGCAGACCGCATCGAAGAACCCCAGCTGTCTGCCCGGCCGACGCGCCTTGGAAGACTGATCTTCGGCAGTTCCTGCAACGTCTCGAGCTCGCATGGATGCTTTCTCAATTCCCTGCGTTGTTGATCTGCCTGTCGGGGGTTCAGCGAAACTGGCGGTCTATAATACGGCATCCCCTGCTCTCCTGTCCATTTCGATGCGGTGAGGCCTATGATTCGTGTTATGCTGCGATCACGAATAGCGGCTTGCTCTTTGCGATTTGTGGCCGACGATGCTGACTGAAGCAGGACCGAGATCCTTCGATGCCGTCATCATCGGCGCGGGTCACAATGGACTTGTGGCCGCCGCCTATCTGGCGAGGGCGGGGCTCACGGTCCTGGTGCTCGAGCGTCGTGAGATAGTCGGCGGCGCTGCCGTGACGGAAGAGATCCTCCCCGGGTTCAAATGCTCCCGCGCCGCGTATGTCCTGAGCCTTTTCCGGGCCGAGATCATCCGCGAGTTGCGCCTGGCCGATCACGGCTTTTCCGTGATTCCCCGCAATCCCTCGTCCTTCACTCCGCTGCTCGACGGCCGCTTCCTGCTGCTCGGGCCAGACCCGGGGCTGAATCACCGGGAGATCACGAAGTTCTCGTCGCGTGATGCGGAGGCATTCCCCCAGTATGAGGCGACGCTTGACCGGATCACGCGCTTTGTCGAACCCGTGCTCGACATGGCCCCGCCCGACCTCGCGGCGACGGGATGGAAGGAACGGGCCGAGACCATCGGTGACCTGGCAAGGCTGGTGTGGCGGGCGGTGAAGCTCGGCAGGGACCTCCTTCCGTTGCTCGAGATGTGTGTTGCGCCGGCCTCACGCATCCTTGACCGATGGTTCGAGTCCGAGCCGCTCAAGTCCACGCTGGCGACGGACGCCATCATCGGCGCGATGGCAAGCCCTTCAACCCCGGGAAGCGGATATGTCCTCCTTCACCATGTTATGGGGCAGACCGATGGCGTCCGCGGGGTGTGGGGATACGTCCGTGGCGGGATGGGATCACTGACTCAGGCAATTGCCGGCGCGGCACGAGCTCATGGGGTGACAATCCTCACCGGCCGTCCTGTGGCGAAAATCGTGACAGAAGCCGAGGGGGCGATGGGTGTCATCCTCGAAGACGGAACGACGATCCGAGCCCGTGTGGTCCTGTCGAGTGCCGATCCCAAGGTGACATTCCTGAACCTGCTTCCGGCAGAGAGCCTTCCCGAGAAGTTCCGTGATCGCATCAGTACCATGGACTTTTCATCCGGGGTTACCAAGATCAATGTCGCGCTTGATCGCCTTCCCAGCTTTACGGCACAACCCGGCCACGCTCCGGGCCCGCAGCATTACGGGACCATCCACCTGGTCTCAGCGATGGAGGAAATCGAGGTGGCCTATCGGGATGCGCTTGCGGGGCATCCTTCAACTCGACCGGTCATCGAAATGACGCTCCCCTCGTCTCTCGACACGACGCTGGCGCCGCCAGGCAGGCACGTCATGTCCCTCTTCGTCCAGTACACCCCGTACACCCTCGCCCAGGGGACGTGGGATGACCCCGGAATCAAGGATGCGTTTGCAGATCGCGTGTTTCGGATCATTGAGGAATTCGCCCCGGGGTTCACGGCCTCGGTGCTCGCGCGTGACATTCTCAGCCCCCTCGATCTCGAGAGGATCTTTGGCCTGACCGGCGGCAATATCTTTCACGGTGCCATGGGGTTCGATCAGCTCTTCTGGCTCCGTCCTGCACCAGGATGGTCACGCTACCGCACGCCGATAGCAAACCTGTATCTCTGTGGCGCCGGCGCCCATCCAGGGGGCGGTATCATCGGGGCCGCAGGTCGTAATTCCGCCCTCGCCGTCCTCGCCGATCTCCGGCGCTTCACCTCTCCACGACATCTCCGCCATAGCCGCGTCCCTTGAAATCTGCGCGTAGACAGTGTGAGAAGGGCGCAGGAAAGAGGCAGATCCTTTTGGGACGCCTGTCGATAAACCAGACACCTGGATCTTGAGGACCGGCCTATATCACTGAGGATTCGCGAAGGTCACGGCCAAGGCCCTCGATCGCACCAGAGAAAACAAGGGGTTACGAGTAGGGGAATCTCGGGGAAGAGTTGGAAGAATGAAGAATAATGATGCCCGACGGTCCGTCTGCCGTATTGGCACGGTTTATGCTGCAATATGCTGGAGTTAGAAGCTGAACCCAGATTGTGGGTGTGTGAGGGAAGAAAACGATGCCGATGCCGGTGTTCTTCTTCAGCGTGCGGGGAGATTCAGGCTCTGAGACGGAACTCGTAGAGGTTTCCGCCCCAGATTTTGTGAAGGCGGTACAGACACTCGCTGCGTGGCGCCCTGGAATCCACATCCTGAAGCTTGAGGGCGTCTGTACGAGTCCCCCGGGGCACGCGTAAATTTTTCGACTCGCTCCTTGCACGCCGGGAGAGGCGTGAGCGTCCCTCGGGCCACACGCCCTTCCACCTTGAACCTCGCCTACCTCCCTTCGATCTCTTTCCGGATGCGCGCGTTCAAGTCCTTCATCTGGCGGTCGCCGTTCCCTTCGGACAGCTCCCCCTTCTCGACTCGCTCGGCGATGGCCAAACGCTCCACGAGCCATAGGTCTGCTGGGTCCGGGCAGATATAGCGGCTGTCCGCCAGCTCGCGGCGACAGCTGGCGGCCGTCCCGCCAAAGTTTCCCTTGGCAGGAAGGTCGGAGGAGTGTTAGAAATCTCGGCAGGAGGAAGGATGGGGGTGCGAATGAAGGAGGATCGTGGGGCAGGCGTAAGATGGCTGTGTGGAGTCATCCTGGTTCTGGCCGGGTGCGCGTCGTCGCCTGACGTGATCATGCAGAGCCTGCCGAACGCCGGCGAGGCCCGACCATCCAGCGGATCTCTCGCCGGGGAGGTCTCGTTGCGAGAGGCCGGCGTCTCGGGCAGAAAGGACCGCATCTTTCTGACGCAGGTGTCGGTTAAGAATCGCACCGGCGCACCCCTGACCTTCGGACCCCAGCATGTGTACTTGGCGGACGCAGGCGGAACACTCATCCTCCGCGTCTCCGAGCAATGGCTGCCCGGGTACTACGAGGCCAGCATGCGCGGGATGCCCGTCGCCCCCGATCGGGAGGCGATTCCTGGTTTTCCGTCTACGACGGTGACGCTCGGTGGCGTCGCGTATGCGGCCCCGCCCCTGACGAACACCCAGCGAGACGAGATGGCCAAAGAGATGGCGAAACTTGTGGAGGTGACCTTTGTGGCACCCCAGAAGGCTGCCCTCGGGACCGTGTCCCTCGATAAGGGGTCTGAGGTGGCGCTCGGTGTGCTGCTGAAAGAGATCACGCTCGGGCCCGGCGATGCGGTTTCCGGGTACGTCTACTTTTATCAACCGGCATCGGCTCGGCCGGCGTATCCGCTGCGGCTGGTGATTGAGCTCCAAGACGAGATCCACGCCTTACAGTTTCGGGAACGATAAGGGACTTTCGATCCGGGACGCCGAGTGTCAGGGGTTGGGAGACTTGGCGTGTCGAGTGAGTGGCGGGGAAGATTCAGCAGGAGGAAGATCTATGGTCTACACCGTGGATGAGATCGCGCGCCTGGTTCAGGGTGAGGTCAGTGGTGATGGCGCTGTCTCGATCCGGAAGGTCAGCTCCATCGAAGAGGCCCAGGAAGAAAGCCTCGTCCTTGCCGAGACCCCGGCCTACCTTCGGCGCGCCGAGGCCTCATCTGCCTCCTGTATCCTCACCCGCGAGGGGGCTGGACCGTCCCGCAAGAGCCTGATCCTGGTGAGAAATCCAAAGGCAGCCTTCGCTCGCGTCTTGTGGCTGTATCATCCGGCAAAGAAGGGTCGCGCCGGGGCCCATCCGTCCGCGGTGATTGGGGAGGAGGTCGGGCTCGGGGCCCAGGTGGCCATCGGGCCCTTCGTCACGATCGGCAATCGCGTCAGGATTGGCGACCGCGTGTCGATTGGCCCCGGGTGTGCGATCGGAGATGAGTGCGTGATTGAAGAAGATACCGTTCTTCACAGCCGCGTGACCCTCTACGAGGGCACGCGGGTGGGGAAACGGGTGATCGTCCACGCGGGGGCGGTCGTCGGTTCTGACGGCTTCGGGTTTGTCCCCGAGGGCGGCGAACAGATCAAGATTCCACAAGTCGGGATCGTGGTCATTGAGGATGACGTCGAGGTCGGGGCCAATGTCTGTATCGACCGCGCCACGTTAGGCCGGACCGTCATCGGGCGTGGGGTCAAGATCGACAACCTCGTGCAGATCGCCCACAATGTTACCATAGGGGAGAGCTCCACACTGTCCGCTCAGGTCGGCATTGGCGGGAGCGCGACCGTTGGGAAAGGCTGCACCTTGGCCGGGCAGGTAGGCATCGCCGACCACGTGACGTTAGGGGATCGAGTGATCGTCGGCGCCCAGTCCGGCGTCGCCCCGGGCAAGCAGTTCAGAGATGGGGAGATCGTCTGGGGCTCCCCGGCCAGACCGATCCAGAAGAGCAAGCACCAGTTTGCGGCCATGGCTCGGTTGCCAGAGCTCTTGGAGGAGGTGGCCGCCTTGCGGCGCCGCGTGGCGAATCTCGAAGCGCGATCCGGCCGGTGAAGAGTTGTTCGGAGGTTGTCCACCGGTCTCGTGCCGGCGTGAAGTGCAGGGCGCGTCCCTTGACAAGGTGACCGTCTCCGACTATGCTTTTCGTGAGTCCTCCAGTGGCACCGCCAGTTCTGACCTGGTGTTCAAAGAAACCGTCTCTTGATCATGATGGGACGCCATAGCCGAGGAGAAGGGGGTGTAGTATCGATGGGGAAACGCGCAGGAGTCTGGCTAGGAGTGATTCTTGTCCTCGGCGGTTTGCTGATGAGTTGCGGGACGAAGAAAGAAGGGCAGACGATCGGTCCACCGACCGATACGGTCAAGCAGGTAAGGGAGTGGCCGCAGGGCTTCGAGCCGGCGGGAGGGGGCTTGCGCTCCGTCGATATGCCCCCCGAGGCCAAACAAAACCTCGCGCAGGCTTCTCCTGACTCCGACGGCAGCCGGAATTTTTTCCACACCCTCCGGCGCCAGTAGGCCTTTGCTCTCATGATCTTGCCTTCGCTGAAGCGGGCACCTGCCGTATTTTTTCCCGGAATACAGCGAGCATCGGGAGCCTTTTCCGCCCAAGGAGTATCCCCGTGTGTTCGGTGGAGGGGTGATGAGGGGTAACGAGGGGACGACCCCCCGGATCCTCGCGGTGGGGACCGCGACACCACAAGAGCGGTTCACACAGGCCGAGGTCCTGCGGTGGGCCGGGTACACTGATCCGGTGCGTCGCGGGTTCTTCCTGAGGAGCGGGATCGAGCACCGTTACCTGTTTCTTGACCGGGAAACCTTTGCCCCCAACGAGACCTTTGACCAGCTCAACGCGCGATTCGAGCGCGGAAGCCTCGAGTTGGGATGCCGGGCGATCCAGGCCTGCCTTGAGCAGCAGCGGATCACTCCTCAGCAGATCGATTTCCTCGTGACCACGACCTGTACCGGCCGTCTCTGTCCGAGCCTCGACACCCGATTCATCCGGGCGCTCGAGATGCGGCACGACGTCCAGCGGGTGCATGTGGGTGATACAGGCTGCGCCTCGGGGGTCGTGGCGTTAGCCCAGGCCTGCAATTACATCAAAGCCCACCCGACAGGGCGGGCCCTCGTGGTGGCTGCCGAAATCTGCTCGGCGACCTACTACCTGGACGATGCGCCGGAGACGGCGGTGGCCAATGCGATCTTTGCTGATGGCGCGGCCGCCGCGCTGGTCGCCGGTGCGGGGGACGGCGTCGCCCTCCTTGACAACCGGACGCTGCTCAGGCCGGAGTATCTCGATCTCATGGGGTTTACCTATCCCGGCGGGCGGCCCCGGATCCTTCTCTCCAAGGAGATCCGGCACATCGCCGCCGGCATGCTCAAGGAACTCAGCGAAACCATGCTGACGGAGAACGGCCTGAAGCAGCGCGATGTCCGGTTCTGGGTCCTCCATTCCGCGGGGCGGCGCGTGATCGAGAAGGCGCAAGATCTGCTGGACCTCACCGACCGCGATCTCCGTTTCTCCCGCCAGGTTCTCCAGAGCTTCGGCAACATGTCCTCGGCGACCGTCCTCTTTGTGCTGGATGCGGTGCTCAGCTCGAAGGAGCCTCGCCCCGGCGATTGGGGGATCCTGGCCGCCCTGGGACCGGGCTTCGCCGCCGAAGGGTTCCTCCTCCGATGGTGAGATTTCCGCTGCCGCGGGCGGAAGGGGTGACGGAGCTTATCGATGAGCCCGGGACCGCGCTGGAGGAGCTTTCGGCAAACCTCCGGGATCTGGAGCGGCTGAACCGCCTCTTTGGTGGCACCCGATTGATCCTCCGTCACCTTTGCCCGATGCTCCGTCGGGCGCAGCCCGGCGAGATCCGGATCCTGGATGTGGCGACCGGCGGCGCTGACATCCCGGTGGCCATCGTTCGATGGGCCCGCCGGCAGGGACGGCGGGTCCGGATCGTGGGGATCGACAAGAATCCCCAGATGCTGCGGGCGACCGGAGACCGGATGCGGCAGTATCCGGAGGTCAGTCTGGAGATGGCAGACGCCCTCGCCCTCCCGTACCCGGCCGGAAGTTTCGACGTGGTCCTCTGCTCTCTGGCCCTACACCACCTCTCCTATGCCGAGGGGGTTAGGCTGCTCGGCGCCCTGGACCGGATCGGGCGGTGGGGGTTCATCATCAACGATCTCTTGCGGAGCTGGCACGCCTATCTCCTCACCTGGCTCGCGATGCGCCTCTTCTGCCGGGGCCGTCTCGTCCGCCACGACGGGCCCCTCTCCATACGGCGGGCCTACACCCCATCGGAGCTTCGCGCGATGGTGAATGAGGCGGGAGTCGGTGGCGTCCGGATCCATCCGCATCCCTTCTTCCGGGTTGCCATGGTCAAGGAGCACGGCCATGACGGGGCCCCGAATCGGTAGTCGCTGCCTGCGATGTCCCTTCCACGCTCCTCGCTGGACGCAGCCTCTTGGAGACGCGAAAAGTTCTCAGGGGAGAGGTCGTCTTTGTGGCTGATGCGCGCCTGCACGACTTCGAGGGTCGGGCCGCCGCCGTCTCTGGTCGCCCCGCCTTCCTCTTTGTCACCGTGAAGGACGAGGTCGAGGTACGCTTCCGGGTTCTGGTGGGGGAGGCCGAGTGAGACGGACGGCGGATGTCCTGGTGGTCGGGGGAGGCCCGGCGGGAAGCGCCGTGGCCATCCTGCTAGCTCGGGCGGGGCTCAAGGTGTGTCTCCTTGAGAAGTCTCACTTCCCCAGGGAAAAGCCCTGCGGCGAGTACTTGAGTCCTGGCTGTCTTTCCATCTTGGATCGGCTCGATTTGCTTTCAGCTTTGGAGGCCCTGGGCCCCCAGCCGATCCGTGGCATGCGAATCGAGGCGCCCGGAGGGACGGTGCTTACGGGGATCTATCCGGGTAACGGGACTGCCTCACACGGCTACTCCTTTCCCAGATATCGGTTCGATGCCCTCCTCTTCGACGCGGCCCGCAAGGCCGGGGTCGAGTGCCACGAGGGGTGGAGGGTGGTCGATCTCATCCGGGAGGGTGGAGGTGTTGCAGGGGTCGTTGCCGATTCCGAGGGGCGGTCACGATCCTTCACCGCCTCGGTGACCATCGGGGCCGACGGCCGTAACTCCGTCGTGGCCCGCCGCCTCGAGCTTTTCGCGTGGCACCGAACCCATCGGAAGGTCGCCTTGCTCCGGCGCTTTCAGGTGCCGGTCGACGTGGGTAATGTAGGAGAGGTGTATCTCGGAAAGACCGGGTACTCCATCCTCAACCCGCAGGGACGGGGGGTTCTGAATATCGGTGTGGTGGTGGATCAGCAAGACCTCCCGCTGCACCAGGCGTGGGAAAGGGTCTTGTGCGATCTCCTCTCCACGTATCCGCGCGTGCGAGAAATGCTCGAGGGTGCCCGCCCCCTGAACGCCATTCGAGTCCTCGGCCCGCTCGCCTGTCGCGCCACGCGGGTCGCCGGGGACGGATTCCTCCTCGTAGGGGATGCGGCCGGCTACTACGATCCGATGACGGGGGAAGGGGTGTATCAGGCGCTCCGAGGCGCTGAACTGGCTGCGAAGACCGTGGCAGAGGCGCTCTCGAACGGAGGGCCCACTGCCGGGGGACTGGGGCGCTACGCCGTCTGTTACCGCCGCGAGTTCGCACCCAAGGATCGGGTCTGCCAGCTGCTCCAGCAGATCGTCTGCCGTCCTCGCGTGTGCGACATCCTCGTCCGGCGTCTCAACGACCGACCGACCCATGCTGAGGAGCTGATGGGTGTCGTAGGCGATCTCTTGGCTCCGCGGCGACTCCTCCGGCCTGCCTTCTGGCTTCGCTTGCTCTTCCGCCCTGCTATTGACGAGCCCATCGGGAGGGCCTAGAATCTGTTGCGTCGTTCGCCGGCGTAGCTCAGTGGCAGAGCAGCTGATTCGTAATCAGCAGGCCGTCGGTTCAACCCCGACCGCCGGCTCCACCCCTCTCATAGTGACTTGCGAGATCTTCCGGGGCCCTGCTCTCGTTACACGCATCCAAGACCGGACGATTCCCAATTTGCTTCCACTCCGAAGACATTTCGAGCTATCCTGGGGACCACGCAGAGGGCTCGTTCAAGACGGGATAGTCGCCCTTTCGAGACTGATATGAAAGGTCAGGGACGAACGGGAGATCAGCTCTCACAGGAATTGACGACCCTCCGCCAGCGGATTGCTGAGTTGGAAGCATTGAATGCCGGGCGAGAGCGCGCGGAGGAAGAGCTGAGAAAGAGTGAGGCGACCGCCCGGGCGCTGCTGGAATCGGCCGCGGAGGGAATCGTAATCGTGGGCGGCGATGGGCGGATCGTGCTCGCAAACGCCAACGCCGAGAAGGTGTTCGGTTACTCCCGAGAGGAGTTGCTCGGGCAAACCGTGGAGATCCTGCTCCCCGAGCGCCTCCGGCCCGCGCATGTGAGGCACCGCGGCGGCTACTTTACGGAGCCGCGCGTCCGCCCCATGGGCCTTGGCCTCGACCTCGCCGGACGGCGCAAGGACGGCACCGAGTTCCCCGTCGAGATCAGCTTGAGCTACATCGAAACAGAGGACGGGCTTCTCGCTATGGCCTTCATTACCGATATTACCGAGCGCGTCCAGCTTGAACGGATCGCTCGACAATCGGAAAAGATGGCGGCGGTGGGGAGTCTCGCCGCCGGGATCGCCCACGAGATCAACAATCCCATCGGGGTTATCACCTCGCGCGTGGAGCTCATGCTCATGGAGGCCCGCGAGAAGGGGCTCTCACCGGGGGTGACGCGGGACCTGCAGGTGATCGAGAAGCACGCCGGACGGGTGGCCAAGATCACCCAGGGTCTGCTCTCCTTCTCACGTCAGGCGCCGTGGAAGCTGACGGACATGGATGTGAACCAGGTCGTCGAAGAGGCCCTCCTCTTGGTCGAGAAACAGTTGACCAAGGAGCGGATTGTCTTGGAGAAGAGTCTGGCACCCGGTCTTCCCAAGATCGCGGGGAGCCCCAATCACCTCGAACAGGTCCTGGTGAACCTGCTGACCAATGCGCGGGAGGCGATGGTGAGCGGAGGGACAGTCCTGGTGGAGAGCCGTCGGGCGTACGAGATGATCGAGATTCGGGTCACGGATACGGGCCCGGGAATCCCCCCTGAGGTCATGGCCCGCATCTTCGACCCCTTCTTCACGACAAAAGAAGAGGGAACGGGGCTCGGCCTGAGCATCAGCTACGGGATCGTGCGGGAGCACGGCGGTACCATCACCATCGAGAGCCGACCGGGTGGGGGGAGCACCTTCATCATTCAGCTTCCGATTCGAGGGACTTTCACGGAAGAGGGAACCCTTCATGGCGAAAGAGCGGATCCTCGTCATCGATGACGAGGAAGACATGCTAGAGAACTGCAGCCGGATCCTCAGCCGGTTGGGATACGAGCCTCTCCTGGAATCGGTTCCAGAGAAGGGGGTCGCGCGGTTCGAACACGAACAACCGGTCCTCACCCTGACGGACCTGCGCATGCCCGGGATGGATGGCCTTGCCGTCCTCCGGGAGATTCGACGCATTGATCCCGAGGCCCTGGTGATTCTCTTCACTGCCTTTGCGACGGTAGAGACGGCGGTAGAGGCGGTGAAAGAGGGGGCCTTTGATTACATCCCCAAGCCCTTCAGCGCCGATCAGCTCCGTGTCGCGCTGGAACGGGCCTTGACCCAACGACGACTGCTGGAAGAAAACCGCCGCCTCCGGGCGCAGCTCACCGAGACCTACCGGTTTGAGAATATCGTGGGCCGGAGCCGCGCCATGCTGCAGGTCTTCGACGTCATCAAGAAGGTGGCGGCCAGCGAGGCGAACATCCTCATCGTCGGCGAGAGTGGAACCGGCAAGGAGCTCGTCGCCAGGAGCATCCATGCCAACAGTCTGAGGGCGGCCCGCGCCTTTGTCCCGGTGGACTGCGCTTCTCTGCCCGAGCATCTCTTGGAGAGCGAACTCTTTGGCCACGAAAGGGGGGCCTTCACCGGTGCCCTGGCCACGCGGCGAGGATTGTTCGAGGAAGCCCACGGGGGGACCGTCTTCCTCGATGAGGTAGGGGACATCCCCCTCTCCCTTCAGGCGAAGCTCCTGAGAGTTCTCCAGGAGCGCCAGGTCCGACGCGTCGGGGGCAACCGATTCATCGAGGTGGATGTCCGGGTCATCTCCGCCACCCACCGGAACCTGACGGCCATGGTCAAGGGAGGGGATTTTCGAGAGGACCTCTACTACCGTCTCAATGTGATCTCCTTGCCCCTGCCACCCCTGCGGGACAGGGCCGGCGACATCCCCCTCTTGGCGTATCACTTCTTCAGACGATATGCTGCCCAAAGCGGGAAAGACCTGAAGGAAATCGCCCCCGAGACCCTCGAGCTTCTGGAGCAGTATCCGTGGCCCGGAAACGTCCGGGAGCTGCAGAACGTGATGGAGCGGGCCGTCGTGTTGGCTGAAGGAGAGGCAATTTCTCCCGCGGACCTCCCCGCCAGCCTCCGCCTCCCCCAGAAGGCGCCCGCCGCCGCCGTGGCCGAGCACCTGACCCTCAAAAAGGCGAAGCAGCAGTGGGTCGAGGCCTTGGAGCGGGACTATCTCATCGTCCTCCTTCAGAAACATCAGGGGAACATCTCCCAGGCCGCCAAGACCGCCGGAGTCGACCGCAAGACCATCCACCGCCTTCTCAAGCGATACCGGATCGAACACTCCTAGCACCTGACGACCGTTGACAGAGCACCGATGACCGACGACAGGAGAAGGACTTTCGATTCAGCGCTGTCATCGGTCAACGGACATCGGTCATCGGCTCCTGCCTGACCAGGCAGGAACCTCGCCCTGGGGCAGTCGTACGGCGATGGGGCAATGCTGTCCCAAGTGACGGGGGACATCAGGGGCACACCGGTGCATAGTTTAGGATGCCTCTCTTTCTTTTCCCGTAGCTGTCGTGGGACAGCGATGTCTCAGTGCGCCGGTGGTAATCGGTCTTCGGCCGGAGTCCGCCGCATGCGCCTTCCCCCTAGAATTCAAGGGTTGGCCTCTCTTCGGTATCGCCTTCACGGCGTGGCACCCGGCTTGCTCACTTTTGGCGTGTCAAGGTGCTTGGGAAACAACGGGAGGGGCCAGCGGTATCGGAGCAGAGGAGGGTGATGATGGCAAAGGTGGCAGAAATCTTAGCGAGATTTCCGAAGACCTGGGTTCTCGATTATGGTGCCAAGGTTACCGTGCGCCCGATGGTGAAGGAGGACCGGGACAAGCTGGCGGAGTTCTTCAAGAAGATTCCCGAGGGGGACCTCAAGTTTCTGAAGGATGACGTGACCGATGTACGGGTCATAGACCAGTGGGTACTGGATCTGAACTACGAGCGCGTGTTGCCGCTTGTGGTCGAGATGAATGGTCGCATCATCGCCGATGCGTCGCTGCACCGCCGTAAGGAGGGCTGGCGCCGCCACCTCGCCAGCGTCCGGGTAGTCGTGGAGGTCGCGCACCGGCACAAGGGGCTTGCGTCCCGGCTCATCGATGAGCTGGTGGACATCGCCATGAAGGAAGGGATCGAGCGGCTCTACACTGAGCTTCCGGCCGATGATCGGCCAGCCATCGATGTCTTCCTGAAACGGGGCTTCAAGCTCGTGGCGCGGTTCGAGCGCAACATCCTGGATCGCGCGGGGAAGTACCACGACCTCTCGTTGTACCATCTTGACTTGGCCACGCGGCGGTGAACAGAAAGCACCTATGACCGTATCGGATGGGGTCCAATGACGGCTCAGATTGTAGTAGCCACAGATGGGTCAGCCACATCCAGCGAGGCCGTTCGCTTCGGTGCGACCCTGGCGAAGGAGCTGCAACGGGATCTTTACCCTGGTGGTGTTGATCAGCGATCAGCTCGCAGCGGAGGTCCGGTGCCCTGCCTGCCAGGGCGAGGCTGTGGAGGATCTCGTGCCGCTGTTCCTCACCAGGGCCTCCAGGAAAAGGGGCCACTCAGACGGAGAGGCTGGCGGCGGGAGTGGTCAGGCCCAGGGAGGGCTCTGTGTATCCGACTGTTGAGAAGGTCATGAGCGCGGTACCGGTGGTCGTGCGGCCAGAGGAGACTCTGCGTAACGTGTACCGGCTGATGTCCGAGCACCGGATCCGCCACGTCCCGGTCGTCTCCGCAGACGGTGTGGTCGGGGTCATCAGCGATCGGGACGTCCGCGAGGCCTTACCGTCTCCGACCGGTCCGGGCGGGGCGACGGAGTTCGCCGCCGCGATGGATCGGATCACTGCCTGGGAGGTCATGACCGAAGAGGTGATTACGGTGACGCCTCGGACGCCCCTTTCCGAGGCAGCGCAAATTCTTTCGCAGCGCAAGATCGGCTGCCTCCCGGTCATGGATGCCGGCCGCCTCGTTGGGATCGTCACCGAGACCGACATGTTCCAGGCCTTGACAAGCGTCTTGGATAAGATCTCCGGCTCGCCGCAGCTCGAGGTGACGATCGTGGACGCCCCCGGGAGACTGTGCGAAGTGAGCCGCCTCTGTGCCGACTTGCCTCCCCACGTCGGGGTCTTCGTGCTGGCACGGATCGAGCCTGCAGGGCCGGAGAGATCGGGTGACCGAGCCCTCGTTCTGGGGTTTCATCAGGCGTTTGAGCCCGGGGAGATCCTTCGGGTTCTGGAGGGGGCCGGGATCCGGGTCCTGTCCGTCAAGAGTCCGGAAACCGACCGCGCTACCACGGGAGGGAAGCGATGAAGCTCACAGCGAAGATTACACGGATTCTTGCACCGACCGATCTGTCGGGCTCTGCGGAGGAGGCATGTCGCCTCGCAGCGCGGCTCGCGAATCGCTTCGAGGCGAAACTCGTGGTCTTCCATGCCGTCCAGACCATAGACGTAGCCTTACAGGTGGGGCCCGCGACGGAAAGGACGCAGGCCCAGGTCGTGAGCGATGCCCGCGAGCGCCTGTCGGCCTGGTTCGATACGGTGGTGCCGCAGGAGCTCCGGCGTTTCCTAACTCTTGAGGCCCAGGTAGCTGTGGGAGAGCCGGCCACGAGTATCGCCTGGGCGGCCAAGGAGAGCGGAGCAGACTTCATCGTGATGGCAACCCACGGCCGGTCCGGGATCAGCCATCTCGTGATGGGAAGTGTCACCGAATCGGTGCTCCGGAGGGCCTCCGCCCCCGTCCTCGTGCTCAGGCCAGGGCAGGAGGGTCGCCCCCTGACAGAGGTTAAAAGGATCCTGTGGGCCACTGACCTCTCGGCCCCCTCTGACGAAGCATGGCGCTACGTCCTCATGCTCGCCGATGTGTTCGCGGCCGAGGTATCTCTGCTCCATGTGGTGAGCTCTATCGAGTTTGCCGGGATCGGCGACATGCGGGTCCCGCCCCCCACAAGCTGGCTGGAAGGTCGGGTGGCGGCTAGTGATAAGGAGCTCGCCAGGAAGCAACAGGAGGTCGAGTTGCTCGGCCTTCCCGCCCGCCGCAGGGTGAAAGTCGGACCCCCGGCCGCGGCCATCATCGCGGAGGCGCAGGAAACGCCAGCAGACCTAATTGTCATGGGGACGCATGGGCGCACGGGGCTGAGCCACTTGCTTCTCGGGAGCGTGGCCGAGGCGGTGATCCGGAAGGCCCCCTGCCCGGTCCTGGCGGTCCAGGCGAAGCGGTAGAGGGGAGGGAATCTATCGTTCTGTGGACGGATGGTGTTGAGGCAGGCTGGGAAAGGACGAGAACGTATGAAAGGATACAAGCGCTATAATCCGGCATCGTTCAAGAAAAAGGTGGATGTCGAGACCGATACCTACTTGCCCAAGAAGGCGGCCCGGAAAACGCTGATCTGCCCTGGGTGCCACGCCATCTTGACCCGGAAGCGATGGCGCCTGGATGAGGCGGCGTATGCCAAGCTCCTGCGGGCCGGGACTGCAAGGCAAATATTCTGTCCCGCGTGCCAAAAGATTCGGGACGGCTACCCGAGCGGGCAGGTGACCCTTACGGGTCCATTCCTCGCCGAGCATCGGGATGAGATCCTGCGCCTCATTGCGAACGAGGAGAAACGCGCCAGGGAGAAGAATCCCTTGGAGCGGATCATGAGTCTCAGCGAGGAGAACGGACAGCTCGTCCTCACGACGACCAACGAGAAGTTGGCACAGCGGATCGGACGGGAACTTCGCAAGGCCTGTGGGGGGACAGTGACCTACGGTTGGTCGCACAATAATAAGCTCGTGCGGGTGCAGTGGGAGCGTTGACAGTGGCGGGGTTTTATTCTGCCCGTCTGCCGAGGTCTGGACCACTCCCGCGGTGTCCGCAGACTTGCACTTCGGGTTGCCGCAAGAATCTCTTGCCGAAAAACGAACTCTTGGAGAATATTACCCGGGAGCGGAGCGCTAGGATATTCTTCGCCGGGTCACGGGTGACCGTTGGGTGTCCGGACCGATCCCTCCCTGGACGGAAAGAATCCATGGTCGAGATCATCGAGAAATTCATCCCCCTCAGCGTCCCCCAAGAGGAAGACTGCCCCATCCTGCTGGCCCAGCTCCCCAACCAGCTCAGGTACCAGCGGTTTCTCTACCAGGTCGCCGATCCCGAACAGAAGTGGGCGATGGTGAAACCGATCCTCGAGGTGGTGACTTCAGGCGAGGGTCACTTCAACCGGACGAAGTTTCTGGCCTTCCCAGAGGCGTCGATCCCCTTCCGGTATAAGGACGAGATCGTACGGTTCATCGATGGCCATTTCCCGTCCAATTCCGTTGTCATCCTGGGGTTTGAACACATCCCTTTCAGGCAGTACCGGCAGCTCTTGAGCGAATACCGCGCCTTCAACGAAGAGGCTTGCGAGCTGGTCTTGAAGGAGCGGACGGCCGATGAGGAGGACCGGCCTGTCAACTGCTGCCTGATCGCTGTCAAGGACAATATCGGCAAGCTCCACTGCTACCTCGAGGCCAAGACCCATCCCTTCTTCGGCGAGGAGTTTCTGGATCAACCCCACGACCTCTACAGGGGTCGACACCTCTATCTGTTCCGCTCCAGCCTGTTCCCATTGAACTTCATGGTGCTGATCTGCCTCGACTACATCTACCGGGACCGCCACGGCTCGAATGCCATCGCCATCATTCGAAAGGCCAATGAGCTCTTCTACAAAGAACGGCAGCAGCTCGACCTCGTCTTCGTAACTTCATGCAACCCAAAGCCCGAGCACAAGGTCTTCTTGGACACGATCACCGGCTTTTACGGCGAGCACCTCATGTTCACCCCGGGCGTCAAATACGGGGCAACGCTCTTTCTCAACTCCTCGGGCGAGACGCTGATCGAGGGGGTCTCCTCGGGTACCTTCGGCTATAGCAATCTCGTTGTCCACAAAGATCGGCGCCTGCCCCAAACGGCCGTCGCGGAATACTCCACCGACGACCTGAGTTGCGGGCCCGTCTCACGGCTCCGCTTCGGTCGAGAGACCCGCCTGTACTTTCTCGAAGTGTCGCTCTTTCACTTACGGGATCCCCGGACCACCCGCACTCCTGTCAAGATTCTTGGTATCTTCTGCTGGGAGGAGGGCAGGTGGCGACGCCTAGAGGGAGACGAGATCATCTCTGGCGTCCGCTCCTCGCACGAGATGGAACCCTAGAGGCGATCGAGATCGGGTGGTAGTCCTCAGGCGGACACATGAACCTTCGCGGGATCGAAGCGCTCGTCATCGGCACGGCGATCGGCCTCGCTGTGGGGATCGGAGCCTATACCTTCGTCTATGCGAAGGGGGCCTCGTATCTGACCAACGATCCGGCCGCGTGCGCGAACTGCCACATCATGCGAGAGCATTACGACGGGTGGAGCAAGTCGAGCCATCGTGCGGTTGCAGTGTGCAATGACTGTCACACGCCGCCGGGCGTTGTCGCCAAGTATGCGACCAAGGCCATGAACGGATTCCGGCACTCCCTGGCGTTCACCACGGGCCGATTCCCCGAGCCCCTGCAGATCACCCCGCACAACCGGAGGATCACGGAAACGGCCTGCCGCACGTGCCATCAGGATATCGTGCAGGCGATCGAGGCATCACATCACACGGGTGGGACGTTGGAGTGTGTTCGGTGCCATGGTTCAGTAGGCCACCTGCAATGAGGGGCTATTAACCAAGGAAGCCGTGTGGGAGGTACTCAAATGACCGCCGCTCCCAACGATTCGTCGTCGCAGTCAGGTGGAACCGGGCGCGGCAAGCGCCTGGGCGTAATTGCGATGACCGCACTAGTCGCCGCGCTGGCAGCGGCGGGAGGCGTGGCGCTGCTCGTCAACATTCTGGAGCGCAAGCAGGAGGCGAAGAATCCATTCTACCGCGTCGTTGAACTGACCGACGAGACCGAGGATCCCGCCATCTGGGGCAAGAACTTCCCGATGCAGTACGACGGATACCGCCGCACCGTCGATCAGGTCCGGACACGATTCGGTGGGAGCGAGGCCCTGCCCCGGACGCCGACGCAGGCCGATCCGCGCTCCTTCGCGGCGCAGTCCCGATTAGAGGAGGACCCACGCCTCAAGACGATGTGGGCCGGGTACGCCTTCGCGCGGGACTTCCGGGAGGACCGCGGCCACGCCTACATGCTCGACGATCAGACTTACACGGAACGCCAGATCGTCGTGAAGCAGCCCGGCACCTGCCTGCACTGCCACGCCTCGGTCTATGTTCCGTATAAGAAGCTGGGCGAGGGCGACCTGATCAAGGGCTTTGAGAAGATGAATCAAATGCCGTTTGCCGAGGGGCGCCAGCTGGTAAAGCATCCGGTGGCCTGCATCGACTGTCACGCGCCCGACACGATGCAGCTCCGGGTGACACGACCCGGGTTTATCGAGGGGATTCGTGCCCTCAAGGCGTCCCAGGGTACCAAAGACTACGACGTGAACACCATGGCGACGCGCCAGGAGATGCGCACTTTTGTCTGCGGTCAGTGCCACGTCGAGTATTACTTCAAGGGACCGGAGAAGCGGCTCGTCTATCCGTGGGCCAAGGGGCTGAAGGTGGAGGAGATCCTCGCCTACTACGACGAGGCGAAATTCAAGGACTGGGTCCACGCGGAGACGGGCGCGGAGGTACTCAAGGCGCAGCACCCGGAGTTCGAGCTGTGGAATCAGGGCATCCACGCGCGCTCCGGCGTGGCGTGCGCCGACTGCCACATGCCCTACACACGAGAGGGCGCGCTGAAGATCAGCGACCACCACGTGCGCAGCCCGCTGCTGAATATCAACCGGGCGTGCCAGACGTGTCACAAGTGGCCTGAGGCCGAACTCAAGGCGCGGGTAGAGACCATTCAGGAACGGACGTTCAAGCTCCGTAACCTGGCCATGGACGCGCTCGTCGGTCTGATCAATGACATCAAAGGAGCTCGCGGGGCCGGGGCGACCGATGCCGAGCTGGCGTCGGCCCGCGACTTTCAGCGTCGGGCGCAGTTTCTGCTCGATTTCGTAGAAGCGGAAAACTCCACAGGATTTCACGCCCCGCAGGAAGCGGCACGCATCCTGGGGGAGTCGATCAACTTTGCACGGCAGGGGCAGATCGCGGTTCGGGACCGGAAAACTTCCCGCAAATGACCCCGTCCTCTGGAGGATCACATGGCGCGCTTCGACAGAGCCGGGATCACGTCGCTGCTTCAGCCCGACCGCTTCGGTCGAGAGCTTCACTTCTATAAGGAGGTCGGCTCCACCAGCCTGATTGCCCAGGAGTTGGGAAGGAAAGGGGAGGGCGAGGGGACGGCGGTGGTGGCTGATGCCCAGACGGCCGGGCTGGGCCGGGCCGGGAAGTCATGGTTCTCGCCCCCAGGGGTCAACCTCTATCTCTCGGTGGTCCTCCGGCCGCCTGTGCTGGCGCGCGAGGCGACCCTCCTCTCCTTGGTCGGCGCTGTCGCCACGACGGAGGCGATGAGGCGTGAGGGGGCCTTGGCCTTCATCAAGTGGCCGAACGATGTCCTGATCGAAGGGCGGAAGGTAGCCGGCATCCTGGCCGAGGCGGACTTTCGGGGCGAGCACATCGATTTCGTCGCCTTAGGGATCGGGGTCAATCTCAACGTCTCCCGGGCCGTGTTGAAGAAGGGTCTGGGCAAGGTTGCTGAAGGGGCCACATCCCTCAAGGAGGCCATGGGCAAAGAGGTCGATCGGGCCCGATTCGCGGCGTCCCTCCTCTCTCAACTGGAGGCGTGGTATCAACGATACCTCCAGGGGGGAAGGGACCTGATCCTCAGGGCATGGCTCGAGCGGTCCATGATGATGGGGCGTCGGGTCGAGGTCAAGATCAACGGACGGACCCTCACGGGGGTCGTGTGGGGACTCGACGACTACGGTCTCCTCCTCTTGCGGACGGACAAAGGTCGTGTCGAAACCATCACGACAGGAGAGGTCCGGTTCCGGGACTGACACAGTTTAAAAAAGCAATTGTAAATTCCCCACCCTGCTAACACCCACCGGGTGAGGCAGTTGCCCCAACTGGGGCAGAACTGCCCCAGCCATCCAACTCTACATCGTTTAGCATTCTCCAAGTCTTTTCACCCGTTGATGCCTTAACTTTCTGGGGCATCGCTGTCTCGGTTCCTACGGAGATCAGGAATCATCCTTTCGCTCTCCCTCCTTATTTTTGCCTCATACATCAACCACTTAGATCTTAAGAGTCCTGTCCCTCCGTCTGTGGCACTCCCGTTGCTCCTCTTCAATGTGGACCAAGGAAGGCGACGAAACGAGGGGTGATCCTCCATGCGGCGGATGATGGCAGTAACCTCGGCCCTCCTGCTCCTCCTCCCGCACCTCGGATGGGCAGAAGGGGAGCGGGCGCGGATTGGGGCGCAGACCGTGGGCAGTTTAGAGATCGCCCTGTACGTGTGGCGCCCCCAGGAGATCGTTCATCCGAAGGGGATCGGGCATCCTGAGCCGAAAGGGGGAGCGACTCACCACCTCGACATCCGAGTCTATGACCTCCGCCGGGCGATCTACATCCCGTACCTCAACGTCAAGGCGACCATTACCGACCAGACCATGAAGCGCGAGTATGCCGTGGAGCTCGACCCCATGATCGGAGAGTGGATCCACTACGGGGCCAACATCACCCTCCCCCACCCGGGGAGATACGCGATCCTCGTGACCGTCGATCCACCCGACATCGCCCGGTATAAGCATCTCGCGGACGTCTGGAACACCCGGGCCGAAGCACTCTTCCAGTACGACTATCGGTAGGAGGAAGCACCGGGACGGTGCTGAAGAAAGGGGGGTAGACCATGAACGCGCATGAACGTCCTGAAGAGCCCCAGGAGGCCTCTACGGCATCCCTGGGTGTTGTCGTGGGGATTTTGATCGGCACGGCACTGGCCTTCGTCCTGGCCACGGCACCTTTCACGCACCTGATCGGCCACAGCCGGGCCGCGGTTGCGTCGGCGTTTCACGGGCTGAGCGCGTTCCTCTATCTGATCGTCGGAACCATCGGGCTCTATCTCGCGTGGCGCCTCTGGACCGGACGGATCCGGGCCTTTGCTGATCTCCAGCTCCTGGCCACCGTTTCGGCGACGCTGTCCTTTATCGCCATCTTCTTCGGGAACTGGCTCTACATCTACTACAGGGCCAAGGACCCGGAGAGCCCACGGTCATGGTTCCTCGCCAACATGCCGATGATCCACAAGATCTTTTTCGAGTTCAAGGAGTTCGTGGCGCTGTTCACGCTACCGTTGACCGTCGCCGCGGCGTTCATCCTCTGGTACTACGGCGCGCACGTGCTGGACCGGAAATGGATGCGCTACACGGTCGCGGTGCTCCTGGCGCTGTCGTTTTTCTATCTCGTCGTCGCTTTCGGCCTGGGCGCTGCGGTCACCAAGCTTCGTCCTGCGTAGCGGGGAGAAGGCGGGAAAGGGGGGAGAAGAGGTGAACACCAAGCTTATCACACAGGAGAGGGATGTCGAAGTAGGCTGGACGCCATCAGCCACCACGCACCGAGAGAGCGGGCCGGCGGTGGCCGCGATCATCTCGGCGGCCCTTGGGCTGATCACGCTGGCCCTGGTGAATCTGGGGACCCAGGCCTCCAAGGCCTTCAACGCGTGGGTCCACGGGATTGGCAAGCTCTGGATGCCGGGGGCCGAGGGGATCGGGCCGTACTCGGGGAAAGAGACCCTCTCCGCGCTGGTGTGGATCGGCTCATGGATAATCCTACATGTGGCGCTCAGGAACTGGGACCTGAATCTCGGCCGTTGGCTGATCGTCTTCCTGATTGGGATTGGCATCGCCACGACACTCCTCTGGCCACCGGTCTTTGAGTACCTGGCCGGTCATTGAGCCCAGACGCCATTGATCGCTTGGCGTCAAGGAGGATGTTATGAGCTGCTTGAGGAGTTGCGTGTGGGCCACAGTCTTTGTTGGGGGGTTTATCATGCTGACAGGCTTTCAGGTGACGGAGGCGGCGTCGAAGGCGCCGGTGAAAGAGTTCACACTAACCGTGATAGAAACGCGACACGAGTTCTACCCCGACGGGCCGACCGTTCTCGCGTGGGCCTTCAACGGCACGGTCCCGGGGCCGGAGCTGCGTGTGAAGCAGGGAGAGCACGTCCGGGTGACATTCCGAAACGAGACGAACTCGGACCACACCATCCACTTCCATGGCCTCCATCTCCCCAACAACATGGATGGCGTGCCTGGGATCTCCCAGGACCCTGTGCCGCCCGGCGGGACGTTTGTCTACGACTTTGTAGCCCGGACTCCGGGCACCCACATGTATCACTGCCATGTCAACAGTCCGCACCACGTGGACATGGGAATGTACGGAGCCATCATCGTCGAACCGCGCGACACGCGCAGCGAGCCCAAGGTAGATCACGACGTTGTTCTGATGCTGGACGAATGGATCATCGACGACGTCTCGGGCGATCACACCACAATGAGTC
>JBOHQS010000006.1:0-40112 GCA_050732295.1 Methylomirabilales bacterium (SeqCode)
TCTCCCAGACGCGCCCGAACTGGGTGCCGCTCAACAGGCCGCTCAACGTGTCGAGGTTCAGCGCATGAGTGAGCGGCCGGCCGCTCACGAGGGCCGCCTGGAGGCCGAGCCAGAGGAGGGCGGAGATGAAGGTGGCCAGGAGACTCCACTTCCCCATCGCCAGGAGGAGCCGATCGAACCGGTCGAGGTCCGGCGCGCGCTCCGGGTCTGCTTTCCGGAACGCGGGGCGGGCCACGAGGAGGAGGAAGGCGAAGACCCCCATCAGGAGGATGAGCGCCCCCAGATGGACCGCCCTGATGAAGGCGAGCAGCACGGTCACGGGCTCCCTCGGATGGTAAAGGGGAACTGCTCCTCGACCACGTGTCCGTCCACGGAGAGGACCCGGAACTTGACGGTGTAGGGGCCGGGGGCGAGCGGGCCGACCCCGACCGAGAGCAGCTTCAGGTCATCCGGGCCGACCTGAACGTCGCCGCGGTCCACCTGCTTCCCTTCCCGATTCCAGACTGAGAGGTGGGAGAACTGGGCCTCCAGGCGCTCGTTGAACCAGAGCTGCACCCGGCTAGGCGCGTGGAGGAGGACTGCCCGGCGAGCGGGTGCTGACTTGACCAGGTATGCGTGCGGCCAGGCGGGGGCAGGTTCCAGCAGGAGCAAGATGGTCAGAAATGGGACGATCCGCCGCGCACGCATCTGTGATAAGAACTCTCCTTTAGGGTGATTAAAGGAAACAGACGCTTCCTGTCAAGGGAAACGTGATAAGGCGGCTTAGAGGTCAAGCCGGGATTAGAAGGGGGTCGAAGATGATGTCAATTCGTATGGTTCGGTAATGTTCTCAGACAATCCGATCTCCTGACGAATGACGCCACTTCAGATTCCATTTGTGCGGGGCTGGCGGCGGCGAATGTCACAGTGTCGCCGTGAAGAAACATCTGGATCCATACCCCCCGCATGTCGTACCAAAGCTCGCGATTGTGACCATCTTGATCTTGTACAAGATACCGCTCCGTTTTTTCGGACGTGTTTCCGATGGATAAATGCTCCACTCCCTTGTTGGAGACAATCATCGATTTCAGTTCTCCTGTAATTGGGCTGATGACCTGTACGATATGGTCCGATCCTCGAAATGCAGGGTTCAAGAAATTCATTGGGACGGCCTCTGCGGAAATTTGCTGACTCTTCTCTGAGCCAACTGTTTTGAAGAGTACCTTCTCTTTCCGAACAACCGAGACCGTGATCGGATCTCCGAATTCATCCCATGGACACGCACTCGGTCGTGCCATTCGTACGAAAATGGAACACCAGCCTGCGGTAAGAGAATCGAAGGCTGTCAGCGTTCCGCGGCGCCAAATCTCCCTCCGTTTTGAGGCACGGCAGTAACCAGTGTCATCCACCCATTCCTCAGTTTCCACGACGGCGTCTTCGCCCTGTCGTTTAGATACAATCTTATGTATCCCTATTTGGTTGTTGCTGCGAGTAATTTCATAGTAGAACGTCCCCAGAGGCCAATCTTGGGATAAAGCGGTTCCGCTCACAAAGAGAAAGGTGATACAGACGAAGAGCAATCTTCCAAGCTTAATCCAGGACTTTGTATTCCTGTCATGATTTCGACGGTGAGCCATGTCTCAGGTTTTCCCCCATCGGATGTCTGGGAAACCGACTCCGACTGCCCTTCGCTGGGATAGAGAGGGTGCGTGCCAAGCTCGTCGTGCGTTTGGCTAGGAGTGCAATTCGCGCACCAGCGATCGGCGGGAGGAGAGGGACGCCGTCGAAACTCATATACGTCTTGATCGCGTAAAGATGGTTTCGGGTCACCGGCAAGATAGGAAGCTCACGGGGTTGCCAGCCAGGACTGGAGCCGGCCGGCGGGCCAGCCGACGGGGCCGAGGAGGGTTTCGGCGGCCCGCAGGCGCAGCTCCTCGTAGGTCTTTGTATCATAGCTCTCGTCCCCTGTCAGCAGGACCGCGGGCCGCGTCCGGTCCCCCTTCACCTTGGCCTTCTGATCGAGGATGATATACCTATATCCCCCCCCGGTGCAGTTTCACCCAGCCCGGGCCAACTTCCTTTTGAATTGATCTGTACTGCCGCCAGAAATACTTCACATCAAGATACGGCGGTTAGGGGAAGGATGCCCCAAGAAATGGAGGGTGGGTAGGAGGGGGGCGTTCGGAGGGTAATAGTAGGAGAGTAGCTGAAGGGTGTGGCAGCGGACGGGATTGTGTCGGTAGCCCCAAATCTGGGTAGACGAGGGCCCTCACCCTGCTCTCTGGTTTAAAATCAGGATACGCACACATCCAGAGAGTATTCCGGGTCGCGGTAAAGGTATTCGGCAGCGGGCGAGATCTGGGCATCGGAATACTCGATCTGGGATTCTTGGGGGGGCCCCTTGGCTCGGGTTTTCGTGTGACCAGCCAGAGTCCGAGATGTTTCAAGATCGTTTTGATGACCCCCTGGTCCTCAATCACGCTGATAACCCGCATTTGCCCCTGGCATGTTGGGCAGGTCAGGGGGTCCACTTCGTAGATCTTCTGAATCAGCTTGGCCCAATTCTTTCGATAGGCCTGTGAGGCTTCGTCTCGTTCCAGAATATCGGGGATTAAAGCATCCTGGTCTTAAGGCTGGTGGGCGGGTTCACAAATCAGCCCTGATTTTGATGCTGGCGACATTTTCGATATCAGCAGCGAGGACCACGGTGGCTGTTGAAACTCTCAGGTCCATTAACGCTAGCGAATTCGGCGAAGTAACTTGTTTCTTCTGGCGTTGTCTCCATCCCCGTGCGAGAGTATGCGTGTGCCGAGTCTTGCGTGACTCGCTTCGCCCTGCCCGAAATCAAGCCGTTTAGCCGAAGTGCGGGGAGGGACTGTCCCGAGTTCGGCCTGAGTGTCCCGAATTCTCTTCTACCAAATTAGTGCGTCATCGGTCATCTTCCCCAACGCGATGGGTCCTGACGCACGACTGGAGCCCTGCGGGCGAGAAGGAGACGCACGATGAAGGCCGGTGTCGTCGTGACTGGCGCGTCCACCGGAATCGGCGCGGCGGTCGCGCGCCGGCTGGCTGAGGCGGGCTACCTGGTGTTCGGCACCGTCCGACGCCAGGAGGATGCAGGCGGCGTCGAACGCGATGGCGGCGTGGCGTTGCCGATGGACGTGACCGACGCCCGGAGCATCGCAGCGGCACGCCAAGAGGTCGAGCGCCGCCTCGGGGATCAGCCGCTGCTCGGGCTGGTGAACAATGCCGGCATCGCCGCGGCAGGGCCGCTCGAGCATCTCCCCCTGGATGAGCTGCGACGGGTGCTCGAGGTGAACGTGGTCGGCCTCGTCGCCGTGACGCAGGCGTTCCTGCCCGCCCTCCGGCGCTCCCGGGGCCGGGTGGTCAATATCAGTTCCGTCGCAGGGCGTATAGCCCTGCCCTTCGGGGGCCCTTATTCCGCGTCGAAGTTCGCCCTCGAGGCCATCTCCGACAGCCTCCGCCGCGAGCTCATCCCGTCGGGCGTCAAGGTTGTCGTGATTCAACCCGGGTCGATCAGGACGCCGATCTGGGACAAGGCGGCGGGCTTCGACCTGGAGCGCTACCGCGGCACGCCCTACGCGTCCGTTCTCCCGCGGGTGCTCGACCAGGTGCTCGAGCGTGGGCGTCGAGGCCTTCCGGCAGACGCCGTAGCGAGTGCCGTGCTCGCGGCTCTCTCCTCACCGAGCCCTCCGACGCGCATCCTGGTGGTGAGACGGCCCTGGATGGTGCGACTGATGCGGTGGATGCCGGATCGGCGGATAGATCGGGGCGTGGAGAAGCAGTTGTGGGGAAAGCGATAGCGACAAGCGATACGAAAATCGATCCCCCTGGCGAGACGCGTCGCGGCAAGATCCGTGATCGCGAGCCGATTGGTGCGTCTGATTTTGCCGTAGCGCGGAGCCTGCTTGCTGGTGAACGCGCCCGATCATTGCCTTCAGGTTTCCCGGTGCGCGGCACGGAAATCTCTCACCATCTTGCGCCCTAAAAGGAACAACAACTGTGGGCAGAGCCTGTACAGCCTCCAAAGGATGCGAGCGTGCAGAGGGAAAACGATTATCGCTTGGTTCCGCGCGACACCGCGCAGGATTTTCTGCGCTGCCCGATCGGCACCCATCAGTCCAAGTCCATGCCCTGTTCTGGCACGGACATGGCCCGGACATACCACAGTTACCTTAACACCCAGGTCAGCGCCTTCTAGTCGCAACGAGGTTGAGAGGTTCACCAGCGCGCCTTTGGTGACGCCGTAAGGGATGTGGGTTGGAAAGCCGATCAGGCCCGCCAAAGAAGCGGTGTTAACTATGTGCCCAAAGCCTTGCCGGACCATCAATGAATAGGCGGCAATCGTGCCGTACAAGACGCCGAGCAGGTTCACGTCGATAATGCGGTGCCAATCTCCAATTGTCACGTCACGCACTTCACGATGGCTGAGACTAAGAGCGGCGTTATTGAACATATAGTCAAGCCGTCCATATTCAGAGGCGGTATCAGTTACGAGCTTTTTCACATGGTCAGCTTGGGAGACGTCCAGGTGCATTGCATGTGCTCGACCGCCCGTTGTCGTAATTGCCGAAGCAACTCGTTGTGCCCGTTCCGTGTCGATGTCCGCCACTATGACCAGCGCACAACGTTCGCTCAACGCTTCGCACAAGGCCCGTCCGATCCCAGAGGCACCACCAGTCACGATCGCAATTTTGTCCCTAAATCGAGCCGCCATGTTGTCTCTCCGATGTACCGCGCTTGCGGCGGACGAGCAAGCTTCTCGCAACGCGCTAGCGGCGAACTCCGCCCGCCCATGCGCGCGGTGAACGGCGGCCGGGCCCGAAGACACGGTACCGCTAAGTAGTGATAAGAACTCCCTTTTGGACGGGCACAAGCTAACGAGACAAGCGCTTCGTGTCAAGGGAAAAGAGAGACCACAAGATACGGCGGTTAGGGGAAAGATGCCCCAAGAAATGGAGGGTGGGTAGGAGGGGGGATTGCGAGGTCGGTAAGTAGGGCTTGTATGAAAATGCTCAAGAGGTCGCGAGCCAGGATTGGATCCGCTCCGCGGGCCAGCCGAGCGGACCGAGGAGGGTTTCGGCCGCCCGCAGGAGCAGCGCCTCGTAGGTCTTTGTATCATAGCTCTCGTCCCCTGTCAGCAGGACCGCGGGCCGCGCCCGGTCCCCCTTCACTTTGGCTTTCCGATCGAGGATCAGATAGTCGATCTGCTGCCCCGGGTGGAGCTCGACCCCGGCCCGGGCCAATGTCTTGGCGGCGATCGTACCCACATCCTCCCGGACGTACTGCATCGGTTCCTTGGAGAGGGTCCGGGTGATGACGAGCTCTTCCAGCGGGACCCGCCCACCCCGAATCGCCTCGACATGCCGCCTCAGGATCTCGAGCGCCTCCGGGACCCGGGCCATAAATTCAGCGGCGCTCTCGGCCCGGGCCAGGCAGTCGAGCATCTCCTGCTGAGCCCTCGCGATCAGGGGGGCGGTGTCGTGCCGTCTGAGCTCGAGACCGCGGACCTTTTGCTCGCCATTCTGAAAGACGCCGTAGAAGCGGTTCGGCACCGTGAGGGCCGGCGCCTCGCGCGACGGGCAAAAGACGATCCACCGGTAGATTCCCTCCACGGCGATGGGGATCTTTGTCGCCTCCTCGATCTCGCGGCAGAGCGCCTCGAGCTCTACGACCGAAAGGCCCGGCTTCTGGAGATAGATCGAGTCCACGATGGCGTGGATCACGCGAAAGCCGTAGGCCTCGGCAATCGTCCGGGCCCGGAGGAGCATCTCGCGCCCGAGGCTGGTCACCGACTCGTGCGCCATGATCTGCCCCCACCGGGCGTTCTTATACCCCAGGTACCCGAAGCTCACCAACAGGCACCAGCGCAGCGCCGCCTGAAGCAGGTCGTATCGCCGCCGCGTTTCCCCCTCGCTCGCCTTCTTGAGGGCCTTGTACCTGAGCCGCTTGTCGAGCAGTGGCCGCAGCACCCGGGGGACGAGCCCCTCGCGCCGCTCGCAGAGGCTGTAGCCCGCCTCGGGCACCGCGCCCGCGGGACAGCAGGCGCAATTCACCGTCTCGGGCGAGATGTTGTAGGCCACCATGAGCGCGGGATACATGCTGGCAAAGTCGATCTCGGCCACGTGCTCGTGGGGCCCCATCGGCGGCAGGTACACCATCCCTCCCTTGTCCACCGTCAGCAGCTCGTTGAGCGTCTTGGCCTCTTCCACTTCCGCCTTCTTCCAGGGGATGAGCGCCCCCATCCGCGTCGCCTCATCCATCTGCATCGAGGTAATGGCGACGCCGGTCGAGAGGCGAGCCTGCCGCTGGACAGGGACCTTGGCGACGCGAGCAATCTCGAGCAACCCGGGCAGCTCTCCATCGTGGTAGATGAACGAGTTGTGCAGGTCGATGTGCCAGCGGCCGTGAAGGAGAAAAGGCGGCGTCATGTAGACGACGCGGCCGTAGCTGAAGAAGCTGCGCCCCGCGCGCGGCGGCGTGCGGACGACCGGCTCGCGGTCGAGGGGAAGCGCTACCCCCTGCCTCTTCGCCAGCCAAAGAAGGGCGGGCAGCACAAAGGCGTCGCCATCTTTTGTCATCAGGATGTCGGGGTCGTGCCGCGCGAGCAGTCCCGTGAAGGCGTGGAGCAGTTCTGCCTCTCTTCCCTGGCAAAGCTCGTAGGTCTCTCCCTCGACCGTGACCCGAAGCGTGCTTAAGCGCCCCGAGAAGCGGCCGGCCGGCCCCATCCCTTTGAGCTCCATGATCCGGAGCAGCGGCAGCGCATACTCGAGCGCCCAGGGATCATCCCGGCACTCGACTCTTTGGAGGATCCCATCCTCGTGCTCGATCGTGCAGAAGGCCAATGGGAAGAGCTGCCGCTCGTAGCAGTAGAGCTGTGCCAGATGGATCCCGCAGTTCCAGAAGAGGACCCGCGGATGCTCCAGGAAGAGGCGGTCAGGGAGGACGGGGTATTGATTCAGGTCCGCCAGGGCGATCTTCAGAACCTCGACCTGCTCCCGGCTGACGAGATCCCACCGCTTGACCCACTCGAGCCCCGCGATCGAGGGCTTGGCTTCGAGCTCGCGGATGAGCGGCCGCAGGTCCCGCGGCCTCCCCTCGGCGTAGAAGGCTGGGGTGAATGGATCCTCCAGGCGCAGCCGCTCCCCCCCCTCGGTGATCCACCAGAGGACCATTCCACGCTTGGCGGGATAGAGATCAAAGAGCCAGCCCTGGGTCTTCATCCGGCTTTCGCTCTAGGGTTGCCTCGAGCTTTTCCAGGCGGCCTGCCTCGAGCTTGTCGAGACGGCCTCGGATCTCGGCGAGCGCCTTTTCCTGTTCGAGCAGGACGGCCATCACCACCGCCTCGAAGGGAGTAGGCCGGGCCACGTAGGACGCCTCGGCGGCGTGCCGCCTTGCATGCTCGAAGAGGCGGTCGAAGGCCTCACGGTCATCCCGCGTGAGCGCCCGGCGGAACTTTCTCCAGGATTCCCGTTCCTGATGGAAGGCCTGGACGATGCTTACGACGGTTCGACCCATGGTTCACCTTACAAATGGAGCAAGCTGGTCGGCTGGCAGCAATTCGATCCGGCTCGAGAATGGCTTTTCGCGTTGAAAGACCAAACCCTCACCGCCCTGCTTAACCCGGATGCTTCGTGACGCGACGTCAAGCCAGGGCAGATGCAGGCGTGTGCGTCCAGAGGCCGCGGGCGGATCCGCCGCGGTCACGAGGATCCTGCACCCCGCCTGTGCCTGCCGGTTCACCTCTGCCGCGATCTCGCGGAGGAGCCAGCTTGCCTCTTTGTAAGGGACGTTAGCGTCGGCAAAGAGGGATGTCGCGCCGGACAGGATCACCAGGCCGGGTGCGCGGTCCCGGATGAAACGCTCCAGGCGACGAAAGGCCAGCGCCGCGAGCTGGTGCACGGTGAAGGTGCGGATGACGTGGACCCGTGAGAGGACCGGCCTGGGATCCTGCCCCGCGGCCATGGCCAAGCGAGAGACGATGTAGGGGTCGGTACTGTTACCTGCATCCACCAGGAGGACCCGATGCCCCTTGAGGGCATAGAGTCCCGCGGCGAAGGTCGCCAGGGAGAGGACGAGATCTGGTCCTCGGAGCAGCGCGATGAGGCCTGCCGGCGGAGGCTGAAACAGGGATTGAATGAGTGCCGGCAAACGCTGACTTTGGAGCGACTCACCGGCGACCTGAGCTTCGGAGACGGCTGTGGTGTGCAACTGATGCATGGGGAGCATGACGTTAGACCCGATGGAGCTCTTTTGGTGATGAAACCGACCCGTTGAACCGGCGAAGCAGGCCGACCACCTTGCCGAGAATCTGGATCCCCTCCCCCCGCGGAAACGTTATCAGAGCGTAGGCCGGGTTGTCCGAGGTGAGGAGGATCGTATCGACCTCGCGCGCGAAGCGCTTCAGGACCGCCTCTTCTTCAAGAAGCGCTACCACGATATCCCCGGACCCGGCGACCGGTTGCCGACGGACGACGGCGATGTCGCCCGGATAGACCGTCGGGACCATGCTGTCGCTCGCAACCCGGACGGCAAAGCCCTCGCCGCCGCCGAGCCACGCGGCCGGCACCGGGACATAATCCACGACTTCTTCACGGGCGAGGACCGGCGGCCCGGCCGTGACCCGGTCAAAGAGAGGGAGGTATCCCACCTGCTCTTCGGGTGGCAGGGGATTCCCTGACGGATCCTTCAGGACCTGGATGCCTCTGGGACCCGGCAGGCGGCGGATGTAGCCCTTTTGCTCCAGCGCCCGGACGTGGCGAAAGGCGCCGAAGCGGCTCTTGACCCCGATCGCCTCGGCAATCTCGTCCAGGATCGGCGGCATCCCCCGCTGCCTGAGGCAGCGGAGGATCGCTTCCAGGGCCTGCCGTTGTTTCGGACTCAGGCTCTTCATAGGGGTCCCTCGCTGGGACCCCATGGATAACCCGTGTTATCTATACCCTGTCAAGCAGAAAATATCGGCGGCTGTAAAGGTGGGAAGTCGTCAGATCAGCGGCCAGTCAAATACTTAATGCTTTTTCGAGAAAATGTGGAATAAGTTCCTAATAAAAAAGGACTTAAATACGCAAACACGGCCATTCCAAGGCGCTGCTCCAGCGAGCGATCCGCGCCATGCCGCCACCCTATCGCTTCCCTGCCCCACCGCCCCGCCCGATGGGACCAATCTCTCCCTAGAACTACTCTCCGGAATCACCACCTGTCAAGTTTCTGGCTGAATCAGAACAAGAACGAAATCAACTGGATCAGGATTGGAGAATATCGATCGGCGGGATTGTATTCGGGTGGTGATACGCTCGCCGCGCGCACCGAACTGCTCATCAATTTTCGCAAGACAACGTTGATCCACCTGGAGACACACGATGGCGAGACCCTCAGCGCGCAAACGCTCTGGGGAAATCCAAGGGCTGGCTCGAAAGTCAAAATCAATGAAAAGAGACGGATGGTCGGCCGAATAGAATGTGATACTGTCCGCATAGGGTTTTGAACCAGCAACGATTCTCAACGGCTTACCAAAACGCTGATGCCATATGTTCGATACGTAGGCTGCCAGCTCCTTGCGTGGGGAGATCCGGACTTCCTTCTTTGACAGCTCCATACCCCAGGCGACGAGGGGAGACGCCGACAAGACGAGCAATTGAAAAGTAAAGACAATGGCCAACCCCCTGCGCACCTGGTTTTCCACCAAGTCTCGTCCAAGAAAAAACAGAAGGCTTGCACCGATAAAAAACCATATGGGCAAACCCCAGACACTTGATAGCTCAACCTGGAGCACTAATGCGCCACCGATTGTAAGTACAAACGGGAAGAACGCGAGACCAAATATCGTGAGCCGAATGCTATCATTGAGGTTGAGCCGTTGTGGTGGTCGAAGGGCATGTACACCGATGATAGCCACGAAGGCCACCGCCATGGGGAGTAGATACAGGAGTTGAGCCACAGCAAATTCTACCGTTCGTATGGCGATTCGAAAAGGATCATTGATAATGTGGCTTGCCATGAAGTGGACAGGCAAAAAGTCGACCCTGGAAAGCCAAACAAGGTGCGGAACCAAGACAAGCAGAAGCGTAAGCACCGATATATAGGGTGAAAAACTGGTGTAATATTGCCTGCGCTCTTTGCACAGGAGAGAAATCAGAAACAATGCTGCCAATAGGCAGAATGAATAGTATTTTGACAAGATAGCAAGAGCGGCCAAAATACCGAACAAGAGAGTCGGGCTCAATCGTCGTGTGGTATAGGCGTGACAGAAAAACAACGCCGTCAAAGGCCAGAGAGAGAGTAAGATTGAATTGGCATTAAACTTTATTGACAAGAAGGTGTAAAGCGGGACGAGCTCTAGCAAGACAACCGCAATCAATGCATGACGGTCGGAAAGAAACATCTTGGCGAGAAACCAAATAGCGGCAAATCCGATGATGACGTTGATCTGCGAAAGAATGAAATAAGCCCAATCCGCAGTCGGGAAGACTTTGAACCAGAGGGCGGTTACCCAAGCAAAAAACGGTGGGTGATGATAGTATCCAAATTGCCACTCCTGGCCCCACGCAAAATTCTCGGCCATGTCACCCCACTTATCGAGATTGCTTTGGGTGACATAGGAATATACAGTCCATACCAACAGATGTGCTGCCACGAAGATATAGAACGTTTGGGAGCTCTTGTTGGGATCGGCCAAACGACTTAGTATCGAGTTGAGGTGCTGCTTTAGCCTCAAATCCTTCTCCGGCAGAGTTAATCTATCGGGCTGCACTTGCAGCGGCGAGATAGACGGCTTGCTCCTGCAGTTTGTTCCAGTCTGTATGGATCTGGTGGTCCTCCAATTTGAGAACCTGTCAAGCCTCGAGCAGTCGGATCACTTGGCGCACACCGTTAATCAGGGGGCGCCTCGGCGTGGCTGAACCCTATTTTTGCCTCGCGCGCCATCAGGGTCAAGCCAATATTGTTGCCCAAGGATGCGGCCACCATTCCACATCCCTGGCTCTTGATCTAAATCGCCTCGGCGATCTCTTCCAGGATCGGCGGCATCTCCCGCTGCCGGAACGAGCGGAGGATCTCTTCGAGTACCTATCGGTGCTTTGGACTCAAGGTCTTCATGGGGCCACCTCCTGGGCAGCACCACCCGTAATATCCGCTCCGGCCGGGGGGGCGCACAGCCGCCCCATACGGAACTGGCCCTGCTGCACGCGGATGAACCGATACCTTCCCCCGACTCCCTGGCAAAGTACGCCGCGGTTTTTTTGGGATGTCCCGCTCCTCGGTAACCCGCGCCAGCTCGGGGGGTAGAGGAGACAACAGGCTTGACCCGCAGACGTGTCCAAGACCATAATGAGCCAACACTTTACAACGCTTGCCGGACCCAACGCGAGGGAAATAACAGCGGGCTGTGTTCTCCCTAGTTATGGTTTGAGAAAGCGGAGCTATGGCCACACCAGAGAACGCAAAGGGGTCTCGTGGAGGGGTTCGGTGGGGCCAGGCTGTCCGGCGGCGTGCGATCGAAAACGGGCGTTATGTCGCTTACGCGCTGGCACGGGCGCGCACCCGCACAGCCGTCGGCTTCGACGACCCCTTCGACGCGAGCTACGACGTCGGACGGCATGCGCGGACACACGGCGGCGCGACTCCGGTAGCTCATCACGGACTGCCGGAGGCACCTCGATGAGCGCGGTCGACGTGCTACCGACTCGTTGGGCCGGCCGCGTGCGCGATCCGCGTCTACCGCGCTGGCTTATCGGCGGGGGGCTCGTGGCTCTGGCGCTCGTGGGTCTCGTCTTCGCGTTTCATGGCAGGGGCGGCGACATGCGCGTCTATCTGACCGCGGCGGGGCGCTTCGCCGAAGGCTCCGCCCTGTACCGCGAGAACGATGCGGACTTCCCCTTCAAGTACCTACCCCCCGCGGTCTTACTCTTCTTTCCGCTATCCTTTCTGCCCGTGCGCTTGGCCATGGCCCTGTGGAACCTCGGGTCCGTGGGCCTCATGGCGTGGCTTGTAGTGCGCACGCGCTGCTTCGTCGAAGACGTCGGAGGTCTCGTGACGACGCCCGCGGGGGCGCGCGACTGGGCGCCCGTAGTGGCGCTGCTTGCCGTGGTCCTTCCTGTGCATCGTGTACTCATGTTGGGTCAGGTTGATGTATTGATCGTGGCGCTGACGTTCGGCGCGTCTGTGTGGCCTGAGCGCGAGCGGCGCGGCTGGGATGTGGCAGCGGCGGCGGCGGGCACGCTCGCGGCTCTGATGAAGCCACCGGCGGCCTTGGTGGGCCTCGTGTGGCTATCGGGGCGGCGTTGGCGCGTCATCGGTTGGTGCCTCCCCGCGATGCTCGTGCTCTGGG
Organism: Methylomirabilales bacterium (SeqCode); assembly: GCA_050732295.1. Taxonomy (GTDB): domain Bacteria; phylum Methylomirabilota; class Methylomirabilia; order Methylomirabilales; family CSP1-5; genus CSP1-5. Next base: position 12,326 of record JBOHQS010000006.1, read on the forward strand.
CTCCGATCCTCGGGCGGTACGGATGGGACGCCACCCTCGAACTCGTGGCGGCGTGGCTCGCCGTCCTCGAGAAGACAACACTGCCGCGACTCCTCGAACACAACACACAGGGGCTTCCGACACTACTCCTCCTCGGGTTCGAGCACCCTTCTGAGGTTCCTACGGCGCGGGCCATGTGGATGGGCCAGCTCGCCGCCCTCGCGGCGTTTCTCCTACTCATCATCGTGCGGCGACCGCGCCGTTGGGAGCTCGTCATGCTCGTTTGTTTCGCGACTGCCTTCTTGTCGCCCCTCGCCTGGCGCGCCAACTTCGTCGCAGCGTACCCGCTCGTGTACGCATCTCTCGTCACGCCTGATGTACCCGTGCGCCGCGGAGCGTGGGCGCTAGCCGCGCTTCTCGTGCTCAACGGTCTGGTCGTGTCCGCGGACCTTCTCGGTTGGGAGCGCGAGAGGAGGGTGCTCTATTTCATGCGGCCGTACGCCGTGCTCTACGGCGTGCTGCTTCTGTGGGTCACGGTCGGCGCGCGGCTCACTATGCGGCAGCGATCAGTACAGGTCTGACCGAGGACGCCGGCTGGCGTGGCGCCCAGAAAAGGTCGCACACGAGGCCCGCAGCCAAGAACCGAGAGGCGAGCTCAGCGGCCCTTTGGCCACTCCCCATTCCGAGGGATCAGCGCTCTCCCCAAGCGCCTCTCCAGCGCGCGAGTCGAGGAATGCCGCCCTCCCCGCTTCCCTGCCCCACCGCCATGCACAATGCTAGATCCTATCCGTGAAAATGCTGGACGATCTATTTGTCATGTCGGCCGAGCTGCCAATCGTCCGGAATCGGCATATCGAGGTGGGACAGTTCGGGTTCGGGTACATCGGATCTGGTCGCGGAGAAGGGTCTTGCAGGAACCTGCTGCGCGCGGATGACGTGTACCTCGTCACGGATGGCCTGGAGCCTGTTCAAGATTTCATTCACTCCCAACAGCCACCGCAGGATCAACACGACTATGACGAGTGCTATCACCCCTGCACTGGCCCAGAAGAGCAGGAGCAGGAGGCTAGAAGGGATAATCTGTCCCATGGTCGTTGTTCCTTTTGCTAGGGGGAAAAAGCGAACAGTCTACTTTTCGCAATTGGCGGGGACAGTATATACCATTAGTTCTCCGTTGAGAATTTTCTCGGCCCGTTGTTCGGCCACCCTTCTTTCCACGGGATCAGCACCCTCCCCAGCCGCCTCTCCAGCGCCCGAGCCGAGCCATTCGCTCGTGAGGCGGCGGGAGGCCGATGGGCCCTGCGTCAGTCCTCGGCAAAGGGAACGATGTGGTCCCAGTCGCTCATCTCGACGCCGTAGGTGAAATGCTCCTCGCCCTCGAGGTCATACCACAGCCGCCACGTCCGACTGTGTTGGTCACGAAACGAGGGAATATAGATGGCGGTTAACCGAAAGCGTTCCTGCGGTGGATGATCTTCCCGATAGGCACTCAGGGCCTGGCGAATCCTCGGCTCGAGCTCGGCGTATCGCGCGGAGAGTTCCTCGAAGAAATGTCGCTGGGCTTGGGTGGGACCGCCCTCATCCCCGTCCACCAGGAGCTGCACGCCCTCGTAGCCTGCAAAGCGGAATGCACGGTTCTCCCAGCATTTCTCCGACGTCATCGAAATGGCCCCGAATGTCCGGTCGTCCGGACTCGGTCGGGACTCGCGCCCAAACGGATTTCGCATCATGACTGTCCGCCCACGATGCTCTGCTGGCTAACGACGAAGCGCTTGCCTACCACTCCCGCTGTTCCCGGTCCCAATCCGTCGCAACGGGCTCATCGAGCAGACGGTCGTCTCCGCATTCCGCCATCGACCGGAACGCCTCCTCCCAGCCCTCGCGGGGACGGTGCGCCTTAACGACCTTTCCCATTCATCTGACCTCCAAGGCGATACCTCGTAATTGCATTGTAACCCTTGATTCGTTACGCCTCAAGATCGAGGGCGAAGATCGACCGGGCGGGGGGGATTTGGCGAGGCGGCGTCCTTCAACGAAAAACGGCGGCCCGCCGGATGCGGGCCGCCAGAGCGATGGGACAGGCGCAGGCGCCTCAGCGGCGCTTGCCGAGCTTCCTCCGCTTCACGTACGTCCAGAGCTTCTTCGTCATGACCGAGGGTCCGATAGGGACGCTCCCGAAGACCGACTCAAGCGTGTCCTTGCGCCCCTTGAAGCTGATCGAATAGCCTCCGAACGCCTGCTTCGACCCTTTAGCCCTTTTCCTCTTTCTCGCCTTCGCCATTCACTCCTCCTCCCGTGTTAGCGGTCAGGCCCCCATGGCCTTCGGGACCTAATACTACTACATATAGGATGGGTCAACAAGAAAAAATACTACCAGTAGGGGTGGCCCCTCAGGTACAGCCACTCGCTAGACGGAGACTCGCTAGAGCGATCCCAGCGCCAGCAAGAAGGCCAGCAGACCGAGCGCGCTGCGGATCTGGTGAAGGGTACCCCACCGCACGAGAAGTTCCCGTGCCGCCGGGGATTCGGCCGTGAGCGACGGCGCAAGAAGCGCGTTGTACACCGGCCTGATAGAGATCAGCGTAAAGCCAACAATGCCAAAGAGAATCAACGCCACGAGCAGCCAGGACACCCCGCCGCCCGCCAGCCAGGAAATGAGCGCACTGCCACCCCCGATGACAGCCAACGACGCCTGAATGCAGCGGGCACGAGGGAACCCGGGACGAAACTGTGCGAGGGCGACGGACGGGCCGGCTTGCAGTCGCGCCCAGTGCTCAACGAGCGAGATATAGCCCGCCGCCCCCGCGAAAAGACCAGCACAGAGCCCGGCAAGCAAGGCGAACATCTGGACCTCCACGGCGCTCACCCAATCAGAAGATTGGGGAAGCGCAGGCAGGTGCCTTTTTCCCCGTTGCAGGATACGGTGATGATGAGGAAGTGGAGGGGCTCAGAGGCTACGCTTCTTGGCGCGAATGTTGCGACGACTACCCTTTCGCTTAAATTCCCCTCGACCGCGAGGCATCCCGAATGACCCGGTGTCAGCAAAGGCCGGTGAGCGCGGCCGCCGCTCCTCCGCTGCGTTGACACGAATGCTCCTGCCTTTGAGCTCGTAGCCGTCCAACCTCTCGATGGCCTTCGCGGCATCCGCCTGCTCGCTGAATTCGACGAAGGCGAATCCTCGTGGGCGCCCCGTAATGCGGTCGGCTGGCAGGAATACCCCGACCACCTTGCCCACCTCAGAAAAAAGACTTTCGATCTCGCTTTGCGTCGTATCGTAGCTTAAGTTCCCGACGAACACTTTGGCGCTAATGGTGACCTCCTCTCAAGTCGATTGTTGGTCGCTGCCCACTCTTGCGGAGTGTAACATGGCCAGGCCGATATTACAACCCGATTCCAGGCTCTGCTCCAGCGATCGAACCGGCTACTCTCCCGGCTACCGGAGTGTGAGGACGAAGTCGAAGGCGGCCTCTTTGCCGCCGGCAGTGTCCTGCACGTGCAGCAATAGGCCCGGCCTGTACAGCCAGTCGGCGCGATTACCCCGCCCCTCCTGGTATGAAAAACAGAATGTCGCCTTGACACTCCCTGATCAACCGGGGATACTTGATAGGGAAAGAAATGCAGAGAGAGATGGAAGCAGCGGGGCTGAGGGGGGAGCGGATGAGGTCGATCAACTGGAGACTTTGTATTGTCGTTCTGTGTCTCACGATCATCGGCAGCCAGGACCCGAGGCTCGGATCGCCCCCGGCCCTGGCGCAGTCACAGACCGGTTCCCAGTCCGAGGTCGAAGCCCTCAAGGGTGATCTTGAAAAGATCAAGGCCGAGCTTGGAGTCATCCGGGAAGACCTGAAGCTCATTCGCCAGCATCTCTCGCAGGGGCGTCCTCAACCGACCCAGCCTGGCTCGGCCGTGGCCAGCGTGACCATCGCGGGGAATCTCATCCTGGGAAAGAAAGACGCCCCTGTCACCATGATCGAATTCTCGGATTACCAGTGCCCCTTCTGCAAACGATTCTTCGAGACCACCCTGTCGACTCTCAAGGCAGAGTATATCGAGACGGGGAAGGTCCGCTACGTCTTCCGGGACTTTCCCCTCGACCAGATTCATCCGCACGCGCGCAAAGCAGCCGAGGCAGCGCATTGCGCCGGCGACCAGGGAAAATACTGGGAGATGCACGACCTGCTCTTCCAGAATCAGCAGGCGCTCCAGATCGAGAGCCTCAAGACGCATGCACGGAGCCTCCGATTGAACGGCGCAGCCTTTGATGCCTGCCTGGACCGCGGCACGTATGCCGCCGAGGTCCAGAAGGATTTCGACGATGGGGTGGCAGTCGGCGTTCGAGGGACACCGAGCTTTTTCGTCGGCAAGACGAGATCTGACGATACGATTCAGGGGGTCTTCCTGAGCGGCGCCCTTCCCACTCCAGTCTTTCGTCAGGCCATCGAGAGTGTCCTTCGAGAAAACTAAACGAGAGGTGCCGCTTCAACTCGCCACACGAGTGACAAGGGGCATCAGCATCTATGTACGGCAGATCACACGGGACAATTACAATTTAATGTGGCCCTCCCGGACTTCTGGACCTACCCCACTTTGCGAAGGCTGTTGTTTCGGTGTACCTGCTTTACGAAGACGGTACACATAGCGGCTCCCGCCGGGCGCGAAATCGGGCCAGTTGTGGTATGCCCCGATCTTGTCAAGCCGGTACCCGGCCGGCACAGCTCCTTCTTCGAGTGGCTCCCGGACCACCAATAGGTAGAGCGGTATGCCCGGCCGCTCCTTGCGTAACCAGTTACCCAGGTCTTCGCGGCGAACCGAGCGGACCATGAGCTTCTGACGACGTAAGTAAAAATGCCCGCCGATCTTGTCCTGCCCACCGTCGACAATAACGAGCTGGTCCTTGAAGTCTTCCTGCCGGCCGAGTGCAAGCGCAGCTTCTACCGCGCCCCGTTGGGGATACCAAAAGCTCACGAACACGAAGGCGATGAGGTGCCCAATTACGAAAAGACGTCGATGTACCGTCCGGAACCGCGACTCCGACATCTCGTGATACAGGAGAGCGGACGCATACACGACGAGAAGGAGAATCAGACCCGGGATGATGAAACGGAATTGCTTCCGCCCGACGAGACTGTGCATGAAGATGTAGAACACGGATGCGGCGAGGACCACCGGCTGAAGAAAACGGCTGGCAGTCGAGCGAGCAATGCGAAAAGCAACAAGTTGCGGAGCGTAATCTCTCCCGGCTCGAACGCTTTCCGCACCCATCGGACGAGATCAGGCACGTGGAGTAGACTCCAGTTTTCTCTGCACGGCCATATCCTTTAGATCAATCTAACCAGAATCCTTTCCATCCTCACGCCCTCCGAGGCACTCGCCATGTGTAAACCGATGACACAGCGTAGTTCCAGATGGCGCCGACGATGGCACCGGCCAGTCCGGCCACCCACCACTCCGCTCCCGTACCGTATACGTATGATGCAACGCCAATGTTGGCAAGCGCGCCAACTGAACACACGGCGTAGAATGACATCAAGCCGCGGAAAAGCGCCGATCCGCGAAGCCGGATATCGCGATACGTGAAGAGATTATTAACCAGATAGTTGCTGGTCATGGCCACCAGTGTCGCCAGAGCCTGCGATATCTCGAAATTCAGCTTGATCAACTGAAAGACGATCGCGAGGGCACTCAGGTGTACCGCGAGACCAAGCAGACCTACCATCGAGAACAAGATAAATCGCACCGGCACAATGTGACCGATCATCTTGTCAAGCAGCAAGATGCCATATTCCCAAGCGACGGCGGTATCAAGCTTGCTCACGCCCGCCTGCCGTGTTCGAAACTCGTATGGCAGTTCCCTGACCCGTAGGCGCCTCGGCGAGGAAACCAGGATGTCGAACAGAATCTTAAAACCGATGCCTGACAGCTTGCGCACAGTACTATGAAAGACGTCGCAACCGAGCATGAAGAAACCACTCATTGGGTCACTGACCTCTGCTTTCATCACCCACCGGCTCATTCGGCCCGCGACACGGCTGATGATCTGTCGCGAGGTTTCCAACTTACCGATGCCGCCCCCCTCGACATACCGACTGCCAATGACGATATCGGTTTCGCCGTGCTTCAGCGCCTGCAGCATTCGCGGCAACAAAGCTTCGTCGTGCTGCATATCGGCGTCCATGACGGCCAGATACGGTGCCGAACTCGCAAGCATCCCTTCCATGCAGGCGCTCGAGAGTCCGCGCCGATCGATGCGATGCACGCAGCGCACTCGCCGGTTCGTCGCGCCAATCTTTCTCACGAGGTCCGCTGTGCCATCAATAGAATCGTCGTCGACGAAGATGACCTCCCACTCAATACCGGAGAGAACACTATCGAGCTTGTCGATGAGAGCAACGATATTGTCGCTCTCGTTCAAAGTAGGAACGATGACCGATAATTCAAGGCACACCTTATCCACCAAATCAGTGTTTGGATGAGCTAAGACTACGCGATCGCTAGGGTTTCGGGCCGAATCAAAAATAACCACAACATCAAGAAGGGGGGTCTCGGCGTGATCGCGCCCTATTCTTGCCGTGCCCGCCACCCGGGTCAAGCTAATTCTCGCGGCTATCTGCGACGGGATCCGACCATTCTACCCACCTGGGTCGCACGTCGACCCGCTTACCCCCTTGACACCCCCGGACCCCTGCGTCAAGATGAACCACCGGCGAAGCCAACTTCTTGCGCAAAAGACATGACAACCTCTTGACAAACACGGAACTCACACAGGGATCAGACAATGCAGAGTGACATGGCACCTCACACCATCCGAGCCCCGGACTTTCCCCCTGACCTCGAATGGCTGAACAGTGACCGGCCCGTGAGTCTCAAGGAGCTTCGGGGCAAGGTGGTCCTCCTGGATTTCTGGACCTATTGCTGAATCAACTGCATGCACGTGCTCCCAGAGCTGGATGCTCTGGAACAGGCCTTTCCTGTTGAACTGGTCATCATCGGGATCCATTCGGCCAAATTCCCGAACGAGCGAGAGGCAGAAAATATCCGACAGGCCATCCTGCGCCACGGGCTGGCCCATCCGGTCGTCAACGACGACCAGTTTCTCATCTGGCGGAGCTATGCGGTTCGCGCCTGGCCCACCCTTGTCCTGATCGACCCTCAGGGATACATCGTGGCGACGGTGGCCGGCGAGGGGCATGGCAATCATCTCCGCCACATGATCGCCACGTTGATCCAGGAGCACCGGAAGAAGGGCACGCTGAAGGAAGACCCGGTCCGCTTCCACCGGGACCAGATGCCCGAGACAACCCTCGCCTTTCCTGGGAAGGCCCTCGCCGATGGCGACAGAAGTCGCCTCTTCATCGCCGATACGGGACACCATCGGATCCTGATCAGCGATCTGAGCGGGAAGATTCTCGAGGTCGCAGGGATGGGGAGGATGGGGGCCACGGACGGACCCTTCGAGCAGGCCACCTTTCGTTCGCCGCAGGGCCTGGCCCTGGCCGGCAACTCCCTCTACGTCGCCGACACGGAGAACCACCTGATCCGCCGTCTCGATCTCGAGACCCGGACGGTAGAGACGACCGCCGGCACCGGGCGACAGGGCTCTGTCATCCGGGGACGTGGGTCGGCTCGGCAGATGTCGCTGAACTCCCCGTGGGACCTGTGCCATGTGGACGGCAAGCTCTACATCGCCATGGCGGGTTGCCACCAGATCTGGGTGATGGACCTGGCTACGGCGGAGCTCGCGCTCTACGCGGGGACAGGGAAGGAGCAGATCATCGACGGGCCCCGTCTGGAAGGGGCGTTGGCCCAGCCAAGCGGGCTCTCGACGGACGGGCAGGCACTCTACATCGCCGATAGTGAGGTCAGTGCAATCCGCACCATTGACCTCACCGGCGCTGAGAGGCTGCGCACCCTGGTCGGCCAGGGGCTCTTTATCTTTGGGGACCAGGACGGGATCGGTGAGGAGGTTCGACTCCAGCACCCCCTGGGGATTTCCTGTGCCGGGGGCCGTGTCTACGTGGCCGATACCTACAACCACAAGATCAAGGTCCTCTACCCCACCATGCGGGCAGTCAAGACCCTCTTCGGCACTGGTCACGCGGGGCAGCGGGACGGGCAGCATGCCGAGTTCTCCGAGCCCGGAGGGCTGAGTGTGGTCGAGGACCGGATCTACATCGCGGACACCAATACTCACCGAGTCCGCGTCGCCGACCTGAGCTCCGCTCAGGTCACAACCCTTGACCTTTTCATGGGAGAACGTTAGGAGGCAAGCAATGGCCGGAGAAAGAGCGATGCGGTGGATCGTCATCGAGGATACCGGCACTTTCCTCCTGGTGAACTGCCCAATGGCAGGGTTGAAGGTGACCCTCGACGAATGCGAACGGTGCCCCCATCACGGCGGCAAGAGGAAGGAAACCTTCAAAGAAACGATCATAGGCGACCCCCAGCATCTCTTCATCACAGGGTCCGTCGCCTGCAACTATCCCGGGGAATCACCGACCAAGCCGTAAGCGGGCGCGGGTGCCTCCTCCCCGCTCCTCCGCAGGGCGTCAATCGAAGGAGAGCCGGATATCCGGCTCGGAAATTGCATTTTCGCTGGGTTGACACCTGTGAAGAAGCCTCGTATGATCTTTTTGAGATCTGCCAATTTCGATCCTCGGGGTCCTAGGGGACAGGGATGAGCGTCAGCATCGAGATTGCAAAATTCATTGAATCCCTGCTCGGTCGGGTAGGGAATCTCCTGTGGGATCTGCCCTGGCGTCACTCCGTCGACGTCGCCCTCATGAGCTTCATCGTGTATCAGGTCTACATTCGCATTCGTGGCACACGGGCGATGCGGATCCTGGCGGGGATCGTCGCCTTGGGACTCGGATATCTCACCGCGCAGGCCGCCGGACTGTTTCTGACATCGTGGGTCCTGGGAGGGATCTGGGCCGCCGCCCTTATCCTCGTCATCGTGATCTTTCAACGCGAGATCCGTCATATGCTGGAGCAGGTCAACCCCAGCCTGCCCCTGACGACCCTCCTGGGCTGGGGAAGCCAGGCGCGGTTCCGGGAGGAGACCCTGGCCACCCTCGCCCAAACCGCCATGGCCTTCGCCGCTAAGCGCCGCGGCGCACTTTTCGTGTTTGAACGGAACGACTTCGTCGAACCGTTGCTGAAAAGTCCGGGAACGTTAATCGACGCCCAGATCAGCGAGGAGCTGATCGAGACGATCTTTGCCGATCCCGCCCCGCTCCATGACGGAGCGCTCTACGTCCGGGGCGGGAGGGCTTATCGCGCCGGCTGTATCCTCCCGCTCTCGGACGATCCGCAGCTCGCCTATTTTTATGGGACCCGCCACCGGGCGGCCCTGGGTATCACCGAGCAGTCAGATGCAGTCGCTGTGGCCGTCTCCGAGGAGCGGGGAACCGTCTCGGTCGTTGAGGCAGGGGTGATTCACCTCGTCGACAATGCCACCGAGCTGCTCACCTGGCTCACCACGCGGCTCAGGGCGGGGGGGGAGACGGCGACGCGCCCGGATTCAGTCATTACCCTCATCACCCGGAACTGGCGTCCCAAGTTGGCAACGGTGGTGGGGGTGAGCCTTCTCTTATTCGTCCTAGTGGGACAAAAGAATGACGAGGTGGGGATCTCGATCCCGGTGGTCTTCGTCAACATCCCAAAGGATCTCACCATCGAGGACAATCGGGTTCAGGAGGTGCAGGTCCGGGTGCGAGGGTCGCGGATGATGCTGAACTTCCTGGATCCCAGCCAGCTCCAGGTCTCTATCGACCTGAACAGGGCCAGCGCCGGCTTCAAACGCTACAGCATTTCCGCCAAGAACATCAACCTCCCCCTGGGCCTGCAAATTGCAGGCACCAACCCTTCGCAGATCGAGCTAAACCTGCGCAGGAAACCCGCGACCCCCGAGGGCAAAGGCTAAGAGAAGCGTTCAGCACCGAGCCCGCAAGAGGCCGGCGCGCGCCCCGTGTAGTTTCTCACGCGTCTCCTCAAAGCTGCCGCACGGAGACAACCGCGCCTTATTGGGGGGCAGGCGTCGGGAGGGTGCTGAATACCTTGTAGACCCAGGAATCCTCAGAGACGATCCTGAGATAGCGCGACCCGAGAATCACCGATTGCAGGACTGTCGCCGCATGGGGCGGCGCCGATTCCAGCCATTTTCGAAGCCGTTTTTCGGCCTCCGCCTCGGTCACGTGGGGCTGCTGAAGCTCCTGCAGAAGCTTGCCCAATGTCTCCACCATCTCCCTTTTCACTGCCGGCGTGGCCTGGAGGCCGGTCATCAGTCGCGAGATGATGCTCTTGTCTAATGCGCTTGCCATCGTGCCTCCTTGGTGACGTGCATCCCGTCCGCGCCCATGGCGTGGGCGCTTACGGGACACCGGGACAGGACGAGGAGAATGCCTTGGGAAAGAGCCGCCGGGCATTCTCGGTCGTCACGCCAGCTACCTCTTCTATCGATATGCCTTTCGCCGCGGCGATGGCCTGACAGGAGACCAGGACGTTCCTTGGCTCGTTTCTGGCGGCTGGGTCGGGTCCGAGAACGGGCGAGTCGGTCTCAAGAATCAGACGGTCAAGCGGGAGGTGTTCGAGCAGTTTCTGCTTCTGCGGGGATCGCACCACCGAGGGGGGAATGGAAAAGTAATAGCCGGCTTCTATCCCCTCCAGGGCCGCCGATGCCTTCCCATCGAAGGCGTGCAGGAGCACTTTCCGCGCGCCATACTGCCGCAGGAACCGGACCGTGTGCCTCCCGGCAGACCGGGAGTGGATGTTGAGGGGGAGATCCAAATCCTCCGACAACGCGACAAACTTGGCGAGCATCTGTTCCTGGACCTCCCATCCATTTGCCTCCTTGACAACCCAATGGTCGAGCCCCACCTCTCCGATTCCGACCAGGCGATCCTCGTGGGCCCGGATAAAGGCCACCATGGCCTCGGCCGCCTCAAGGTCCAGGGTGTCAGGATACAGGCCTGCACAGGGTTTGAGGAGGGGAAATTTTTCGGCCAGCTCCAGGACCTGTTCGGCATCCTTGAGATTCTCACTGACCGTCACAATCCCCACGACTCCCGCCTCGGCCGCCGCCTGCAGCACGGTCTCGAGATCGGTCCCAAAGGCCTTGTCGCTCATATGGGCGTGGGCGTCAATGAGCTCCATCTGGTTCACAGTTCGATCACCGATGACCGTTGACCGATGACCGTCATCCCAGTCTTCACCCTTCGGGACTACCATTAGGGAGTTCTTACGCTCCGGATTTCCGGTCGTCGGTCATCGGATGGCGGTCATCGATTGCCTGCGCGAGGGCCTTGGCTCGCTCCACGAGGGTCCTGATCTCATCGAAGCCCTTCTGCCAGAAGCTGCGGTCGCGGAAATCCACGCCGAGCGGCTTCAGGAGGGCTTCGGGGGCGCTCGAGCTCCCCGCGGCGAGAAACTCCAGGTATCGTGGAACGAAGGACGACCCTTCCTCTTTGTACAACCGGTACAGGGAGAGGACCAACAGCTGACCGAAGACATAGCTGTAGCAGTAGAAGCGGGTGTGAATGAAGTGCGGGATGTAAGACCATCCCAGGCGGTATCCGGGAACCATCTCGACTGCGTCACCGTAGTAGCGGCCATTTGCCGCCAGCCAGGCCTCGGCCAGCCCCTCGGACGTCAGGCGTGCGCGCGCCCGGGCCCGAAACACCGCCTCCTCAAACCGCGTCAGGACGTTCTGTCGGAAGACGGTTGCACACGCATCCTCGATCTTGCTGCACAGCAGGGCAAGTTGCACGCGCGGATCCCGGTGTCTGGCAAGCATCTGGTCGAACACGAGAAATTCTCCAAAGACCGAAGCGGTCTCACAAGTAATCAGGGGTGGATCGTAATTGAAGAGGGTCTGGCCGTTGGCCAGGACACCATGGACCCCGTGGCCGAGCTCATGGGCAACTGTCATGACATCCCGGAGCGTATCGGTATAGTTGCACAGGATGTACGGGTGGAGTCCGGGGGAGGGCGAAGCGCAAAAAGCCCCGCCGCGTTTCCCCTTTCGAATCTCCGCATCGATCCAGCCCCTTGTGAAGAAATCCTGTGCGATTTCGCTGAACCGGGGTGCAAAAGCCCGAAAGGCCTCGACGATGCTGGCCCGGGCCTCTGCGAAGGTGCACGCGGGAAGCTCCCCGCCGACCGGGGCGTACTGGTCGTAGAGGGCAAGCCGGTCGAGTCCCAGGAGCTTTGTCTTGAGGCGGAAGTAGTCCTGGGCGATCCCGTAGTTGGCCTCGGTGACCTCCATCATCTGCTCGACCGCCGTGTGGTCGATCTCGTTTGACAGGTGCCGTTCGGCCATCGGGTCGGGATAGTGGCGCAGCCGATCCATCGTGAGATGGTCCTGGATCAGCGTGTCATAGGTCACGGTGAGGACGAGCTCGTTCCGACCCAAGACCTCAAAGAGGGTCTCCATCGCCCGGGCCCGCAGTCCTCGGTCGGCCCGGTGGAGCATCGACAGGAGTTCAGGCATCGTCAGTTCCCGAACGCTCCCCTCATGCTCGAGGGGGAAACTCAGGGAGGAGAAGAGCTCGGTGAAGAGACGCCCGAATGCCCGCCGGCCGGTGTTGTCCTTTTCATTGACGACCTGTTCCTCCGCCTCGCTCATTTTGTGAGGTCGGTACCGCCGTCCATGGGCGAGGTAGTGGCGGTAGCCTGTCAGGACAGGGTCGACGATCAGCCGCGCCGCCGCTGACTCCTCCAGCTCAAGCCACTCGAGATCAAAGAAGAGCAGGAGGTTCCGGATGCCGGTCAGCCACTGTTCGACCCGTTGTTGCAGGTCCTGGTGCTCCGGCCGGAGACTATCCGAGGCATACAGGAGGCCGGCGTACGTGGCCGCGCGGCTCATGCCCTCCTCGATAGCCTCAAGACCCCGAAGAGCTTCCAGGAGATGGGATGCCGCTGGCCCCCCGGGGACATTGATGGTCTCGCGGTAGCGCTGGGCGAAGGTTTCGGCGCGTCCCTGCAGCGACTCGAGCGTCTCCCGGAGGCGCGGGTCATCGTGCGCGGCAAAGAGATCGCTCAGGTCCCAGACGATCCCCGCAGCGCTCGACATCTTCACATCCACGGCCCCCTCCTCTCGCATCCGACGGACTTCTCGCCTGACACCCGGGTTATTGTACGGGAGCAGAGGAGAGAAGGCAACTACAGGGGGCTTGCCCAAGCCCTCCCCTTCCCGGTATGCTTCTCCAGGCAGAGGGCGCTGCCTCTTTCGAAGGCCGAATCTACGTGATTGCCGGAGGCCCGAAGCCGGGGGCTTCTCGGAGCGATCTTCATGAGGTCTTTGCCCCACCCGGGTGAACGGTTCACAGTTCATCGTTCACGGTTCACGGTCTGGAGGACCGGACAGGGACAGGTGTAAAGAACATGCGGAAAGCGGAGTCGGAACTGCTCGGCGAGATCTTGAAGCGCGTCAGCCGGACCTTCTTTCTCAGCCTGAAGGTCCTGCCGAAAGATCTCAGACGCCCGGTGGGTCTGGCCTACCTCTTCGCCCGTGCCGCCGACACCATCGCCGACACCCGCCTGGTCAGCCGGGATAAGCGCCTCGCGTACCTGGAGGTGTTTCGCACTGAGGTGCGCGGCAACGGCGCGAATGGCATCCGCAAGGTCAAAGAGGCGCTGACAGGTCCGCAGCAGATCCCGGAAGAGCGAGAACTCCTCGCCCGACTCGAGGAGTGTTTTGCGATCTACCGGGGGCTGGATCCCGCAGACCGGACGCGGATCCGAGATCTCATCCTCACCATCACCCAAGGCATGCAGATGGATCTCACCACCTTTCCCGGAGAGGAAGAAGGCCGCCTCATCGCGTTGAAGACCCGGAGCGACCTCGACCGGTACACGTATTTCGTCGCGGGATGCGTCGGGGAATTCTGGACCGAGATGCATATGGCCCACCGTCCCTCCCTCAGGGCGTGGGACGTCGCCGAAATGAAGAGACGGGGGGTCCGCTTCGGCAAGGGGCTCCAGATGACCAACATCCTTCGGGATCTTCCCCGAGATCTGCGCATCGGCCGCTGTTATCTCCCCGAGCAGGACTTGGCCGTCCTGGGCATCACCCCGGAAGATCTGCTGGAGCCCAAGGCCATCACCAAGCTGCGCCCCCTCCTGCGCGACCTGCTCGCAGAGACGCTCGCGCACTACCAGAATGGATGGAGCTACACGTTGGCCATTCCCCGGCGGGAGGTCCGCATGCGGCTCGCCTGCGCCTGGCCCCTTCTCATCGGGCTCAAGACGCTCGCCCTCGTCGCGCAATCGGAGAATCTGCTGGATCCTTCCGCACCCACGAAGATCTCTCGCCCTGAGGTCTACCGCATTATGGCCTCCTCCCTCCCGATGATCGGCTCCAACCGGCGCCTCAGCCTCTACTACGAGGCGCTGCGCCGAACTATCTCCATCGCGCCATGAAGACGTCGCAATTCGTCAAGGTGGCCAGGATGGCCGATCTCGAACGAAAGGGCTGCATGGTCCTGCAGGTGGAAGGACACACCATTGCTCTCTTCCTGCACCAGGGCTCCGTCTACGCCATTGACAACCGATGCCCGCACATGGGGTTCCCCCTGGACCGCGGGACCCTCCAGGACGGGGTCTTGACTTGCCACTGGCACCATGCCCGCTTTGATCTTGCGAGTGGCGGCACCTTCGACCCCTGGGCCGATGATGTCCGGAGCTTCCCCGTCCGTATGGAGGGGGATGAGGTCTGGATCGATCCCTCGCCACGGGTGGATGAGCAGGCCCGACAGCTCCAGAGGATTGAGGACGGCTTGCAGCGCAACATCCGACTCGTGATTGCGAAGTCGGTCATCGCCCTCGTCGAAAAGGAGGAAAACGGGCACGGACCGCTGCAGACCGGTCTCAGTTTCGGCGCTAGATCCCGCCGCGATGGCTGGTCCATGGGCCTCACCATCCTCACCTGCGCAGCCAATCTCCTCCGCTCCCTGAATGCCCATGACCGGGCACGGGCGCTGTACCACGGCCTCTCGGCAGTAGCCCAGGACTGCGACGGCCAGCCGCCCCGTGTCCCCATGCGACCGCTGCCCATGCCGTCGACGGGCCCTGGGACCCTAAAGCGCTGGTTCCGCCGGTTCATCGAGGTGCGGGACGCTGAAGGGGCCGAGCGGTGCCTGGTCACCGCCCTCCGTGGCGGAGGAGACCCCGCTCAGATCGCCGATCTCCTCTTTGCAGCGGCTACCGACCATCGGTACCTGAGCACCGGCCACGTGCTGGACTTCACCAACAAAGCGCTTGAGGCCCTGGACGTAGTCGGCTGGCAGCACGCCGAAGCCGTCCTGCCCAGCCTGGTCCTGAACTATGCGACGGCGGATCGGATGGAGGAATCGAACGCCTGGCGGCATCCTGTTGATCTCGTTGCGATCCTCCATGCCGCCTTTGAGCGTCTATCAGAAGCATTGGAGACCGGGGCAAGACGTCAGGCCGTCTGGGGCGGGCGCAAGGCTTTGATCCCGGTCCTCTCGGGTGAAGATCCCCGAGCCATCGCCGACGGCCTTTTGACCGCTCTACAGGAGGGGGCAAGCCTTCAGGCCCTGGGCGGCGCGGTGGCGTATGCGGCAGCGCTCCGCATCGCCCGCTTCCACACGGCAAATGAGTTCGGGGACTGGGATACGGTCCTTCACACGTTCACCTTTGCCAATGCCGTTTTCCAGGGACTCCGCCGAGCGCCGTCCCCTGAACTGGCGCGCGGGCTTTTTGACGCCGCCATGAGCATCTACCTGGACCGCTTCCTGAATGTCCCCGCTGCCCGTCTCCCCGAGGGAAGGCCAGGTCCGGCAGAAGCCTCGAGGCTCCCCGATGAACTCCTCTCAACGCTCGACCGAAGGCAGCAGGTGGACGAGGCAGGCCTGCTTGTCGCTCACTATCTGGCCCTTGGCGCCGATGCCACGCCCCTTCTCGCCACTCTAGGCCATGCCCTGTTCCGGGAGGACCGGGATTTTCACACCATCCAGGCGATGGAGGCTGCCTTTCGCGTCTATTCGCTCACGGAAGATCCAACGGAAAAGGTCCACGTCTTGATCGCGGCTGCCCGCTATCTGGCGGCCCATGCCCCCACTCCGCGCGCCCAGGGGCAGACCTACCAGATCGCTTACCGTCTCCACCGGGGTGAACGGATCCATGAAGAGGCCTAGTGCCGTTCCAACATGATGAGCCGCATGTGATCAGCCTGCCTTGTTCCAACGGTGGTCGGCGTGAAACCTCACTCCTTCTCCGCAAACTCTGCTATAATAGCAGCGCGCCGAAAGGACCCTAGGCGTGCCAGAGATGGCTGAAGACAGGATGGAGAGACCCTTGGTCGCCATTACCGTTCATAAGGTGCCGCACAAAGAGTTCTGTGGCGTGGTGGTCTTGAGACAGGAGTATGACGGCTCGTGGACCGGACAGTGCAGCAAGTGTGGAGAGGCCTTTCAGGTCGAAGAGGATCCCAAGTTCAAGGCCCGCATCCTCGCCCTACGTAACTGAAAAGAAACACGGCTTCCCTCCCCCAGAACAAGTCCCCTCTGATGGCCAGATCGCAACGATCCCCAACCTTCCAGTTGCCACTCAGCGGCCACAAGTTATTAAAGTAATTGTTTAAATAGCATTATTTATATGACAGACAAAATTGATTAATATTAGACAAGTGTATGTCCAGGGTGGATAAGTGGTCAGTCGAGGTCGATGTCGCGCGGGGGAGGTGGCGTGGAGGGGGCATCCTTGGCCTTCTTGAGCAGCTCCTGGAACTTCCGGTCCAGAACCTTCCCTTTGTCTTTCTCCGCCTGCATCCGCTCCTTGAACCGGGCGTCCCGCTGGGCTGTTTCCGTTTTGAGAGCTTCCACCGCCTCCTTCAGATCGGTTACGCTGCTCAACTTTGGCGGTGGCTCGTGATGGAGGACCACCCCAAGGGAGAGGTCAATGGTGAGGCGGGCCTGGCAACAGGGACACGTCACCTCGGTCGAGGTTTGCGGGGTTTCATGCGCCATTACCGACCCCGGTATAGCGGAGCCAAAGCTCGAAAGGTATCCAATGCTGCCTTCTCAAATGCCTGAGGCGTCATCCCAGTCACCTCGGCCCTGGACAGGCGACGGCCAAGGACAAACTGACCGTCCCTTCGCCGGCTGAGCTCCTGGATCAAGGCGCGGAGTTGCTCCTGCCCGACGTCCTTGACCGCTGCTGCCGGATCCTCATCGTGCTCGTTCTTGAACCAGCCGATACCCGTCCCCCGGCTCAGGACCCCAGCCAGCTCCCCGCCCCGCCGCCCCCAGTGAGCAGCCCAGCCCCCCTTATCTTGATGCTCCGGCCCCACTTCGAAAAGGAGACGGACACAGTTCTTGGAGACCGCGACCTTGAAGTGCGCGTGCTTCTTGTAGCCCCGGCGGTCGGGGCCAAAGGCCACCCACGTATCCTCGGGAGGGTTCACCGTGCGCCGCGCGTGTTTTGCCACGTGGGCAAAGACCTCAGCCCCCACGAGGCGCCCAATCCCCGAGGCCAGGGCCTCACCGAGAGCCGTGAGCTTCGGCCGGACCTGCTCCCGGATCGCCCGCATCCGCCCCGCGAAATCGGGAATCTCGAAGACCCGGAAATCATTCGCGGTAAAAAAACTCGATCCCACGACGGCCCTTTCGCGAGACGTGTCCTGAATGATCGCATTGTACGGAATCCTCGCCAGGAGCGCAATAGCGCCC
Organism: Methylomirabilales bacterium (SeqCode); assembly: GCA_050732295.1. Taxonomy (GTDB): domain Bacteria; phylum Methylomirabilota; class Methylomirabilia; order Methylomirabilales; family CSP1-5; genus CSP1-5. The sequence goes on from JBOHQS010000006.1 coordinate 29,992, forward strand.
AGCCTTCTGAGCGAAAACCGCCGGTCGACCGTCAGCAGCCAGCCCCGTCAAATATTCAGAGTGTCCTTTATGATTTCACTATAACTATCTAATAGCAAAGTATTTGATCCAACATATTCTTACGGATACTAACTGCTTCCTTACGGTCGCTTACAATCCTTTGGCTGATCGCAGAAGTGCCAGGCCGTCTCCGGTTTATCGTGAGTCACATGGATGACCCGCACGCTCCCGTCGGGTGCAACCAACTCGTACAGATGCTTGAAACCGGGCCCGGTCGCCGGGTGGTCGGTCGGAATCCGGTACTTGCTGGTCGCGGGCTGGATCCGCGATCCTTCCGGAGCCTCAACTGCGCAACTGCCACCGGCAAAACGAATTTCCATCATACGCCTCCAGTCCCCTCCCCTCCTTGCTCGTGGCCGCAAAGGTCTACCCATTGATAGCATGATCCTCCCGAGGCCGAAAAGGCTTTGTCTTCATCTTGACGCGGATCCCTCAACGCGCTATGGTCGCAGCAATCCTGACCGCCTTTCGGGAGGCAATCAAGGATGCGAGAGATTCGCGGGGTCATCCCGCCCGTCATTACGCCGTTTACCGAATCGGGCGAGGTGGATCACGCCGCCCTGGTGAGTAACCTCGCGCGGTGGAATCGGACCACCCTCGCGGGCTACCTCATCCTGGGGAGCAACTCGGAGTTCGTCTATCTCAGTGAGGAGGAAAAGGTCCGGATCCTGGAGGTCACGCGAGAGCACATCCCCCGCGACAAGGTGTTGATCGCCGGCACCGGCTGTGAGGCGACGCAGGCCACGATCACGCTGACCCGGCGCGTGGCCGCCATCGGGGCGGACGCCGTTATGGTCGTCACTCCCTCGTACTACAAGCCCCACATGCGCGCTCACGTTCTGACCGAGCATTACCGGCGCGTGGCCGACGCCTCTCCAGTCCCCGTGTTCCTCTACAACGTACCGATCTTCACCGGGATCGTCCTCGACCCCGACGTGGTCGGCCGTTTGGCGGAGCACGGCAACATCGTCGGCATGAAGGACAGCGCAGGCAATATGGCGGTCTTCGCCCAGTATCTGCAGGTGAGTCCTCGCGCATTCATCCTCTTCGTGGGCTCAGGCCCGGTCTTTCTCCCCGCCCTCTCGCTTGGAGCACAGGGCGGCATCCTGGCCTTTGCCAACTGCGCGCCCGAGGCGTGTCTCAACCTCTATTCACTTTTCCGGGAGGGGAAGCTCGACGAGGCGCGGGAGCAACAACTCAAGCTGCTTCCGGCGATGAGGGCGGTTACCACGCGCTTTGGCATCGGGGGCTTGAAGGCAGCCATGGATATGGTGGGATACACCGGAGGATGGCCCCGCCCGCCGCTCCTCCCCCCAAGCGATGAAGAGCGCCTCGAGATCCGACGCGTCTTTGAACAGGCCGGCCTCCTATGAAGCAGTGTTGAGCAATGAGTGCAAAGGACTGAGCTATGAGGACTGAGTGCTGAGGGTCGAAAACTCAGTCCTCGGACCTCAGTCCTCATAGCTCCTCTCAGCGGTCGACCGCCATCCGGCCAGTGTGTCGGCGGACAAACTCTTCAAAGGAGGTCGGGGCCCACAGCGTATCGGAAAATGGAGGACGACGGGGCGCACGCAGACCATATCGGTCCACAAAGTGCAGAATCGCAAAGAATTCCCGGAGGGCCGGCGACCATGGGCGAGCCGCAGCCGCAGCCAGATGAAGCACCGGGAAGGGAAGAGGACAAATCCGCGCGGACCTGTCCAAAACCCTGGCGACTATCTGCACGCACTGGCGGTTACTCAGATCTTCGGGGCCGCCAAACTCGATGGTAGCCCCCTTCGCCTCCGGGTGTCCAATGGCCAGGACGGCGGCACGGGCCACATCCTCGACCGCGATGTAGGTGATAGCTGTCGTCCCCTTGCCCGGCAGCGGTGCGACGCCAAAGCGCCGGATGGGGGGGAGCATAGTCAACAGGTTCTCCATGAAGCCAGACGGGCGTAGGATGGTATACGGGATCCCGCATGACTGCACGACCTCCTCCACCCGACGTTTCACTCGAAACTGCCTGGGAGCCGCCGGATGGTCCACCCCGATCGCGGACAGGTAGATGATCTGGTCAACGCCGGCGTCTCGAGCAGCCCCCAGGAGATCGCGGTGTCCCTGCTCTTCAACGCTTTCGGGGCGATACGACTGGCGCAATGTCCTGGGGTTCAAGGAGGTGACTGCACTGAAGATGGTGCGGACTCCCTCACAGGCTGCGACCAAGGCCCGACGATCCGTGAGGTCGCCTAACGTGGTCTCAACCCCAGCCGCGCGGAGCGGCTTGGCCTTGACCTCACTCCTGCACAGGGCCCGCACCGCTCTCCCCTGCTGCCGCAGGAGTCCAACAACCAGGCTTCCCACGCGCCCGGTCGCTCCGGCCACCAGGATCATGTTGTACCTAAGTGTCGAGTGTCGGGTATTAGGTGTCGGGTGTTCGGTGTTAGGCAGTGATCCATGAGCTATCGGCTCCCCAGTCTCCAGTCCCTCTTCGTGTTCGTCACTCTTGGCCACTGTAGAAGGGGGCGACGGGGAGAGGAATCTGGCGGACCGCCTCTGTGATGGCGTCCACCTCGGCATTGGAGAGCGGGGTGACGTAGTCTTCGGCGGGGCGCCGAGCCACGGTATAGACCTGAACCAGGTTGATCTTTCCCCCCTTCACCACGATCTCGCGTAACCGGTCGCAGAATGCCTTGATCTCCTTCTCGTCCGGCCCCACCCCGTGTACCCGCATGAAAAGGCCTTGAATCACGATCGGCCGATGACGGGCGGCCTCCAGGATATTGTCCAGGACTTGCTGGAAAGGGATCGTGGTCACATCCACCAGGTGATAATACTCCTCGGTCCCCGCGTCGAGCTTTGCCCAGATCTCTCCATTGTGCCGATCCAATACAGCAAGAGCCTCCCGGACCCTTGGTCGGTGAAACATTGTCGCATTGGTAATGATCACGATTTTCAGATGGCCGAGGCCAGCCTCGTTTTTCGCCCGGATGGCCAGCTCCACCACCTCTTTGAAGCGCGGATAGGTCGTCGGCTCGCCATCGCCGCTGAAGGCGATGTCCTTCACCTGGCGGAGCGGCGCGGGGATGCCGGAGAAGGGTAGATGCTCGAGGAGGTCGCCCGATCTGACCCTGGCCAGGATGTCCCTGAGTTCCTCTTCGAGGACTTTGAGGTCCACCCGGCGGTAGCGCCCGGGGGTGGTCCGATCTACCTGGCAATAGATGCAATCGAAATTGCAGACCTTGTCGGGATTCAGATTAATGCCGATCGACACCCCGCCGGACCGCCGGCTGAGGACGGCATAGACGTAGCGGTTCTCGTCGAGCTCCCGTCGATGATCGTGAATGGTCAGTATCTTCTGCTCCATACTCTGTTACTTTACCCCTCCGGACCTCATGACGCAAGAACTCTCACCGGACTGGCATGACCCAGGAGGACCTGGTCCTGCTCTTGCAAGCGAGAACGGGGTAACTACCCAAAAAGTAAGGCAACTGAGGAGACAAATTCAAAAACACTTGACAGGGGTGTGACTCTTTCGCTAAAAGCGCAGAGTTGGCGCTCCGAACCATTATGCCCAAATGGCTTGACCTGGGGCACTTGCCGGAGAGGGGATTGTGGAGCATCGGCAGAAGGACGTCCATCGCATGTTTGTCACGGAGGAGGACCACGCTGCTGTGTACGGCTTCTGTGAGGTCTGTCCTAATCACCATGACATGGTTCTTCTGAAGCTGGACGGGACCGGCGCCTTTGAGCCCAAGCCCAGGATCTATCCGAGCCGTCACGCCTGGAACACCTGGAGAAGGGGCGAAGGAATCTTTCGCGCCATCCACGTGTGACCAGATCCCTTGACACCCTTCTTGGATGCCCGGTGGGCTGCACACCCCCCCGCGTTTGGCATTTTCAAGGCCGGCCTCCAACGACATCCCCCGCCGATCACCCATTGGCGCAAATCGCCACCCCTCATGACCCGTGGAGAGTTTGACACAGTTGACAATCATCGCAGTTTCCGGTTTCCTGGAAGAAGGACACTGCATGAGGTCGGATCCCGTATTAGGCTTTGCACAGGACAAACCATGATGCGGAAGTTCGTGATCGCGGCGGTCATTCTCTTCGTCCTGGCGGCAGGTGTCGTCTTCGCGCTGCTCAACCTGGACAAACTGGTCAAACGCAACAAAGACTACATTCTCGCGCAAGCCGAACAGGCCCTTGGGCGCAAGGTCGCGGTCGAAGACATTGGCGTCACCTTGTGGGGGGGGATCGGCGTTCGCCTAAAGAACCTCACCCTCGCAGACGACCGGGCGTTCTCGACGCAGGACTTCCTGCACGCGGCCGATCTTCAAGTGAACGTGGAGTTCCTCCCCCTCCTCAGAAAAGAGCTGCGGGTCAAACGGCTGATCCTGCGTCAGCCGGTCGTGAGGGCGATCCGCGACAAAGGGGGCGTATTCAACTTTGCCAGTATCGGGGGTCCTGGCCGCGCGGAACCACAAAAGAGAACGGAGGGAGGCCCGCCCTCATCAACAGCAACCAAAGCCCTTCCGCTCCTTGTCTCGCTGGTGGACGTGGCCGGTGGCGAGCTCTACTACGTTGACCGCAAGGCGGGTGTGGAGCTTCGCGCGAGCCAGGTCGATCTGAAGATCAGGGACTTTGGCTTTGACCAACCGGTCTCGATCACGTTGGCCGCGGCCGTCAACAGCGACCGCCGGAACCTCGCCATCCAAGGAACGATAGGCCCGCTGCCCCCGACGATTTCGTTGGACGACCCCAAAGGCCTCCGCCTCAGCGGCGATGTCAATCTGGGACCAGTGACCCTGGCCGACCTGAGGCGCCTGCCCTTGCTTGCTGAGACCCTCCCTGCTGAACTCAAAGGTGACGGGCCCCTCTCATTCACCGCCCATGTGGACGGGACCCTGGAAGACATGGCCCTGACAGGCAAGGCAGAGGGCACTGGCACTGCCATGAGCTTCGGGGAGCACTTCCGAAAACCTCAGGGGGTGCCCCTGCTCCTCTCCTGGGACGCCCGGGTGACGAAGAACGAGATCGCCCTAAAGAAGGCCAAGGCCGCACTCCACACCCTGGAGCTTACAGGCACGGGAGCCGTGTCACGGGGTGCGACGCCTGCAGTGCGCCTTGCGCTAGACTCGAACCGCTCAGGCCTCGCCGGTTGGGAGAAGATCCTCCCGGTCCTTCGGGGGCAGAACCTCGCCGGGAGCTTCGAGGTGCACACCCGGATCCAGGGCCCGATGACCAAAGACCGGCTCCCGGATATTAGCGGTTCTCTGACGCTGACCGAGCTTCGCGCCGCGCTGCCACAGGTTCCTCAGCCGCTCACAGCCAAAAGCGCGACCGTCAACTTCACCGGCCAGGGGGCGGTGCTCGGAGAGACCCCGCTTAGCATCGGAAAGTCCCAGATGCGACTTGCCGCCCAGGCCGAACGATTGGTCCCGGTCTCCCTCACCTACCGCCTTGCTGCCCCTGAACTCTGGCTTGCCGATCTTCGAGAAGGCCGAGGGGCCAGCAAGACTCCGGAAGTCCTGCGCCAGGTGACCGGCGAGGGGCGAGCCTGGATGGAAAAGGGACTGCTTTCCTCTCGGGGAAGAATTGCCTCCGCCCGGGGAACGATCAGTGACGTGAACTACACCGACCTCCAGGCAGCCTTCTCCATGGCTGGTCAGGTGGTTACCATCGACAGCTTCGCACTCAAAGCCCTGAAGGGCTCGTTACAGGGCCGGGGACAGTACGACATGCGCGAGAGCACCCCCCGGTTCACCGCGACGACCCAGGTGCGCGACTTCGATCTCGCCGAGCTGCTTCGCTGGGCAGCACCCGCCGCTCCCCACCATCTCCGCGGTGGCATCAACTTCGATCTGAACCTCGCCGGATCCGGCAACCGCTGGGAAGAGATCCAACGGTCGCTTTCGGGCCAGGGGCAGGCCGAGATCATGCGGGGCGCTTTGCTTGACGTCAATGTGGCCGAGAGCGCGTTGGCGGGGCTGACGCACGTTCCAGGTCTCTCCATGCTTATCTCACCGCGGGTGCGTAACAAGTACCCGGTGCTCTTTGCGAACCGGAACACCGAGTTCGGTCAACTCAAGGGTGCCCTCGCGCTTCGGGATGGGAAGTTTCAGTTCGACAATCTCCTCGTTGCCGCGACCGACTGGATCGCCCGGGGCCAAGGCTCGGTGGGACTCGACCAAAGCCTCAACATGCGGACGGTCGTCCTCCTCTCGCGCGAACTCTCGACGGATCTCATCGCGGATGTCAAGGGGCTCAAGTACCTGGCGAACAAGGAGGGCCGCCTCGAGATTCCAGTAGCCCTGACCGGGACCCTCCCGCGGGTCACGCCTCAACCGGACCTGGCCTACGTCTCTCGACTGCTCCAGCAGCGCCTCATCGGGGAAGGGATCGAGGGGGTCACGAAGGGGCTGCAAAAGCCGAAATCACCCCCGGCAGAGCAGCCGCTGCCGTCAGGACAGGGATCGACTCCTCCGGCAGCGCCAGCAAAGCCCACGGAGAAAAGGCCGGAGGAGGAACTTTTGAAGGGATTGAAGGACCTCTTTCGTCGGTGAATCGGCGTGTGAGTCGAGGTGGGCCGATGACGAGCGATCATGCTGCGATCCGCGGCCGTGGCGCCGCCCAGAATCCCCCGAACCGGTTTGAGACTTTGGCGTATGATCCTGAACCCGAGGGAGTCGATCCCGAGGGGCCAGCTCCTGAGACCCAGTTCTTCAAGGACCCCTCCCGCTCGCTCATCACGGTTAACGACAGTCCCGATGTCGGGTTCGAGGCCAGCGTCAACCCGTACCGGGGGTGCGAACACGGCTGCATTTATTGCTACGCGCGTCCCACCCATGAATATCTCGGGTTCTCGGCCGGGCTCGACTTCGAGACGAAGATCCTCGTGAAGGAAGATGCCCCGGAGCTGCTACGGCGTGAGCTGACCTCGCCCCGTTGGAAGCCCCAGGTCCTGGCGATCAGCGGGGTGACGGACCCCTATCAGCCTGTCGAGCGACGCCTGCGCCTGACGCGACGGTGTCTCGAGGTGCTGGCCGAGTTCCGGAATCCCGTCGTCATCATTACGAAGAACTATCTCGTCACGCGCGATCTGGATCTGCTCGGCGAGCTGGCGCGCCATGGGGCGGCTGCCGTGTATCTTTCGGTGACGACCCTCGACGGCCGTTTGGCCCGGACCATGGAGCCGCGGACCTCTCATCCAGACCGCCGTCTGGCCGCGATCGAGACCCTCTCCCGGGCCGGCGTCCCCACCGGGGTGCTGGTCGCGCCGGTGATCCCGGGGCTGACTGATCACGAAATGCCCGCGATCATTATCGCAGCGGCCAAGGCAGGCGCGCGATGTGCGGGCTACGTCCTCCTCCGGCTGCCGCACGCCGTCGCTCCCCTCTTCGAAGCATGGCTCACCGAGCATCGGCCGGCGCGAAAAGAGAAGGTGCTGAACCGGATCCGCACCATGCGGGGAGGACGGCTCAACGACCCACGATTCGGATCGCGCATGAAAGGCGAAGGCATCTTCGCCGAGCAGATCGCCGACCTCTACTCTCTTGCCTGTCGAAAGGCAGGCATCGTCGGGCGCGGCCCGAACCTCTCCACCGCCGCCTTCCGCCGCCCGATGCCCGCGCAACCCTCGCTCTTCGAGTAGAGCTCCTTGGCCAGACCCGCTCGCGTTAGTCATCGTCATTATCGTCGTCATTCTCTTCCTCATCCTCGTCGTCATCTTCGTCTTCGTATTCCTCTTCGTCCTCCCAATCCTCCTCTTCGTCCGGCTGGACCTCGAACCCGCGTTCCTCCATCTCCATGGCGAACAGCGCCAGATACTTCAGCTTTGCCGGAGGCTCGACGACCGGCACCGCGAAGCTCGTGCCGTCGTAGTGCTCGGGGGCATGGACCGGGATCGTCTGAGCCGTCTTCAGGATGTCATCGGCGGCTCGGCGCAGCTCGACATCCTCGGTCTCGACGACCAGCGAATGCGCGTCCGCCCGCCACGTTCCGACCACCTCCCCCTTCCCCTTCCTCCGGATGACGCCTTTCTTCATGGCAATCTCCTCCAGCACCTGTACGGTCGGTGTCCTCCGCCCCCAATCTAGCAGATACCCCGACGATTTGGAAACCGCCCGCCAGAAACAAGAAGCGAGATATCCTGACCCGCTGTGCAGTGTTTGTCTTGCGGGAGGTCCGGAAGGACTTGCCTATCCGATGAAAAATACGGTAACATTGCCGTCGAATTCCCGGGCAGCGGGCGTGATATCCTGACCCGGATGGGGAGTTATACGGAACAGCCTACTCATAGTTAGCCAGAGGTCACCGAGGTCCCATGACGAATGAACATTGGCGGTACTTCCAAACATTGGAAGAGGACATAGAGAAAACGACGCGTTTCGTCGAGCCCGTTTCGGCGAACTTCAAGACGTACTCCGTTGAGTTCGTGAGGCTAATTCTTAGCATTTGCTCTGAAGTCGATGTCGTTGCCAAGGTTCTTTGTGCGCTGATAGACCCGACGCGCACAGTGAACGACATGGACGACTACCGGCTAGTTATCACGACGAAGTACCCGAAACTCCACACTACGAAAGTCTCAATCGACAGGTTCGGCTTGACGTTCGAGCCGTGGAAGGAGTGGGGCAACGGTGTCAATCCAGGCTGGTGGCGAGACCACCAGCAAGTGAAGCACAGGCGGCACGAAGCTTTTGCGCTCGCGGATTTCGAACATTGCCTAAATGCGGCCGCAGGGCTGTTCTGTCTAGTCCTCTATGCGAACCGCATGAACTTGGAACCTTTGCGGCGGGAAGCGCGGCTATTCAATACAAGCGCGACCCCGGGTTATAGGTTCGTGCTGCCAGATTAAAGGTAGGCCTGACTAACATACATTGCATCGCCTCTGAGTCAATAGACGCACAACGAGGAGCCAAAAGAGGTGTCGTGGGTAATACTCGAGGGAAAAGGGGACATTCAACTTTTTCGGGATAATACCCCGCCAGTTTGGAAACCGCGCTCATCCCCAAATTTTTACATCTTACTACTTTCGGTGCGAGAGCCCCGGGAAACCTCCCAGAAAAGGCTGCGGGTCAGTAGTGTAATAGGCTGCCGACGTGGCGGCATTTCTACCTGAGAAACAAGTTGACAAATGACTGGTATCTAACTGAAAATAGGGCTTGTTTTATGCTTCATTGGGGACTAGTCTACAGGTGATAGGCCGCCGAGAAAAACCGACGGCTCTGCAGCTCACTTAATAGTTAGGCATACGAGATGAGGGCAGCTGGTCGTATCGCAGTCGGGCTGGCAGTATTCGTGTCTCTGGTCATGCTCCTCTGTCTCAGCCTCGTCATCGCTGGTTATGTGCGAAAGCCGGGCCCGATCGGCGGGACCGATGACTGGTTCATCCTCTTACTTCCTGTCCTTCCACCGCTGGTGACGACTGTCGGCTGGGCGGCGGCAATGTGGGTTTCCCGTCCAGGCACCTTGATGCGAGGGTTACTGATGGGTGTTGCTAGTGTGTCTAGCGTTTACATCTTGATACCTTCCGCTTACTTGGCGTGGCAATACAGTCTCATCTCGGCGGACGGAACCGCATACTGGGGCCTCCTCGCCATGCCAGCCTTTTGGCTTTGGCTTCCAGCGACGGCTACCGCTGCGGTAGGGGGGGTTGCCTTCGCAGCGATCAGTATGCGATACCGCGGCACCCGGAAGCGTGGGGATTCAGTTGATGCCTAACTACGGCGTGAAGCCGACGGCGGGCGTGGGCGCGCGAACCCTGGACACAAGACGTCCGGTCTCGCCCGCCGCGGCTTACGCCGAGCGTTAGGCAGTGTCCCAGCAAATCAAGGAGGCAACGTATGGCAGCACGGAAGATGGCAGCAAGGATCATTACAGTCATCATGATCATGGGCGGATTGAGCATGGGGCTCATCTCAACAAGTCACGCAGCCGTCTGCCAAAGAATGGTCATTCCGGCTTATTTTTATCCAGGTCCATTGTGGGATCAAGCAACTGCGGGCGCTCCCAAAGTCGGGGTGATGATCATGAATCCAAACAGTGGTCCGGGTGCCAGCCAGAATCCGGATTACGTTGCC
>JBOHQS010000007.1:0-37607 GCA_050732295.1 Methylomirabilales bacterium (SeqCode)
GGTATGGGTACCATGAGGAGTCCTGTTATTGGAAATCCTTAGGCAGTCCCGCTAGTGTCGAAATAGCCCTCAATCTTCGAACGTGTCGAAGAGGTTGTTGAAGGCCTCGGCGAGCGTCGGGTGGGCGAAGATGGCGTCCCGCAGCGTGGTATAGGGGACTTTGCCCATCATCGCAATCGAGAGCATCGACATCAGCTCGCCCCCTTCGACCCCGAGGACGGCACAGCCCAGGATCTCCCCGGTCTCGGCATCCACCAGCGCCTTCATGAAGCCCCGCGGCTCGTCCATTTCGAGCGCGCGGGCCACATAGCTCATAGGCATCTTGGCGATGCGGATTCGCCGTCCCTGGGCGCGGGCCTCGGCCTCCGTCATCCCGATGCGGCCGAGTTGCGGGTCGATATACACCGTGTAGGGAACCAACCGGCCGGTGATGGTAGCTTTGCCGCCGTCGAGCAGGTTGGTCTTGATGATCCGAAAATCGTCGTATGAGATGTGGGTGAAGGCGGGGCCGCCCTTGACGTCTCCCAGCGCGTAGATCCCCGGCACGTTGGTCTCGAGTCGGTCGTTCACCGGAATATTGCCACGCTTGTCCGTTGTGATGCCCGCCGTGGTCAGGTTGAGTGCCTCCGTGTTGGGGGCCCGGCCGGCTGCCACCAGGAGATGGGAACCGCTCAGCGTCTGCTCGCCCGCCGGACCGCTGACCGTAAGTCGGATGGTCCCGTCGCCGTCCTTTGCGACGCGAACGGCCTGCGCTTCCAGCAGCACCTCCACGCCGTCCTCCCGCAAGATCTTGGCGACTTCCTCGGCTACATCCGCGTCCTCGCGGGCGAGCAACTGTTTGCCGCGCTGGACGACCGTGACCGCGCTCCCGAATCGCCGGAACATCTGGCCGAACTCCAACCCGATGTAACCTCCCCCGAGCACGAGTAGATGTTCCGGCAAGACGTCCAGTTCCATAATCGACGTGGAGTCGAGGACCGGGACGCTGTTGAGGCCGGGCAGGGGAGGGCCTTCCGGCCGGCCACCCGTGTTGATGAAGATGGTGTCGGCGGTGAGGTGGCGGGGTTCGCCCCTCGGCAGGCGCACCGCCACGGATTTCGGGGCGCTGAAGCTCGCCTCGCCGAAGATGAGCTCTAGGTTCTTCGTGTTCTGGAGATGTCGCTGGCTGCCGTTGCGGAAGCTCTCGACGATGCCCTGCTTGCGCCGCCGCACCTCGGCCATGTTCACTCGCACCCCGTTCGGGTGGACCCCGTAATCCGCCGCCCGTTGAGCGAGATAGGCTACTCGCGCGCTGGCTACCATCGTCTTCGTGGGGGTGCACCCCACATTGATGCAGGTGCCGCCCACGTGCCTTCGCTCGATGATGGCTGTCTTCCATCCGGCCTCGGCGAGGGCAACCGCGAGGGGTTTGCCCGCCTGGCCGGTCCCGATGATGATGGCGTCGTATCGTTCCGGTCCCCCTGTCGTCGGTGCCATGGCTCGAAACCTCCTCGTCTTTACGATGCCTTTTTGAGTTTCATCTCCAAGTATCCTTTGAGCGCCACACCGTTGTTGCGCGTGGAGTCTCGGGCACTATACACAAGCGTCACAGTCCCCGTGCGCGCCGCCTCGAGGATGGGACCCCACGCCTCGGGACGCCGGTCGAGTTCCGCCGCATACCGACGACGGAATTCGTCCCATCGATAGGGATCGTGGGCGAACCAGCGCCGCAGGGTATCGCTGGGGGCGACCTCCTTTACCCAGGCATCCAGGGAGAGCCTCTCCCGTGTGATGCCTCTGGGCCAGAGGCGGTCTACCAGGAAGCGTGGGCCGTCCTCCCGGCGCGCCGGCTCGTAGACTCGTTTCACCCGAATCCTTCTACTACGCCTGGTCACGCACCGCTCTGCTGCAGCAGCTTGGCCACGAGGCCGGTCCAGCCGGTCTGATGGCCGGCGCCGACCCCGGCACCGGTATCGCCGTGGAAGTACTCGTAGAAGAGGATGAGGTCGCGCCACTGGGGATCGTTCTGAAACTTTCCCGAGCCCCCGTAAACGGGTCGCCGCCCATCGGCCGTGCGGAGGAAGATCCGGGTCAGGCGCCGGGAGATCTCGCCTGCCACCTCCCACAGGGTTGCCATCCGGCCTGAGCCGGTCGGGCACTCGACCTTGTAGTCGTCGCCGAGATAGAAGTAGAACTTCTGAAGGGATTCGATGATCAAGTAGTTCACCGGAAACCAGATCGGCCCTCGCCAGTTCGAGTTGCCGCCAAAGAGGCCGGTGCTCGATTCGGCCGGCTCATAGTCCACCCGGTGCTGGACCCCGCTGACCGTCAACGTGTACGGGTGATCCCGATGGGACTGGGAAAGCGCCCGGATCCCGTACGGCGACAGGAATTCCCGCTCGTCGAGCATGAATTTCAGCACGCGGCGCAGTCGGTCAGGCGTGACAACGGACAGCAATCGCCGCTCCTCCTGCCCCGGGGTTCTCATGCACGCGACATTTTGGATCAGCTCAGGTCGATGGTCTATGAACCACTCGAGGCGCCGCTTGAAGCCCGGCAGCCGGTTCAGCAGTTTCGGCTCCAGCGTCTGCACGGCAAACAGGGGGATCAGCCCCACCATCGAACGCACCTTCAGAGGAAAGTGTTGGCCGTCCGGCAGGTGCAGGACGTCGTAGTAGAACCCGTCCTCTTCATCCCATAGCGCGATGTCCTCACCGCCGCGACTGTTCATGGCGTCGGCGATATAGATGAAATGCTCCCAGAACTTGCTGGCCACATCCTCGTACGCCGGATCCTCCCGCGCCAACTCCAGCGCGATCGCCAGCAGGTTCAGGCAGTACATCCCCATCCAACTCGTCCCGTCCGACTGCTCGATGTGGCCGCCGGTCGGCAGGGCGGCGCTCCGGTCGAAGACGCCGATATTATCGAGCCCCAGAAAACCTCCCTGGAAGACGTTCTTCCCTTCGGCATCCTTGCGGTTGACCCACCAGGTGAAGTTCAGCAGCAGTTTATGAAAGACCTTCTGGAGGAAGTCCCGGTCGCCTTTCCCGCGGCGCTTCTTCTCAATTTTGTAGACGCGCCAGGCGGCCCAGGCATGCACCGGGGGGTTGACGTCGCCGAAGGCCCACTCGTAGGCGGGGAGCTGTCCATTCGGATGCATGTACCACTCGCGCAGCATCAGGATCAGCTGTTCCTTGGAAAAATCGGAATCTACCAGCGCCAGGGGGACACAGTGGAAGGCAAGATCCCAGGCGGCGTACCAGGGGTACTCCCACTTGTCCGGCATCGAGATGACGTCGGCATTGTACAGATGCGTCCACTCGTGATTGCGCCCATGCTTCCGCTCAGGTGGTGGGGGCGGAAAGGCGGGGTCGCCCTCGAGCCAATCCTTCACCACGTAATGGTAGAACTGCTTGGACCACAGGAGCCCCGCGAACGCTTGACGCATGACGCTTCGGGCGTCCGGCGAGAGATCGCGGGGAATGACCGTCGCGTAGAACTCCTCAGCTTCGCGTTGGCGCTCGTCAACGATCTGGTCGAAGGCGGTCCCGAAGGCCTTCTCTCCTGTGGCTGGGATTTCTCTGTCGGTGAAGCGCAGCCGGACGGTCACCATCTTCCCGGGGGCGATGGTGAGGGGATAATGGGCGGCGACCTTCGTGCCGAAGGCCTCAGGGTTCACGGCCTCCTTGACGCCATGGACGATATAGTCGTTGATGCCGTCCTTCACGTAGGGTGAGTTGTTCTCGACCCCGTAGAGCCGTCGGTGGTTCGTCTCGTTCTCGGTGAAGAGCAGCTCCGGCGACCCCTCACAGTGGAGCCATCGCCGGCCGTAGGAGGGATGATGGACCTCGATCACCGCACCTCGCCCCGGGACCTTTCCCCTCCGCAGGCTCGGCCGCGGCTCATCGGAACCCCAGGACCAGGTGTTCCGAAACCAGAGCGTCGGCAGCAAGACCAACTGGGCCGACTCCGGCCCGCGGTTCATGACGTTGATGCGGACGAGGATGTCTTCCATGGCCGCCTTTGCGTATTCCACGAAGACGTCGAAGTACCGGTCTTCGTTGAAGACGCCCGTGTCCATGAGCTCGAATTCGGGGCGGCCGCGGCCGCGGCGCCGGTTCTCCTCGACGAGCCATCCGTAGGGGAAGGCCGCCTGGGGATATTTATACAGGTACTTCATGTACGAGTGGGTCGGCGTCGAATCGAGGTAAAAGTAGTACTCCTTGACATCCTCGCCGTGATTCCCTTCATTGCCGGTGAGTCCGAAGATGCGCTCTTTCAGGATGGGATCGCGACCATTCCACAGCGCAATGGCAAAACAGATCATCTGACGCCGGTCACAGATACCGGCGATCCCGTCCTCGCTCCAGCGGTACGCCCTGGAGCGGGCATGGTCATGGGGGAAGCAATCCCAGGCCGTGCCGTGGGGGCTGTAATCCTCCCGCACCGTCCCCCAGGCGCGTTCGCTCAGATACGGCCCCCAACGCTTCCAGTGCGCCTTTCGCTCGTGCGCTTCCTGCAGTCGTTTCTCTTCTCTTGTCATGGGTCCTTCTCCCATCGGTGCTTCGCTTGCCGGGGCGAGCATCCGTTCGATCTATCGAGCCTTATCTCCATTCTCCGCGAGGACGACCTCCACGAGACGGAGGACCTCCCCTACGGACCAGGCTTGGAAGGGGCATCCCCGCGGCGTGTGCGGTGGATCCCCGTCCGCGATCTCTGAGATGTGGCCGAGGCCGGCCTCGTCCAGATGTCGGAGGATCGGATCGAGGAACTTCGCGCGGGCCTCTCGCTTGGCCTGGCGCGTTCCCCCCCGCACTCGCGCCCAGGCCTCGACAAAGGGTCCGATGAGCCACGGCCAGACGGTCCCCTGGTGATAGGAACCGTCTCGCTCGCGAACGCCCCCCTCGTAGCGGGGAGTATACCCCGGCTCCCCGGGGGCCAGCGAGCGCAGGCCGAGCGGTGTCCAGAGGCGCGCCTCGACGGCCTCGACGACGCGGCGGGCCCGATCGCCCTCGAACAGGGAGATGGGGAGGCCGCCCACGGCGAAAATCTGGTTCGGGCGGAAGGCGGGATCGGCCGTCCCGGGTTGATGATTCGGATCGACCACATCGTAGAGACACCCGCCGGCCTCGTTCCAGAAGCGGGCACGGAAGGCCTGCGAGCCGCGTGCAAGGAGACTCTTCCACGATTCCGAGAATTGGCTCCCGACCCAGAGGGCGTTGAGCCAGAGGGCCTCGACCTCGACCGGCTTGCCGATCCGCGGCGTGACGACCCAGTCGCCCACCTTGGCATCCATCCAGGTGAGTTGCACGCCAGGCTCGCCAGCGGCCAGCAGTCCGTCATCGTCGAGACGGATGCCGTAACGCGTCCCTTGGCTGTAGCCGGTCAGAATCGCTTCGGTAGCCTCCCGGAGGGTCTTCCGATCGCGGGCTGAGACCTTGTGCTCCTCTGCCTCCATCGTTCGGAGGAAATCGTGGACCGCAATGACATACCAGAGCGAGGCATCGACCGAGTTGAACTCCGGGGCGTCCCCTCGATCGGGGAACAGATTGGGGAGCATCCCTTCGGAGACCGCCCCCGCCCATTCGAGAAGGATCTGCTGGGCCTCTGCGAGTCTTCCGGTGGCGAGACAGAGGCCGCGCAGCGCGATGAAGGTGTCGCGGCCCCAATCGGTGAACCACGGATACCCCGCAACGATCGTCTTTCCCGTACCCCGGCGGACGAGATAGGCGTCCGCTGCTCGGTGAAGGCGGGACGCGAAGCCTCGCCGACGCCGTTCGGCATCACGGAGGCTTTTCACACACGTCTCCGCTGAAGCCCCCCGCGGAAGGGTCGCGGACTCTTGCCCCTCTGTGGCCAGGATCAGGACGGCCTCGCCCGCGGCGAGGTCCCATCGAAAGATCCCGGGCGAGGCGAGGTCTTCGGTGAAATCGAGGCCCCGGGCCCGCTCCTCTTCGTAGAGGAAGTTGCGGTACCAATCGGGCTGATGCGCGTATGCTCCGTTTGAGAGGACGACGATCCCCGGAAGGTCGGGATAGGGGCGCCAGACGAGCCGGCCGTCACGCGCCTCTGCATCGAACCGGAAATGGGGATTCTGATGGTGGAGGGCGTGGTAGTTACGCCCGGAGAGAAAGGGCCGGACCGAGAGCCTGACGCCTCTCTGGCGTGACCGGAGACGCCAGGAGAGGACGGTCACGGAAGCGCCGTTTCGGACGAAGAGGCCGTGTTCGATCTCTGTGCCATCCTCGAGCCGAAAGCGCCAGCGCGGCCACGGTTCTGCCTCGAAGGCCTCGATCCGCCGGGCGCCGTCGGGGTGAATCACATCAGGCGGGTATGCCTGGGAGGAGAGGGCGAAACTTCCCGTCGGCGTCTCGACCCAGGCGTCAAGACCATTGACGAGAAGGACGCGACCGGTGGGCGGGGTCGTCGCGGTCAGGAGGAGGCCATGGTACCGCCGCGTCCGAATGCCGGCAACGGTCCCCGAGGCGAAACCGCCCAGGCCATCCGCTTCGAGCCATTCGTTCTTGTTCAGCGCTTGGCTCATTTATCTATCCGTGAGCTGCATCACGTGGCCATCCAGGTCTCGCACCAGGAGGCCCTTCGTGAATCCGAGTCCACTCCCCGGAATCGTGACGGCGCCCGGAGAGACAAAAGCGGACCTGCCGGCGCGCAACCGCGCTGCCGCCGCCTCCGCGTCGCGGACGATCAATCGTGTTTGCCAGTGGATAAGATCGTTGGCCCGCGCGTCGGCCGGCATGGGGCGGCCATCTCGCGGCGCCAGGTATTCGAGTAACTCGATGCCCGGGCCGGCGGCCGCTCGGAGCGTGGTGATCCGCAGCCGTGCGCCGAAGACGTTGTTGAGATGCTCCTGTTCGGTGCCGTAGTTTTCGCTCTCCCCGACTACTTTCAGCCCCAGGAGGTCCCGATAGAATTTCAGGCTGGCGTCGGTGTCGGCAGCGACGATGGCGGTGTGATCGATGCCGAGAAAGAGCTTGTCCGTCGCCCGATGCCATTTGGCATCGCCTTTATCCGGGGGGAACTGGAGGATCTCGAGGGCGTGGCCGTCGGGATCCTTGAAATAGAAGGCGCGAATGCCGGCCGCGTTCTTGTTCCAATCGGGCAGGCGCTGAGGCCCGGAGGACGCGTGCTGGACCTTGTCCTGGCGTAGCACCCGGTAGGCGCGTTCCATGTCGGCGACGATGATCGCGATGTGTTGAAACCAGCGGTCATTGCTGCGCGAGTCCACTGGAATCGGCCGGCCCTTGGGGGCCAGGTACTCCGTCAACTCGATGGACTCGTCGCCAAGCTTCATTCGCACGACTCGCATGCGGAGCCCGAAGACCCCCTGTAGGTGTTCGTATTCGCTCCCGGCCACCTCGACATCGGAGACCTTCTCAAAGGTGAGGACCCTCGCGTAAAACTCGACGGCGCGATCCATATCTGACACGGTCATCCCTACTGCATCGACGGCGGCGACCAGGGGCTGGTGCAGAGGCGGCTGCCCCCAGGCCACCTCCAGCGCGAGGGCGAGGAGAGCCCACAGGATCAGAAGTGCGGATGCAACCCTGCGATGCGGAGGTAGGGGTGCCATGGGTGCTCCTTCAGCGCAGGCGCTGGAGCAGGTGATCGCCGACCCGCAGGGCGTTGGCGATGATGGTGAGGGCTGGATTCACCGCCCCGCTCGAAGGGAAGAAGCTGGCGTCCACCACATAGAGGTTATCCAGTTCGTGCGCCTTGCAATTGACGTCGAGCGCCGAGGTCTTTGGGTCGCGCCCAAAGCGGATGGTGCCGTTCTGGTGCGCCACGCCCGCCAACGGGATGCGCTGCCCGACGAATAGGCTCCGCGCAAACAACCCCACGTGGCATTCGTGGTCATGCTCCTGACACTTGGTTTGCTGCTTCATCAGGTCCTTGAGCTTGGCAATGAGTCGCTGGTGCCCTTCTTCGTTGTTCGGCTGGTACACGAGCACAATGTTACCCTTGTGGTCGAGTATGACGCGGTTGTCTGGATCGGGCAGGTCCTCCGACGTGAGCCAGAAGTCGAGCGAGTGCTTTGCCATCAGGTCGAGGGTGAAGCCCGGCGCGATGGCCGGCGCGCCCGCCCTCAACGTGTCCCTATCCAGCTTTCCGACAAACGAGATATGGCCCATGGGATAGTTCCACTCCTTGGAGCCAAAGTAGAAGTCGTTGACCGACAGGCTCTTCTGGAAGACCGTGGGGTTAGGACACTTGGAGATGGCCATCAAGACCGAATTGACATGTCCCATGTAGTGGCGTCCGACGACGTCAGAGCCGTTGGCCAGTCCCCGCGGGTGCGTATCGTTGCCCGAGCGGAGCAACAACGCCGCGGAGTTAATTGCGCCACAGGAGACCACCACGATGTTCGCCGAGTATGCCTCGGTCGCTCCGTTCCGCTGCACGACGACTTTCGTTACGTCGCGGCCAGACGGGCTCGTCTCCAGACGCGAGACGTAAGCGTTGGTCAGGAGCCTCACGTTGGGGTGTTCGAGCGCCGGGTCCACGCACAACACCTGCGCATCCGACTTGGCGTAGACGAGGCAGGGATGCCCGTCACAGGTGTCGCAGCGGATGCACCGGCTCTTGTGCGGGTTCTGTTCATCCAGCATGACGCCGAGAGGCGTATGGAACGGTCGCAGGCCGAGGCGTGCAAAGTCGTCGCTCAGTTGCTGGATCCGCGGTTCATGACTCACCGGAGGGTGGGGATAAGGTCCAGAGGCCAGGGGGTCGGTGGG
The DNA here is from genome assembly GCA_050732295.1 of Methylomirabilales bacterium (SeqCode). GTDB lineage: Bacteria > Methylomirabilota > Methylomirabilia > Methylomirabilales > CSP1-5 > CSP1-5. Next base: position 8,733 of record JBOHQS010000007.1, read on the forward strand.
GTCTTCGCCACGCTGCCCATGCACATGGTAGAGTTGCTCGGCCTGGGTGTAGTAGGGCTCCATGTCCTCGTAGGAGATGGGCCATGCCGGCGAGATGCCGCCGGAGTGCTTGATCTCACCGAGGTCTTCCTTCCGCAGACGGAAGAGCGCGGCGCCGTAGAACTTGGTGTTGCCGCCAACGTAGTAGTTCGTGTGGGGGTGCAGAGGGTCGCCGTTACTGTCCAGCCAGACTTCCTTGGTCTGGTACTTTCCTTCAAGGTTGACGGCCCTCGTGCTCCAGTTGTCCTTCTCGCGTGGGACATAGCCGCCCCGCTCGAGGAGGAGGATGCGCTTACCAGAGGGCGCCAGTCTGTATGCCAGCGTCCCGCCGCCAGCGCCGGTCCCGATGATGATCACATCAAAATGATCCGCTCGGGCCATGATTCCTCCTTACGTTCTGCGCCCGCGCCAGGACCCTCTGCCGACCTTAGCGCCGAAGGGTCGGCATTCCGCATTATCTCCTGCCGGGCTGTCAAATATCAACGAACGAAAAGGCCCTACGCAGAAATCGGCGCGGGCGCTACCGCTCGGCCCATCCGGATACCCTTCTGAGCCAGCAGGTTCAAGACACGGTTCGGTTCCCCCAGGTCACTCCACCGCACCCCGCTGACGCGAAGCACAGCCAGGTCCTCTGGGCGAGTGACCAGAACCTGGTCAGAGAAGTTCGTCGAAGGGAGCTGGGCGTAGAGGTCCTGTATGACCTCTCGCTCATGGGGGGTGTTTAGCGCCGACCAGATGCGAAGGAATGCGTGGTAGAGATCGGAGAGGGCATCCTCAATCAGTGCCAGGAGGCTCGCAACGCGGGCCACCATGACGAAGCTGTTCCACAGACAGCCCCGGACTAGGAGTGTGTGGGCCAGAGCAGGGAGCGGCTTTTCCCAGAAGCGTTGGACCCGATAGAGCGCGCCTCCCTGCTGTCCCAGGATCGGACCCGCCGGTTCGATCCAGCCGTACTCACCCTCGGGGTATTCCGGAGTGATTCCCAGCAATACCACCAGTTCCGGACGGATGCGGACTGCCTCGAATGCGGCCCGAACGTGGGTCATGAACGCCTCGTCGTCGGAGATGTAGTGATCGGACGGGAAGAGGGCGACCGATGCCGTCGGCGCCATCTTGGCGATCCGGAGAAGGCTGTACAGGATGGCAGGGCTGGTTCCTCGGTTCTCCGGTTGGATGACCAGATTGCGCGAGGGCAGGGTGGCCAGGAGGGGGGCGTAGAAGGGCTCATGGGGGCGGGTGAGAACCATCAGGGTCTGGTCGGGTGAGACCGTGAAGGCGACACGCCGGCGGGTCTGGTCCAGGAGGGTCTCTCTGCCGAGGACGGGGCAGAACTGTTTTGGTCGGTCGTCCCCCGCAATTCTCCGGGTCAAGGAACGAAGCCTTGTGCCGTCCCCTCCGGCCAGGATCAGACCCCACTGGCTCATGTCGTAAGAGGGCACCCTCGGGGAGAAGCGCTGTCTCTTGCCGTTGTCCGTGATCATGATGAGAACCCTGCCCCTTTCGTGCTGAGCCTGATGCGGTAAATGGCCTTGTCGGCGGTGATGTAGAGCATTGAGCCGTCACCGCCCCAGGCGACGTTCGATGTGAGCCCATCTATCTCGATGCTCCCGAGGTGCGTTCCATCCGGCGTAAAGATATGGATGCCGCCCGGCCCGGCCGCAAAGAGGTTTCCGTCCCGGTCCACCTTCATGCCGTCAGGCACTCCCTTCTTGGTCTTGGTCCAGGGCGTTGCATCGAAGAAGACGCGGCCGCTGCCTACCGTACCGTCGCCTCTCATGTCGTAGGCCAGCCAGACGGCCCGGTTCGGATCGGCGTTGCTCACGTACAGCGTCTTCTCATCAGGGGAGAGGGCGATGCCGTTCGGCGCCTTGATCTCCTTGGTGAGCACCGTCAGCGTGCCGCTCCGCGAGAGCCGGTAGACACCACTGAAATCGAGCTCTTTCTGCGGGTCATCAAAGGCCTTGGGCAACCCGAAGGGCGGGTCGGTGAAGTGGAGGTCGCCGTTCGACATGAAGACGAGGTCGTTGGGGCTATTTAGGCGCTTGCCCTCGTAACGGTCCACCAGCGTGGTCTTACGGCCATCTTCTTCCAACCGCGAGATGCGCCGGTCGCCGTGCTCGCAGAGGACGAGGCGGCCGGCGGCATCGAATGTGAGCCCGTTCGAGCCAGGCTCCCGGCCTTGAAACGGCACCGTGCCGGTGTACCCGCTCGGTTTCAAGAAGAGGCTGACACCGGCCCCATCCTGCCACTTGAAGACCGCGTTGTTCGGGATGTCAGAGAAGAGCAGATACCCGCCTGTCCGGTGCCAGGCCGGTCCCTCGACCCAGGTGAAGCCGCCGGCGACCTTCTCGAGGGCCGCATCACGGGGTACCAGTCGGTCCAGACGCGAGTCCAGCCGGACAATCTTGCCGAGGGCTGAGCTCCCTTGCTGCGATACCGCCTCTGGCAAGAATTGCAGAAAAATCGTCAGAGTGACGGCGATCTGGAGGACAATCAGGACCCTTCTCGTCATGGTCTTTTCTCTGTGGCTTCTCGGACGGGCCGCGCACCCGGGATGTTCAATCGCATGCGGTACAGCGAGGACCGCGCCGTCATGTAGAGCGTCTTGCCATCTTCATCGCCCCAAGCCATGTTGTGGATGTGCCTCGGGGCCTTGATGGTGCCTAGGTGCTTGCCCGCAGGTGAGATAACCCAGAGTCCGCCAGGACCGGAGATGTAGAGATTGCCCTGTTGATCCACTTTCACTCCGTCAATCGCGTCTTCACCCCGGGCACTGGTCATATCAAAGAAGACCTTGCCATTCGACACGGTTCCATCGGCATTGACCTCGTACCGCATGACGACCTTTTTCTTCTCATCCCAATTGCCGACGTACAGGTATTTCTCGTCGGGGGAAAGGGCAATGCCATTGGGACCGTTCAAGTCTTTGCTGATCAACTGGAGCTGGCCTTTGTAGATCGAAAAGATGCCACTGTAGGGCAATTCCTTCCTCGGATCGGCGAAGAACTTGGGAAGCCCAAAAGGCGGATCGGTGAAGTAGAGCGTGCCGTCAGAGCGATAGACGAGGTCATTCGGACTGTTGAGCCGCTTCCCCTCGTAGCGATCCGCGAGCACCGTTGCGGTTCCATCTTTCTCCAGGCGGCTAACGCGGCGGTTGCCATGTTCGTTAATGGTGAGACGTCCCTCCCGATCCAGCGTCAGTCCGTTCGATCCAGGTTGGCCATACTCGGCAATGTCTCCGCCGGCATAACCGCTCTTCTCTCTGAACACCGAGAGCTGTCCATTCGACGCGTACTTGTAAATGGTATTGTTGTTGGGGTCGCTGAAGAGCAGGTAGCTGCCGTTGGGCACCCAGACCGGGCCTTCGGTGAACTTGAAGCCCTCGGCGAGCTTAAAGATCTTCGGATTTGGCCCTACGATGGCGTTCATTGCGGGAGCGAGCCGGATGACCTCGACATTCACCTCTTGTGGAATCACGGCGATCGGCACCGTACTTCCCTTGGAGAACTCGAGCTTTGCTAGGCGCATCCAGATGAAGTTCGTCGGCGGGTTCGAGATCGGGCCGTTCATGCCGAACACGGCGAGCTGGATCTTCTGGCCGGGCCTGACGTCACGGCCGATGATGAGACGGTTCGAGGCGTTCCAGCCTTTCACGACGGAGCCGCCGCTTTGCCCCGCCTGCCGTGGTAACTCACCATCCACCCAGACCTCGGCGTAGTCGTCCACGGAGGTCTCGAACACGACCGTGGACCCTGTTGGATTGAACTGTCCGATCCGCTCGGGGATGGTGACGTTGATCCGGTACCAATTGAAAGACAGGCGGCCGGGTCCGCGGCGCTTGTCCAGCGTTGTGGGATCGAGCACCTCCCATCGCGAATCATCGAAGTCGGCTCCGCCGGCGTGGGGCGTGTAGTCGTACGTCTTGATCGTCTTCCCTGTCGGCTGGCCGTCCGGTCCCGGGGCCTTGAAATCCACCTCGATGATCTTCGTGTCACTGTAACGCCACTCGCCTTTGACCAGGCGCACGCCTTCCTTCGTGGTCAGATCGATAGTCGCCTCGGGCTGGCCCGTGGGGACCTCTTGGAGGGCGTGCGCCCCCGAGCCAGCGGTCCCGAGGATCAACGCGACTGCGATTGTCGCAACGAGATGAGGCGTGCGCCCGGTCATTTGCCTTCTCCGGCGGGCGAGATGGGCTTGACGACGAAATAGAGGAAGGGCCCCTGGACCTCCTTGAACCAGTGAGGGACCCCGTTCGGGACGATGATCACGTCGCCCTTGGCGAGACGCCGCGTCTCGCCGCCCTGGATCGAGGGCCCGCGAATCTGGCCGGGCTCGGTGGTCTTTGGATCGACCAGCGTTCCACCGGTGACGAACGTGGCGGAACCCTCGAGCACGTAGATGACGTCGATCTCCCAGGTGTGCACCTCGGCTATCCCAGGTGCGTCACGGCGGCTAGCGTGTACTTTGTAGCCTTCCACCTCGAGCAAGGGCACGCCCTTGGCGAAGGCCGCCTTCACCTTGTCGCTTGGGATGTAGGTGACCGCTGGAGACGATTGAGTCCCGGCGGACCCTGCTGCACGAGCCGTAAGGGCGTTGGCCCCCGCGATGGCGATCTCTTCGTCCAGCGAGGGGGTTTCCCCGCTCACGCCGATGGCGCCGATGACCTTTCCCTCAAAGAGGATCGGGATCCCACCCTGGAGCGGCGTGGCACCGGTGAGAGCCAACGCGGCGACGCGCCCCTCGCGGATCTGATCCTCGAACACCTTGCTCGGCCGACGGAAGATCGCCGCCGTTCGTGCCTTGCCGATCCCCACGTCCACGCTCGCTACCTGGGTGTCGTCGAGGCGCTCCAGGAGGATCAGACTGCCGCCATCATCGACAACAGCGATGACGACCTTTGCATTCTTCTTTTTTGCCTCGGCCGCGGCCGCAGCGGCGATCTTCTTCGCCCCGTCGAGCGTCAGGGCCTTCTTGGTGATTACTTGAGCCTCGCTGATAGCAGCCACCGCTACCACGGCGAGCGCCAGGGCAACAGTTCTCCCGGAAATCATGACCCTTCCTCCGCTTGGTAAATCGAGTCCACGGCGCGCTCTTCGGCTACTTGCCATGGGCTTTGACCACCTTGTCGAACGGTGCCTCGCCGAGCACGACGACCGCCCACGCGCACCACATCTGGACCTTCGCGATGTCGGGCACGTACGCCGGCACGGAAATGCTCGTCGTGATCTTGTCGTCTTTCAGCTTGAGCCGGTCGAGCAGATACACGGTCCCTTTGGAATCGATCAGTTGCCAGTGAGGGTCTGGAGAGCCGGGGACCTTGAAGTCCTTCGACAGGGTCAGGATATGCTTGCCGTCCTTCACCTCGTGGGTGACGGTCCCGCCGTTGACCTCCTTGCCTTTGAAGGGCTTGGTGGTCTCGGCAGCGAAGCTGGTTGTTACGGTGAGCAACCCTATCGTGACTAGCGTGGACAGCAGGGCGATTCCAATCGAGCGGGCCTGACGAACCGTACGCATGAGTCTTCCTCCTGTGAAGTGATTTCGACTTTGTTCCCCGATCGCGGTCCTGAACGGTACACTGGATTAGATTTCGGATCGGGAGAAAAGGATGCAGGTATTCTGAGGCGGGGATCCTGGGGTATGGGTCCCCTCAGGGGTGCTGAGGTTGACACCACGTTTCACGTGGGCTAGGCTCTTTGTCGCACCGGTCAGCACCCAAGTGGTTCCAACCTCAAGGAAGGGGTCATGGGTTTCCTGCCTGAAGTAGAATTGGGCGAGACGTTCTGGCCTTTTGCCTTCTTCCGGGCGAACTTCGGCTTCGTCCCGAACCTCTTTCGCGCACAGACCCTGCTGCCCCGCGTCATCGAGGCCGAGGCTCGAATCGCCGGTGCCGTCCTGCTCAAGGAGAAAGCCCTCTCCCGACGCCAAAAGGAATGCATGCTGCTCGCGGTGTCAGCGGCGCATCGGAACACCTATTGTGTCACGGCTCATTGGGAGATGCTGCGCGCGCTCGGCGTGGCTGACCACCAGCTCCGGCAGATGACGATCGATCACCGCCGCGCCGGACTCTCCAGATCCGATGTGGCGCTGCTCGATTTCGGCCTGAAGCTGACTCACCAACCCACGCGGGTATCGAGACACGATATTGACGGCCTACGCCAGCACGACTTCTCCGACGAGGCCATCCTGGAGGCGATCCTTACGGCTGCGTTCACCGAGTTTGTCTGCACCCTCTCCGAGGGTCTGGGTGCCGTGCCGGATTCTCGGCCGAGGAAGCTTGCATCGAAGAGGATTCCCCTCCGGGCTAACGTCCGCCCCCGAGCCGCCCACAGGCATGAGGCGGCGAAACCGTACCTGCGCGCCGTGGAGATGATCCCGGAGGCCTTCGCCCCGTTCGCTTTCTTCCGGGAGAAGTTCGGATTCGTTCCCAACATTTTCCGCGCGCAGACGTTGCGACCCGATGTCCTTGAGGCCGAAGCAGAGGTAGTACGGACGGTGCTGCTGAGCGACGATGTGCTCTCCCGGGTGCAGAAGGAATATATCCTCCTGGTCATTTCCGCCGCGAATCTGAATACGTACTGCGTCGCGGTCCACTGCGAGATGTTACGTGGCCTGGGGATTCCAGAGGACGAGTCGGACCAGATCGCCCTGGACCACCGCCAGGCCGGCCTTCCCGACTCCAATACTGCCCTGTTGGATTTTACCCTGAAGCTGAGCCAGCGCCCGACGGAGGTCGGCCAGGGAGACATCGATCGGCTCCGGACGCACGGCTTCACCGACGAGCAGATCCTAGAATCGATCGTCATGACCGGTTTGACGAGCTACCTCAACACCCTCCAGATGGGTCTCGGCACCGTGCCAGACTTCGAACCGAGGCATGCCTTCGGGTTGCAGGCCGGGCCCGCGCTCAAAGCTGCCAGCCGTGCTGGCGCCGAAATGGTGAATCGTTTGGGTGTTCCGCCGGGTCTAACAGGTGTTACCCGAGCTCCAGTGCCCCAGGTGGCTGTAGCGGACCCGGACGCCGACCTGGTGGCGCGTGTACGGGGGGGCGACTTGGGCGCCTTCGAAGAACTGGTTCGCCGCCACCAGCGACGCATCTACCGTACCCTCATCGGCATCACCGGAAACGCCGAGGACGCCGAGGACGGCACGCAGAATGCATTCCTGAAGGCATTTGAGCGTATCGGTAAGTTCCGGGGCGCAGCGAAATTTTCCACGTGGCTCATCCGCATCGCCATCAACGACGGCATCCAGCGCCTGCGTGCACGGAAGAGGGTGACGGGTCTGGACGATACCGGGTCCAAGGAGGCAGAGGAGTTCCGCCCCCGTCAGGTGCAGGCCTGGGATGACAACCCCGAGCAGTTATACTCCAAGGCGCAGATGCGCGAACTGGTGGAGAGAGCGTTGATGAAGCTTCCGGCCGGGTACCGGATGGTGGTGATGCTGCGGGATATCGAACAACTCTCCACCGAGGAGGCTGCCAAGGCTTTGGGCTTGGGTATCCCGGCCTTGAAGTCGCGGCTCTTGCGAGGACGCTTGATGCTCCGCGAGGCGTTGGCGCCCCACTTCATCAGCAGAGGGAAAGGACGCACCCGTGTATAGCTGCGATCAGGTCATGGCGGAGCTGGCCAACTTCCTGGACGATCAGGTGGCAGCTGAGATCCGTCGAGAGCTGGAAATCCATCTCGGACATTGCCGCACCTGCCAGGCGCTCTACGACTCCGCGCGCAAGACCCTCACGATTGTCACCGAGAGCCGCTCGTTTGAACTGCCCGAGGGCATTTCCTCCCGCATCCTGGAAAAGATCATGAGTAAGGTGCGCGGGGCCCGGCGGCGAAGGCCGAAGCCTTCCAGTCACCCGCGGAAGCGCCACTGAGCGCAGAGTTCCAGCCGTACCGTCCTTCCAAACCCCTTCGACATCCGCAGCGCCTTCGTGGCCAGCACCGCCCACCTAGCCGCGGACATTCCCGTAGCCGCACCGGAAGATGCAGCGTTTGTCATTGTGGTGGTGCAACTTCGCGCAGAATACTCGGTGGCCGCCTCGTACCCGCACGTACACCTCTGACGCCAACAGCATGCCGAGCAGCGGGGCCGTGAAGTAGATCCAGAGGGACTCCCACAGTTGAGCCGGCAGGGCAGATCCGAACGTGCGCGCCGGGTTCATGCTCATCCCCGAAACCGGGGCTACCACGGTGATGTATGTCGCCACGAGCACGCCGGCGAATACTCCCGTGTAGGGGCCCAGCGCGTCAACGTTCGTGGTGACCAGCACGACCAACATAAGGGCGAAGGAGATCACGAGTTCGGCCAAGAATGCGATGGCCGGTCCGCCCGAACCAGGGAGGGTGGTGACATAGATGACAGGGGGGTCGGCGAAGGAATGGCCGAGTGCGAGAGCGACGAGCAGAACGCCGGCTATCGCTCCGGCAAATTGGGCGGCGATGTAAAAGAGGGCATCCCAGGGTTCGATTTTTCCCAGTCGGAAGAAGGTCAGGGTCACTGCCGGGTTGATGTGGGCCCCCGACTGCTTTCCCCAGGGCGAGTAGATGATTCCGATGGCGGTGAGCCCCATCGCGACCCCCATCAGGACCCGACGCAGGAAAGGGTCGGCGACGGCCTGCTGGACAGGCGATCCCGGGTATTCGAGGATCGTGCCGAACACGCCTGCCGAGATCATGAAAAGGCCGAGCCCTGTCGCCTCCATCAGATACTCGGGCCAGTGTCGTCTCAAGGCGTCAAGCATGTGGCCACTCCACCGATTGGTTGATGCGCAATCCAGCTAGTGCCGTTCCAACTTTTCTCACCCATGGCCCGTTCCTTAGCTGGAACGGGCCTTGCCTGTGTTCGGGGCAATAAAATAAGTTGGAACGGTACTAGTCCTTGGCCACGTGCACGAAGACCTTGATGGCGTTTTTTTCTTCGGTCAAGAGCCGCATCATCTCCCGATAATTCTCGAGCCCGCCTACCGGATGGGTCAAGAGCTTCGAGAGCCATCCGGGGTACTCGAGCTCGGCCTGGGAGAGGTCTTTGGCCCCCAGCTCGAAGTATTCGCGGTTGGCATTCACGCTGCCAACGGCCACCTTGTTGCCGAGCACGAAGCCCAGGTTGATCTTGTCGGCGGGGACTTCCACCTTGCGGTCGCCGCCCGTGACGCTGAGCATCACCAGGACGCCGTTCTTCGCCAGCACCTCCATGGCCTCAAACACCAGAGGCGAGAATCCCGTTCCCTCGAGAATGAGGTCGAAGGAGCCAAACTTCGCGGCCGCCTGCGTGAGTGTCACGTCTTGTGTGCTCACGTAGCGGGCGCCGATCTTCTCCACCAACTGCGCGTTCAAATAGGGCGGGCGGGTGCGACCGAGGGCGACGACGTCAAGACCACGGAGCCGTAAAAGCATCGTGGCCAACAGTCCCAGCGGCCCTGTGCCCAACACCGCAGCCCGCCGCGGTTGCCACACCTTGAGCCGCCGCTGGATCTCGACCGCCTGCACGATTCCCTTTTCGGCCACACTGGTCGGCTCCATCAGGACCCCGACGTGCTGCAGTCCCTGCGGCACCTTGACGATGTATTCCGGCTCGTCCACATAGTACTCGGTCAGAAAGCCATGGCGCAGGTTGATCCCACGCTCGAAGTAGGTGTCGTCGGTGGTCATGTCGTAGGTGCCGATCTGATCGTAGACGCTTGAGCCCGGTCGCCGTACGGTGGCCGCCACGTAATCGCCGGGTCGGAGTTCCGTGACTTTTGGCCCCACGGCCTCCACGCGACCAAAGCTTTCATGGCCGATGATCAAGAAATCATGCCCGGGCGGGGCGTGGCCGTACTCTGCGGCGTTGATCTCCTTGTCCGTGCCGTCCACCCCCACCTGCAACACCTTCACGAGGACACCGCGCCCATTGGGGATATCCTGGACCGAGGGTTGTGGCACTTCCCTGAGATGAATACTTCCGGCTTTCCCGGGGAGTACAGCAATGGCCTTCACGGTTCGCCTCCTTCTACGGCGTGTTCACGGGAACCCAATGCCCCTCCAACGAGGGTGGTCGATTTGCGTCCATGGTGAGATCGTCGCTGCAGGAAAGACCCTTGACTTCGCCTGCACATTAGACGTGCTTAGAGGGGGAAGAGATGCACGGAGTTCGACCCGAGGGGGGAACCGCGGTGCATCCGAGAGGCCTACCGGCCCAGGTGGCCTTTCTGGGTCCGCTCCCGGAGGAATCGGCGCACCCGTTTTTCCATTTCGGCAGGGATATCCTCAAAGCGCAAAGATCGTGTCGCTTGGACGGTTTTCTTGTATGTCTTCAAAAAGGCAACGCAGTCCGAGCACAGGCGGAGATGGTCTTCGAAGGCCGAGACGGTCTCAGGATCCAGTTCCCCCGTCATGTAGTCCAGAAGCAGGTCCGTAACCTCTCGACAAATCGCGGACTGTGCTCGCCCGACTATACTGCTCGCCACGTCGTGCTCCCTAAAAGGGTGAGTGTCCCAGCGTGACCGCCAACCTCCCCCGCAGGAAGAGGCGCGCGCGGTGGAGGCGAATCTTGACCGCCGGCACGGTCAACCCGAGGCTGTTGGCGATCTCCCGATTCGAGACCCCCTCCAGATCGCTCAGCATCACCACCGCCTTATCCATTGGCCGGAGCTGATCCAGCGCCTGTTTCAAGATGTGCTGCAGATCTTTTCTCGCGAAGTTCTTCTCGATATCTGCCGACCAATCGACCACCGACCCCGCGCTGCCGAGATGGTGGCCGTCCGGTTCGTACTTGGGCAGATAGTCTTCGTAGGAGGCCTCTCTGTTCCTCTTCCGCCGGCGGAGCCGCGTCAAGGCGGCGTTCACGGTCAGACGGTACAGCCATGTCGAGAACGCTGCCTCCCCGCGGAACGTCTTTGCCTTTTCGTAGAGCGTCAGGAATACCTCCTGGACCACCTCCTCCGCCTCTGCCGCAATGCCGACCAAGACCATCGCGTGCCGGTAGACCCGGGAGCAATACCGACGGTACAGGGTCTCAAAGGCCCTCTGATCTTTGACCTTGAGCCGCTCGACGAGCGAGCGCTCTTCTGCGTCGGGCTGCCGGGCCGGCGCTCTTGGTTGCGGGAGCCCCTTCGCTCCCTGCGGTGTCCGCTGTCTCCTCTCCCTGCCTCTCGGATCAACGGCCATTGCCGTCACTCCCTTGGATGCCTCGGACAGCGTGCTCGATATCACGATTCGAGAAAATACCGCTCGTGGCGCGCGGAAAAACTATCCGCGCGGGGCCGCCCTTGTCAAGGTAAAACGTTCTAAGCCGCTCGCTCTCTCCCCACTTTGAGGCTTCCACAGGCGACTTTCACCCTCCATGGGATGGCATACTTCTTGCTGCCTTCCGTCATTTAATGCGTGAGTGGTTCGACGGGGCTCACCGCTGGGGGGAATCGAATGGCCTGCCATGAGAAATCGAATGGCTCGCCCTGAGGGACATCGAAGGGCTCGCTTTAAGAACAAGCGGCGCTGGGCCCGCTTTGTCGCCTACCTCCCCGTCCAGTGCGCGCTCTTAGATCCCGGGAAAGCCGACCACAGACAACTCACCGGCACGACGCTCAACGTCGGGGCCGGCGGAATTGCCCTCTTACTGGGCGAGACCCTTCCACTCGGGATTCCAATCATGATCACACTTGGCCGCGAGGAACCGATCCGGGGACACGTCGTTTGGACTGACCGGCGTATGCTGACCTTCCTCAAGACCGCCGTCCCACACGGAGTGGCCTTCGAGAACCCGGTCGATGCGTCGTGGGTCCACCAGTGGGTCTCTCAAGGCGGGAAGCGGGCGCATGTCCGGACCCCTGTTCTCCTGGATGTGGAGTTCACTCCGGCGGGCACGGGAGCTCACGGGACCTGTTTCAACCTGGGCCAGGGTGGGATGTTCATCGCGACAGAGCACCCGTCGCCGCCGGGGACCGAGGTCATACTCCGCTTCGCCCTGCCGAGCGTGGCCGCCCCCCTCTCGGTCCACGGGCGGGTTGCGTGGATATCCGGGCAGGACAGAGAGGCGAGTGCCGTCACCGGGATGGGAGTGCAATTCCTCGATCTCAACCCAATGGATACTGCCGTGATCGGCACCTTCGTTGACCGCCTTCGCCCCGATGCATCCGCGCCGGACTCGTCCCCACGCCTTCGCAGCGCCCGGGGTTCACGCCGTGCTCGTCGATAGTCCCTGCGGGCGCTCTTCTGGCGTATGCCTGCGTATCCGGGCACGTTCGGGCCGGCGAAGCGTCGTGCGCACGGCACGATTCTTGCTCGGATCAAGCGGGGACTGATTACCAAATCTGGCCCACACCGGGCAGGAGGCTCATGAAATGACTGGAAATAGCAAGCTGTGGAGGGGAGTACTGATCGCCTGTGTCGTGGTCTCCCTTCTCCTTTCCTCCGGCTGTGCCCTCTTCTTGGTGGGCGCGGGAGGGGCGGGCGGCTACCTCATCAGAAAAGGTGAGGAGGGAGACGCCCCGAGCAAGAAGGAGTCCTCGCAACCCGCGAAGGGGTCGTCCTTGCATGAGAAGGTTGACCTGAAGGTCGCATCCGCTCCGCAGGGAGAAGCGGGGTCGTTGGGAGACACCCGATGAGAAGGATGGTTTCCATTCTCATTGCGTTACTCTTGATCGTCTTGGCAGGATGCGCGACCTTCCGGGGGATGGCACAGGATACCGAGAACCTGGGTCGGGGAATCAAGAAGACAGTCTCCGAATAACCCGGCCGTCCTCACCGCTTACCTGAACCCTCACTCCAGCAATCTCCCGAGGACCCTCTTCCTCTGCTCAAGAAGGTGATTTCTTCTGCCGCCTCTCCGCATATATCTGCTTAGGAGACATGACGGTATAATTCTATGTGTTTAGAGAAGTTGGACATATAACGATGCTACATTACTTTAACAATTCCATCTTTCCAGATTCGTCAGATGGCGAGCTTTTTCGGTTGCGGACCTCGTCTTTCCACTTGACGGGTCTCCCGTGAAAGGGCGAGACTCCCTGTAACTGGAGCACCTTTGACTTCATTACCCACCTGCCTCGCTCGGGGCAGGGGCGATCCGAGGAGATCGAAGGAGGGGGAAGATGGCGGAGATGATTCGGCGGGTTGACTACTATTATATCCAGGTTCCTGATAAGCCGGGGGAGGGGTCCAAGATCTTGGGAGCGCTCAAGGAGGCCGGGATCAATCTGCTCGCGTTCTCAGGGTTTCCGCAGGGGAAGCGGGCGCAGCTCGACTTTATTCCGGAGGACCCTGTGGCCTTCCTCACTGTGGCAAAAAGGGCGAAGTGGAAGCTCAGTTCGAAAAAGACCGGCTTCCTTGTCCAGGGGGACGACCGCGTGGGCGCCTGCGCCGACTTCCTGGGAAAGCTGGCTGCGGCGAAGATTAACGTGACCGCCGTTGATGCCGTTTCGGCAGGGGCGGGCCGCTACGGCGCGATGTTCTGGGTCAAGCCGCGCGATGTGAGCCGCGCCGCAAAGGTGTTAGGCATCTGACCGCCCCGCGCGACACCTTTCTATTTTTGTCTTGGTCCGCTGGCGATGGAGGAATGGCGATGGCAGAGTGGACAGAGCAGCTGACGCGACTCTTGCGCGAATCGGTCAATGCTTCTGTGGAGGCGGCGGTCAAGTTTCAGGAGCAAACCTGGCGGATGGTGGACGAATTGGTCCAGCGCGGCGCCCTGGCCAAGGACGAGGCGAAGCGGCTTCTCGATGCGTGGACCCTCCGGACCGAGGAGTTCCAGGAGCGTCTGGAGGAGAAGTACCGGCAGTGGGAGGAGGGCTTGAAGGCGGGCCTCGGGGCCTATCTGCCGCCGAGCCGCAAGGAGGTGCTCGACCTCCATCGCAAACTTGACCAACTCATGGCCAACCTCCGGACCGCGGCCGGCAAGCGGGCACGGGGTGGACGAACCCCCAAGAAGGCGCGAGGGCCAAAAGCCAAGCCCGCGCGGAAGCGGCGTTAATCGATAGCCGATGAGCGTCGTCATTCTGTCTGTCGTCGGTCGGCAAGCCGGGAGGGGAAGGATGGAGGCTGAAGCGAAGCTCGGAAAGGAGGAATTTGTCGTAGGGCGGGGTGATGTTGTACCTGAAGGGCGACGCCCCTCGGGCAGGAGGCGATGCCCTGAAGAAGATCCTGGATGAGAAAGAGGGGTGATTTTTGAGGGGAGGCAGGGGAAGCGGGGTCATGCCCCGGCAGCCGGCCAAGGCGCGCGGCAGGGAGAGCCCGGAAGAGAAGAGGCGACGGGTCCTCGAGGTGATCCGGATTCTGGTGCGGACCACTCCGGGGGTCACGCTGGCGCTGAACTTCACGACACCGCTCGAGCTTCTCATGGCGCTGATCCTGGCAGCGCAGTGTACCGATGAGCGCGTGAACCAGGTCACGGCGAGTCTCTTCCGAAAGTATCGAGCGCCTCAGGACTGGGCCAGTGCAGACCGGACCGTCCTCGAGGGAGAGATCCGCTCCACGGGCTTTTACCGGAACAAGGCCAAGGCCATTCAAGGGTGTTGTCAAAAGATCGTCGCCCGGTTCGAGGGCAAGGTCCCACGGGCACTCGAGGATCTCCTGACCCTGCCAGGGGTGGGCCGGAAGACGGCCAACATCCTAAGGGGCAACGCCTACGGCCAGGCCGCGATCGGCGTGGACACGCACGTGGCTCGCCTTGCAGGGCGTCTGGGGCTCAGTGCCGAGACGGATCCGGACAAGATTGAGCTTGACCTGAATGCCCTGATACCCGATAAGGAAAAGGTCCGGTTCTGCCATCTGCTCCAGGCCCACGGTCGGGGGATCTGTTTGGCCCGGAAGCCGAATTGCCCGGCCTGTCCCATCAATCGGCTGTGTCCCTATCCGGTCGCGGCGGGGATCCCGGTGGCGCTCGCGAGGTAACATGGCTGCTCCCGTTGCTCCCGATCCCGTTCTGCTATATCCTGTAGGGAAAATAAATGGTTCCGTCTTCTCGTCTACATCATTGGGAGTCGGCCCCATGGAAGACCACCAGCTGGTGGAGCGCTCCCGCACGGGAGATGTGGCCGCTTTCGAAGAGCTGGTCAAGCGACACCAGGGCCGGGCTTATGCGATCGCGTACCGCATGCTGCGCAATAGAGAGGACGCCCAGGAGGTGGCGCAAGAGGCCTTTGCCCGCGCCTACTTCCGCCTCGCCGAGTTTCGCGGTACGGCGCAGTTCAAGACCTGGCTCTACCGGATCCTGGTGAACCTGGCGACGGATCAGCTCCGGCGGCGAAGGCCGGAAGTGCCCGAGGAGGATGCAGTGCTCCGGCAGGTCAGCATCGGGGAGAACCCCGGGGAGAATGTGGAGCGACAGGAGCTGAGGCAGAGCATCACAAAGGCCATCGAGACCCTTCCCCCGGATCTCAAGACCGTGGTCCTCCTCCGGGAATTCGAGGGGCTGTCTTACGCGGAGATCGCCCGGGTGATCCGCCGGCCGGTGGGCACGGTGATGTCCCGTCTCTTCCATGCCCGACGCCGTCTCCAGGCAAGCCTGGGAGTGTATTGGGAAGGGGAAAGCTAACGTGATTCGGCATCGGCGATATCAGCATTCTCTCAACGCGTACGTGGACGACGAGCTCGGGCCGTCTGCGAGGCAGCGGCTGGAGGCGCATCTGGTCGGCTGCGGCGAATGCCGCGGTCAGCTCGAGAAGCTGAAAAGGCTACAGGGGCTCCTCCGCCAGGGTCTCAACGACCCTATAGCGGAGGTCGCGCCCGTCCTGTGGCCAGGGGTTCGGGCCCGGATCGAAGGTGGTCGGCCCGCTGGCCGCTTCACGGCGTGGATCCGCCAGATCTGGGAGGCGACGTGGGAGCGGCCCCGGCTGTCGCTTGCGGGTGCGACCGTCATCAGCGTTCTGCTCCTGTCGCCAGTGTATCTGCTGTGGGAAACACCGGTTGCAACGCCCCCTGGAAAGACCGTTGTGTTGAAGCCCGGCCAAGCCCAGGTGGTCGTGGAGGCCGTAGAGCCCGAGCCAGAGTTCGGAGCGATGGTCCTCACCACCTCTGATGAAGATGAAGGCCTGCAGGTGATCTGGGTGGTCGCTCGAGGGGAGATGTGAAGCCACTCCTCCTGATCTTGGCCGCATTCCTGCTCTTGCCGGTCTCGCTGGCCTATGCCCAGGCAGTCCCCATCGAGGTCCAGGTGATCCAGGCCTCCCGTGAGCCCAGCGGCGCTGTCGATCCGGCGATCGGTCAGCTGGTTCGCGAGCTGCAGCGCGACTTTGCCTACACCAGTTACCGGTTGCTCGAGGTCCACAGGGGACAGGTGACCCCACAGAGTCCCTGGCGGACGGTCATTGCCGGAGGCCGGGATCTCGGTGTCGCGCTCGTGAAGGTGGATGGGGGACGCGTGGAACTGCACATCACGACGCCGCAGGTCAACACCCGGGTGAGCCTCCACCGTGGCGGACGACCCATCCTGCTCGGGGGCCCGCCGCATGGCTCCGGCGTCCTCATCATGGCCATCTCCGCCCGCTAACCCTCCCGCTTCCCTTCATCTCATCACCCTCCTTCCCGTCTCGATTCGGCTCCGAGACTTCACTCGCGAGGCCTTGGGTTCGCCTCTGTGGCAATGGTGCCTACCGCCCTTAAGGCCCGAAATTTGCAATACTGCCTTCCCGGGCACTGCGGTCAAGGGTCTTCTCACACGGCGGGAGGGCGGTGAGGTGATGATAGGGAGTAAGGGGCGCTCATGCGGGACATTATGTGTCACCACATCGGAGGTTCGGATGAAACGTATCAAGGTCCTATTTTGGTTTGTGTTGTTCTTGGTGCCTTGCGTCAGCTTCGCGCAACAGCTTGACGAGCAGACCGTTCTGAAGCTGGTTTCGGAGGTTGACCACGCCATCTCTCAACGGGACGCAAGCGGGTTGGCCAAGTTTCTGAGTGACAAGCTCACGGTCATAGCCAACGTTCGCGGGTCAGGACAAGATCAGAAACTCACAATGGACAAGTCGAGCTATATCGAGTCAGTCAGGCAGGGTTGGGCCGTTGCCACGGACTACGAGTACAAGAAAACGAACGTCAAGATCACGCTTTCTGGACCCGCCAGGGCCGTAGTGACCGCAACCGTCTCTGAAGCAGTGACGGTT
This sequence comes from Methylomirabilales bacterium (SeqCode), assembly GCA_050732295.1. Lineage (GTDB taxonomy): Bacteria > Methylomirabilota > Methylomirabilia > Methylomirabilales > CSP1-5 > CSP1-5. The sequence goes on from JBOHQS010000007.1 coordinate 25,846, forward strand.
CAGGGGCAAACAATCCGTAGCACTTCCACTGAAACCGCGGTGATTGAGCTCGTGGGGGGCAAACCCATGATCACAAGTGTTGTTGCGAATGTGCAGATGTGACACATGGCCAGCGCATCGAGCGGACCTACGCAAGCGGGCTTCGCCCGCCCGCCCGCTCATGCGCGACGTTAAGGGCCCACAGGTTTCATCTCTCCCTAGGAGACCTCCGGTTTTTCCTTGCCAAGTCCTCCATGGACTGCGTACCCTCTCAGGCGTGGCTAAGGAAGCACTCCCTAAAGATCATCCGTTGTTCAAGCTACAGGGCCGGCGTGTCGGTGAATACACGCTGGATGTGGAGGCCTGGCCCGGGCGGTTCGTGGGCCAGGCGGAGTTCGTCGTATACCTGAAGGGCCCGGAGGGGACGCGATCGGACCGGCCGGTGGTGGAAGGGCTTTACGGTCGGACGACAATCCCCGGGAGTGGGGCAGGGGTCGAGCGGGGAATCTTGGATGTCGCCCTCGCGCTTGGTGCGACGTTCGGAGCGACGGAGGTTCGACTGCGAGGGAGCGAGCTTGAGCAGGCGATCGTGGGGGCACTATGCGAGGCCATTGCGGATTCCTGGAGCGTCATGATCTACCTCGCCTATGGCTGGAAGACCCTCAAGCAGATCCAAGAGCTCCGCCACCCACTCCAAGTGACCGATGAGGGGTATCTCCTCTTCACCCACGGATTTCGGGGCGGCTGGAAGGATTATTACTATTCCGAGGGGTGGCTGGAAGGGCCGATCAAGCTCAAGGCCGAGCGGCCTCCGACCGCCGAGTACCGCTCCCTCTGGGACGCCGAGAATGCCCGCATCCTTCTGGATTTTCTGAAAGGTCCTCCTACGGATGGCCACATGCATTTTCAGGAGGAAGGGTCAGACGAGAAGATCGTCCTCCCCATGGTGGCGATCGAGCGGACTGCGCGGTCTCGCGCCCTGCTCATGCTCCGCGAGCTTCGGCCGGTGGACACGGCACTGCTCGACGAGCGGGATCGCATCCTGACCGTCTATCCAGTCCCTCAATCGGTGGAAAAGCTGGGCCTTGCAGATCTGCACGTGTTGTCCGCGAAAGCGACAAAGGCGCGGTGAAGCCTCATGGTGCAGCGACATCACCGGCTGCTCGAATCGCAGTTGATACACACCTGATCTCCGTCCGTCACGCTCCGAAACACGCCGTCCGTCACCTCCACGAATGCCGGCCCGTCCTTCGTCTTCACCCACAAGAAGTAGCGTGGCTTCTCCTTGCCCGGACTCTCCGACTGATTTCCCGGTGGGGGAATCTGGTGTTTCCCGGTGACCACGCCCTGGACGGGGACCGGCCCCCCGCCGCTCGCACAGCCTCCCGAGATTGCCATCGTCGGCAGGAGCAGCAGCGGGGTGACCCTGAAGAATCTCCACAGGCCTTTCATGCCCCACCTCTCCGACAGGGAAGGTAGTGAAGGCGCCGGGCCGGGTCAATGATTTTCTGTCGACGTGCCCGGTCGGCTCCTCGCTGGAAATCGTGTGCGAAAGCGATTATCATGACGTCGCCATGGGTTATATCGATAGGACGGACGCACCGGGATGAAAATTTTCTATTCCCCACAGTACGAAGTCGATTTGGGAGGGCACATCCTGCCGACCGTCAAGTTCCGGTTGATCAAGGAAAGACTCATCGAACTGGGGACAGCCAGGGCCGGGGATTTCGAGGAGCCCCCTTCAGCCCGAGATGATGACATCCTGCTGGTCCATACGCCGGCGTATCTCGACAAGTTGCGGCGAGGGAGCCTGACCGCTGAGGAGTTAGCGGTGCTGGATCTTCCCTTCTCTCGGGGGCTCGTGGAGGCGGCGTGGGTCGGCGTGGAGGGAACCATCCGGGCCGCCCGATACGCCCTCGAGACCGGCCTGGGAATCCACATCGGCGGCGGCGGTCACCACGCCTATCCGGATCATGGCGCGGGCTACTGCGTCTTCAACGACGGCGCGATTGCGATCCGCACGCTGCAGCGGGAGGGGCGAATCGTCAAGGCCATGGTGATTGACTGCGATGTGCATCAGGGGGACGGCACGGCCTTCATCTTTCGCGAGGAGCCCAGCGTCTTTACCTGCTCCGTGCATCAAGAAGATCTCTACCCTGAACTCAAGCAGCGGAGTGATCTGGACATCGGGCTGCCGTCCGGGGCGGGGGATGAGGAATATCTCGCGGAGCTGTCGCGGCAACTGCTGCCGGCCTTCGAGATCTTCCGCCCCCACCTGCTGATCTACGTCGCCGGAGCGGATCCGTACCAGGATGATCAGGAAGGGGGACTGAAACTCACCTTTGCGGGGCTCGAGCGGCGGGACCAGATCATCTTCCAGGAGGCAAAGCGCAAGCGCGTTCCCGTGGCCGTGGTGCTGGCGGGGGGCTATGCCCGACGGACCGCCGACACCGTCGCCATCCATGTGACAACCATTCGAACCGGGCTGGAAGTGATCGGCCGCAAAAGAGGCTGAGCCCTTCGGGGCAGGGGGAATTCGGGATGCGACGGACGTGGAAGAAGCGACCGATGCCTCTCCGCAGTGGCGATCTTGTGGCGGTGGTGGCCACCTCCGGCGCGGTGCATCCGAAACGCTTGAAGCGGGGGCTCAGCAGCTTGCGCCGTATGGGCCTTCGGGTGCTGGAGGGCCCGCACCTCTATGATCGGTGGGGGTACCTTGCCGGTCGGGATCGGGACCGCGCAGCCGCCCTGCAGGAGATGTTTTGTCGGGAGGAGGTGAAGGGGATCTTTTGTGCCAGGGGCGGATATGGAGCAGGGCGGATGCTGCCCCATCTCGACCTCGCGCTGATCCGCGGGCATCCCAAGGTCTTCCTCGGGTCGAGCGATGTCACCATTCTCCATTTGGCCCTCACGCAGCACGCAGGGCTGGTGACCTTTCATGGGCCCATGGTAGAGCCGGACTTCAGTCGCCACAACAACCCATTGACCCGGCGAAGCGTGCGGGCGCTCGTGCTGAACGGCAGGGCCTTCGAGGGGACCATTCCGGGCCGCTTCCTCTCTCGACCGGCACGGATCGAAGGAGAGCTCACCGGCGGGAATCTGACCCTGGTCACCTGCTCGCTCGGGACCCCCTTCGCCATCGAGACCAAGGGCAAGGTCCTTTTTCTGGAAGAGGTGAACGAGGAGCCCTACCGGATCGACCGGATGCTGACGCATCTGAAGTTGGCGGGGAAACTGGAAGGGGTGAGGGGGATCGTCTTCGGAGAGATGGTGCGGTGCAGGGCCCGTGTGGCGCTCCGCGACTTCTCGGTCATAGGCATCCTGGGCCGATTCGCCCGCGATGTGGATGTTCCCTGCTTCGCGACCTTTCCAAGCGGGCATGGCCGTGAGAACGTGGTCCTGCCCATGGGAGGACGGATTGCGCTCGAGCCTCTGGGGGAGTGGTCGGTGCGATTTCGACTGACGTCCTGAGGAGTATGCCCCTTGTTCCGCCGATTCCCCTTTCCCTTGCACTTGCCCGGCGGAAGCCGATACAATACCCGGGCGAGGGATGTCGATGCGGCTTTCATATGATCCCAAGGATGAGTCCTCCCTCATGCACGTGCTCGATCTGGTCATCGAGGCGCTGGCGAAGCTCTCTTCTCCCGAGTATGTGGCCGAGCACCTCAAGCGATTGGCCCGTGAGCTTGAGGAGACCCAGGAGAAACTGGATGGAGGGAACCCCTGGGGAGAGTAGGAAAAGGCCTGGCTGTTCGCTTGCCGTGACGCTGCTCCACACCACCGATCTCCGGCACGTGCCCCTCATCCTCACGTACGGTCTCTTCTCCGCGGCTGCTGCCGGCGTCCACGGCATCTGTCCTCGTGCGCATGTTGCGTCGGGAGGCGAACGATCGCTTGAGCGATTGAGGATCGCTTCGCGCTTGCCTTCAGGCCGGAGTTTGTCTATCCTGCGGCAGTCGAAGAACAGCATGGCCGTCAGTCAAGGCCGTACACAAGACAAGTGCGCGGTTCCCTGAAAGGTCGCAGCAGTGAGCAGAGGGCAATCGCGAAAGGTGGGCCCCGCGACAAACATCGGTCTCCGTGCCGCAGCGGCATGGGGGATCATCGCATTCGGGGCGCCGGCCGTAGCCGCCGAGAGGGGGGACGCCGCCCGCGGGCAGGCGCTCTACGTGGAATATTGTTCCCAGTGCCACGGCGGCCGCGGGGAAGGTTGGGGCTGGGGCGAGAAGATCCCTCCGCCTCCCGTCCCCATTCCCGATCTGTCCAATGCGGAACACATGGGGCAGCTTCCGGATCAGTATCTCTTCGAGATCATCAAGGAGGGTGGAGAGGCAGTCGGCAAGACCCGGTTCATGCCTGCGGCGGAGCGGGTGATGAGCGATGAGGGGATCTGGGATGTGATTGCCTATCTTAGGTCCCTCTCGAGACGCGTCGAGGCGCCGCAGAAACAGGAGCGGTGAGGGTGACCACAGGGGGCGAGCGATGGTGAGGACCAGGGAGTGGTTGTGGATCATCGTCTTCTCTGGCCTGGGTGTGGGAGGGGCGATCCCGGTCCTCGCGCAGAACTCAGGCCATAGTCATGAAGGATATGAGCCGGCCGGTCGATTCCCCCACTCGGTGGTCGTGGCCGACTTCAATACGGACGGACATCTGGACATGGCCATTGCCGGCTCGGCGGAGCGCAAGATTACCGTCCTCCTCGGCGACGGCAGGGGAGGCGTGGCCGCGAATCACTCCTACGAGGTGGGGCGCGGTCCGGTGTGGGTGACGGCGGGGGATTTCGACGGGGATGGACACCCGGACCTGGTCTCGGCGAACAGCGGGGCGGGGACGGTGACCCTGTATCTCAATGACGGGCGCGGCCGCTTCGTCAAGCGGCAGGAGCTCGAGGGCTTTAAGGGGCCGGTGGCGGTGGTGGCAGCCGATTTCGACCGGGACGGCCGGGTGGATTTAGCGGTCGCCGATACCCTGCTCTCCACCGTCCTCGTCCATCGCGGGGATGGCAAGGGAGGGATGAACCTGGTGGCGCAGTACCCTGCGGGCAGTCGTCCTCACATATTGGCTCAGACCGATCTCAACCGAGACGGGATCGTGGACCTGGTGGTGACCAGCCTTGGGCAGCATACGATCTCGGTCCTCCTCGGGAAGGGGGATGGGACCTTCGAGGAGCCTCGGGTTGTCAAGGTGAAAAGGTTTCCCCACTATATGGCCTTCGCCGACTTTACCGGGGATGGCCACGAGGATGTGGCGATCGTCTGTGCCGGAGACGACAGCCTCGTCCTCTTGGCCGGTGATGGAAAGGGAAATCTGCGGAAGCTCGCCGAGTTTTCAACCGGCGTCAACCCCCACCCGGTCGTTGCCGGCGATTTCACCGGGGACGGACGGCTCGACCTGATCGTCGGCAACCGGAGCACCAATGATCTCACCATCCTCAAGGGGGACGGGACCGGCCAGTTCACCCGGTTGCCGGACGTGAAGGTGCCCGACGACCCCATCGTGCTAGGCGCGGGGGACTTCAACGAGGATGGAAAGCCCGACCTCGTCCTCGTCTTTGCGTCCCTGCACAAGGTAGGCATCTATCTCGGAGATGGACGGGGGGGCTTCTCCCCGGCGGTCTCGTCCATATCCCCCTCGGCGCGTTGATCGAGCGCCCGGCTCTCGGTTGTGGCCAGTTACTTTTTTCCCGTCGGTCGTCGGTCATCGGTTGACGGGATTTCACGGGGGTGAGGTGTGGCCCGTCTCCGTCCCTTTCGGGGGTATCGGTACAATGTGGAGAAGGTCGGAGACCTGGGGGCAGTCGTCTCTCCCCCCTACGATGTGATCCCCGACGAACTCCGACGCGAACTCCATCGTCGCCACCCCCACAACGTTATCCGTCTCATTCTCGGGGAGGACCGGACGGGCGACGATGCGGCGGAGAACCGGTATCTGCGGGCCCGACGGTATTTTCAGGAGTGGCAACAGACGGGCATTCTTCTCCGGGAGACTGCGCCCGCCTTCTACGTCTACGAGCAGCAGTATCCGTGGAAGCGGGGAGGGCAGCGGGTCCGGACCGGGCTTATCGGGGCTGTCGGCCTGGAGGAGTACGGCGCGCGCGTCGTTTTTCCCCACGAACGGACCATGCCTGGGCCGAAGGCGGATCGCCTCAGCTTGATGCAGGCCCTCCCGGTGAACCTCGAACAGATCTTCTGCTTTTATCCGGGACCGTCGGGATCGATCACTGACGTGCTCCGCTCGGCCACCCGGACAGACCCGCTGTGCGATTTCGGGGATGAGGCGGGCGTTCGGCACCGACTGTGGCTCCTGCAGAAGCCAGAGGCCATTGCCTACCTCGTCGCGGCCTTTCGTGACCGGCCCCTCTTTATCGCCGATGGACACCACCGATATGAAACCGCCCTCACCTTCCGGGAGGAGATGCGGCGGGCCGACGCCACGGGGGGCCCCGAGAAGGCGTACAACTTTGTCATGATGACCCTGGTGAGCATCGAGGACGAGGGGCTCACGGTCCTCCCGACGCATCGGCTCATCCGGGTCGAGTGGGGACGGGCCGGAGCGGAGATTGTCAGGCATCTCGAGCCCCACTTTTCTCGCGAGGAGAGGGTGATCGGTCACGGGGAGGGAGGCCTCCAGACATATCTCGCGGAGATGGAGGAGCGGGGACGTCGAGGGCATGTCTTTGGTCTCTACACCGGTGGAGAGACCTTCACCCTTTTGACCTTGAAGGATCCCGGGGGGGTGGAGCGGCTCACGGAGCGGGGCGGGTCTCGTGGTGCTCAGGCGCTCGACGTCGTCATCCTGGAGCACTTGATCTTTCAGAGGGTTCTTCAGCTCACCGATCCGGAGATGATCAGGTTTACGCAGGATGAGGAGGTGGCCGTTCGCGAGGTGCGCCACGGCCGCGCGGCTGCCGCCTTTTTGCTCAACCCGATCCCCGTGACCCAGATCGCGGCGGCGGTGAGTACCGGACAGCGGCTTCCACCCAAGTCCACCTATTTCTATCCAAAGCTCTTGTCCGGATTGGTCTTCTTTCAGGTGGATCCGCGAGAGGGCCTCGATGTCTCCACGAAGTCTCTCTAGTACCGTTCCAACTTGCCCAGCCTCATTTGATCTGCGTGTCTGTATTGCAACGGTCGTGGGCGTGTGTGGCAAGCGAGTTGACACAAACAGTTGGAACGGTACTGGTGGGCTGGCGTTGGACACAGAGGGAAAGGGATCAGCCCTTGCGGCGGGTGAGTGAGAAGTCGGCCGGGGCGTCCTGGGGCACGCGGCCTTTCAGCTCTTCCAGCTCCTTCTCCAGGTCGTGCACCCGATCGACAAGGCACTGCAGGGCTTGAGCCACCGGGTCCGGGAGGTTGGTCCAGTCGAAATCCATGTCGGTCACCTTCTTGCCCTCCCGGAAGATGACCCGTCCCGGCACGCCGACCACCACCGAATCGGGTGGGACCTCCTTGACCACCACCGAGCCCGAGCCGATCTTGCTGTTATCCCCGACCATGAAGGGTCCGAGGATCTTGGCCCCGCTCCCGATGATGACGTTGTTACCGATCGTGGGATGCCGTTTCTTGCGTTCCAGGCTGGTGCCCCCCAACGTCACCCCCTGATAGATGGTGACATTCTCACCCACCTCACTCGTCTCGCCGATCACCACCCCCATGCCGTGGTCGATGAAGAGCCCTGGGCCGAGACGGGCCGCCGGGTGGATCTCGATCCCGGTCAGGAAGCGGTTCAGATGGGAGATGAACCGGCCGATGAGGCGCAGTCCCCGGTTCCAGAACCAATGGGCACTCCGGTGCAACCACACCGCGTGCAAGCCGGGATAGCAGAGAATAATCTCGAGCGTACTTCGGACGGCAGGATCACGGTCCCACGCAGCCTGGATGTCCCGTCGGAGCGTCTCGAACATTGGGACCCTTTCTCAGAGAGTCAATCCCTGTCGGTCCGCGTCAGGGGCCGAGCAGCATCGCGAACCGTTCAGTTTCGTGCGATGATGGTGGCGTTCAGGTCGGCCAGGAGCTGGTCGACATCGATGCCGTGGACCTTGGCCCCGACCTCGATGTTGTCGTAACTGGCCGCGGAGCAGCTCAGACAGGCCACCCCGTAACGGCTGAAGACCGAGATGGTCTCCGGATATGTCTGGACGACATCTTCGATCTTCATCTTCCTATCGATCCGCATCCCGCCTCCCCTCTGATGACTCGGTCTTGTCCACGGGCCGAACTGTTGTAAGGGTAAACCTGACGCTCCGGGCCGTCAAGCAGTTTTCGGGGTGCCGAGGGGTGAAGCACCGTGTTGACATCCATGTTCCGCCTCCCTTAGGGTGAGGCGATGGACCAGCGTGTTCGACGGATCCTGCTCGCCATTCGTGATCATCCCCTGCTGCGGCAGATGGTTCGGCTGGCCGCAGAACGTGACCTGCTCCCGGTCTACCTCGTCGGCGGCTTTGTGCGTAACGCCCTCCTCAACGGTCCGGAGGCCCTCGACATCGACCTGGTTTCTCCCACACCCGCTTCTTTGGGTGCAGCCCTCCAGCGAGCCTTTGACGGCCGGCTGATCCGCTTCGCCGAGGGGGTCCATCGGGTCGTGCTTTCCCGGGGAGGGGAGCGGGTACAGATGGACATCGCTCCTCTCCGCGGAGGGAGTATCGTCGAGGATCTCAGGCGCCGGGACTTCACGATCAATGCGCTGGGATTCTCTCTCGGGGAGGATCCGCCCGACCTCATCGATCCCACCGGAGGTCTCAGGGACCTGAGAGCGAGGCGGATCCGAGTGGGTGATCCGCAGGTGCTCCTCGAAGACCCCCTGCGCCTCTTGCGGAGTGTCCGCCTGGCCGCCCAACTCGAGTTCGCCATCGACAAGACCACGGCCCAGGCAATCCGCCAGCGCGCCCCCTCCCTCGGGCGTGTCGCACCGGAGCGGCTTCGGGAAGAGTTTTTTGCGATTCTCAACTGTTCCGTCGCTGGCCGCTGGCTGACCGCCATGGATGACCTCGCGCTCCTTGAGGTCCTCCTTCCCGAGACCAGGGGGATGCGAGGGTGTCTGCAAGGTCCACCCCATCGTTTTGATGTGCTCACCCACTCCCTGGAGACGGTCCGGTCCCTGGACCGGATCCTCCATCGACTGCCGAAACTCTTCTCGCGCCAAGTGGCCTCCCTCATTGGACCGTTGGAGGCGGCAGTGGAGGGGGGAATCAGTCGACAGGCCCTGCTTCGCTTTACGGCCTTCCTCCATGACGTGGGGAAACCGGAAACCCGTTCGGTGGAAGAGGGGCGGATCCGTTTCTTGGGCCACGCTGAAAGAGGGGCGAACATCGCTGAAGAGATCTGTCGCCGGCTGCGCTTGGGCTCGCGGGCTTCGGCGATGGCGGTCGCCCTGGTGCGAGCACACCTCCGCCCCTTCTTCCTGGAGCAGGCCAAGACCATCACGCCCCGGGCGCGTTATCGGTTCTGGCGGGACCTGGGGCCCCTCGCCACCGATTGCCTCGTCCTCTCGCTGGCCGATGTCCGGGGCACCGATGGACGGGAGGGGAGGGCCTTTCGAGGGCGCCTTCGCTTCGTCCAGGAGATGTTCGCATTCCAGCGCAAGAGGATTCGAGGAGGCAGGCACGCGGGCGGGCGGGCACCCTTGCTCGATGGCCATGAGCTCATGGCCCGGTTGGACCTCACCCCCGGACCCTTTGTGGGATTCCTGCTGGAGCGGTTTCAAGAAGAGGCAGCCCTGGGCTCTCTCCGGACCAAAGAGGCAGCCCTGCGGTATCTGAAGCGCCAACTGCACGCCTTGAGGGAGGAGTTCGCGCGGGGTGAACCGTCTTGATCTTCGAGGGCAGGGATGATATGAGTGGCCCTGCGTGATGGGTACCAACGACAACAGGGAAGGGCAAGGGCATGAAGTGGTGGGGGAGAAGACGCGCCGGGTGGGACTGCGGCACCTGGGCCTGGGATTCCTGGCTCTCGTGTTGCTCCTCCTCCTCATCTCCTGGTGCTCTTTGCCAGCGCGGTGATCGCCGTGGCGATTGACCGTAGGACACAGATCGTGCGCCAGGGAGTCGGACTCTGCCTGGCTACATTATGTATCTTTTCCGCCTGCTCGCCCGCCGAAGGTCCCGAGTCGGTCGCCCAGAGTTTCGTCGAACGATATTACGTCCGTCCTGATCTTCCCGGCGCCAAGGCGTTGGCGGAGGGACTGGCCCGGGCCAAGATCGAAGATGAGGAGCAGTTACTCCAGGGGGGTCCGCGACCGGACGGGGCGGCGGGCCGGAAGGTTTCCTACAGCCTATACACGACGCGGAAAATGGGGGAGGACAGGATCTTCGTGGTCTACGACATCGCCATCTCGGTGGACAGCCGGGTGATGAAGAAGCGCGCCTTCATCTCGACCGCTCGGATGAAGGAGGGGTGGCGGGTGACGAATTTCCAGGAGGAGGATATTTAATCTATTCTAGTCCATTGGCCTACTTCGCCGTTGACAGTGGGTCCCCTTCTCCGCTATACATTATCTGCATCTGCTCTCGTGGCGGGAGTAATTCAGCGGTAGAATGCCAGCTTCCCAAGCTGGACGTCGCGGGTTCGATCCCCGTCTCCCGCTCCACTTTCTGTACCCTCTGTACTCTCCTCCACCCCCTGCACTCTCTGTACTTTCTGCACTGCCCTGCACCCCCTGCACCGGTGTACGTCGCTTTCATCCTTCATGGTCCCCGCTTGGACGTGCCGGGGCGGATCGGGTGTTGACACGGCTCATCTTCTGGGAGAGAATACCTGGCTGTTGGGGTGGAACTCCGCAGACGAGGTGTTGAGGTGAGACGAAGTATGCCGCATCGGTGGAAAAAGAGATCGGGGGACGCGGAACAGGATGTCTTCCTGCAAAGCCTCATCCGGGACCTGCTCAAGGAGGTGGGCGAGGATCCGCATCGGGAAGGGCTCCGCCAGACGCCAGAGCGGATGGCCAAGGCGCTGAGGCATCTCACCGCCGGGTACGGAAAGGATCTGTCGGAGGTCCTGAACGGGGCCATCTTCACCGAAAAGTACGACGAGATGGTCCTGGTGAAGGACATCGACATCTTCAGCCTGTGCGAGCACCATCTCCTCCCATTCTTCGGGAAGTGTCACGTGGCCTACCTCCCGAAGACCAAGATCCTCGGCCTGAGCAAGATCGTCCGGTTGGTCGAGATGTACAGCAGGCGCCTTCAGGTGCAGGAGCGGTTGACGCAGCAGATTGCCCACACCCTCAAGCAGGCGGTGCAGCCACGAGGCGTGGGGGTCGTCATCGAGGCCTATCATTTCTGCATGATGATGCGGGGGGTCGAGAAGCAGAACTCCAAGGCGGTGACCAGCGCGATGCTCGGGGTCTTCGAGAAGCGCCCGGAGATCCGCAACGAGTTGCTTCAGCTCATCAACCGCAGGCCGTGAGGTGCAGATGATGCGTCTCTTTCAGGCAGCGGGTGGCGGTGCCGACCGTTTCCTCGGCATGCGGACCGGCCGCTGCGCGGGTCGGTCTTGGAATAACAGCCTTTTCCGAATGTCGGCCCTCATGGTATGGGAGTTGCAGTCTGCCGTGAGCGTGCGGTAGACTAGCTTGTCCGTCCTCCCGTGGTGGAGATTGGGGAGCGGGGAGACGGAGAACACGCTGGGGTGCTGAGGAAGGACCAGGCATGCGGGACAAGGAAAAATCCGCCCCCGAGATCGACACCCTCCAGGCCCAGGTGAAGGGGCTCGAGGAGGAGCTGTACCAGGTCCGGCGCCGGCTCGAGCAGGTGCCGCGGGAGTTCGAGCTGTTGCGGGCGCGCCTGC
>JBOHQS010000008.1:0-32500 GCA_050732295.1 Methylomirabilales bacterium (SeqCode)
CGTACGATCCCCGCGTAGAGAGCCTCAGCGACCCGGTCTTTGTACCCTTCGGCTTGGAGGTGCTTTTCCTCCTGCGGGTTGGAGATGAAGGCCACCTCCAAGAGGACTGCTGGCATGGCGGCCCCCATCAGGACGAAGAAGGGGGCCGACTTCACCCCTCTGTTGTCGACCTTGAGAATCTTGTCGAGCTCGTCGAGGAAGATCTGCGCCAGCTCGCTGGACTCTTTCAGATAGAGAGTGTTGGCCATGTCCCAGAGAATGGCTCTCAGGGCGTCTTCCTCTTTCGGCCTGAGTCCCCCGAGATTCACCGACAGGTTCTCCCGGATGGCGGAGGCCCTCGCGGAGCTGTCCGAGGGCTCTCGGCTCAAGAAGTAGGTTTCGAACCCCTGAGCCTTGCTGCGATGAGCGGCGTTGACATGGATACTGATGAAGAAATCGGCCTTGGCTCGGTTGGCAATGGCGGTCCGCTCTTCGAGCGGGACAAAGACATCCTCCGTCCGGGTCATGACCACCCGGATCCCCAACCGCTCTTGAATCAGACGGCGGAGTTTCAGCCCAATGTCTAAGACGACGTCCTTCTCCTGCAGACCATTGGGTCCGATGGCTCCCGTATCCCGCCCGCCGTGACCGGGATCGATGGCGATGGTCCTGAGACCCGTCACCGCGGGCGCGGCGGGGGCTGCCGACGGGGCGCGGGACGACGGCCGGGCAGGCGGAGTCTCGGGCGGGGGCTGGGCGGCTGCAGCCTTGGCCCGGTAGAGATCGACGACAATCCGTTCAGGGTTATTGAGGACAAAGGTCCGGGTCAGGCCCCCGAAGGCATCCCGGTGAATGCGAAAGATTGCCTCCCCCTGCCCTTGCGTCGGCTCCACCATCTCGACGACGCCATCATTGATCCGAACGGCCTCGGAGAGCATGGGAGACAGGATGCCGCCTTCGATCCGGAGGCTCAGCTGAGCCTTATTGTCCTCCTGCAGACGGAAATTGAGTGGTGTCAGCGCCTCAATCACCAATCGGGTATAGTCGGGATAGGCGTGGTGTCGCAGCAGGCGAAGGTTATACCGCTCCTTTCCCACCCACACCATGCGGGAGGACCTATTCCAGTAGACCCGTCCTTCGCCGTACCGGGCCTCGAGCACCCGGACGAGAAACTCGACAGGAACCCAAAAGGCCCCGCGCTGCTTCACCGGAGGGGCCGGGAGAAGAAAGGTGGCATCCCCGACGACGACCCCCGGCTCGCCTTCCACCAGGTGGAAGGTTACACCGTTCACCCGCAGTCCATCCCTGAGGACCCCTCCTCCGCTGATTTTTGCCACCTGGGCAAGGGGCATGTACTCCCGACCGCTCACCAATTCGGTCGTCACAATCTTCCATTTCCCTTCGTGGAGGACCTCGACCTCTCCCGGCCAGGCGAGATGAGCGAGGAGAAGGGACGCCGTCATCCCTACGAGGATCGCAGATACCTTACGCATCCGGGCTCGTCTTCGTCGGAGGCAAACCTTCATGTCCAGTGTGAATAACATACATGTAAGCGCCTGTCAAGAAACTAAAATTTGGATGAGGGGACATTTCAGGATATATTGTTCGCGGTCGAGCATCACGGGGGATAAGACGGTGAAAGAAGCTCCGGAGGCACGAAACGCCAAGCTCTTCATCGCCATCCTCGCACCGGAAAGTCTCCTCGCAGACGCCGAATCGTCCCTGAGTGCAGCCTTCGGTCCCCTCGACCTGAAGAGCGAGGTTTTCTCCTTCTCCTTCACCGATTATTACGAGGCGGAAATGGGACCCGGCCTCTATCGGCGCTTCGTGGCCGCCGAGACCCTGATCGCCCAGAATACACTTCCGGAGATCAAGCATCGAACCAATCAGATCGAGGGGCGGTTCAGCCCTGCCGGCGAGAGGACCCTGCGGCGCCGGATCAACGTCGACCCAGGCTATCTTACCCCGGCGAAGATCGTCCTGGCCAGCACCAAGGACTACGCCCACCGGATCTATCTGGACCAGGGGATCTTTGGAGACCTGCATCTGAAATACGAGCAAGGGGCGTACCAACCCCTCCCCTGGACCTATCCCGACTATCGCACCCGGGAGGCGCTCACTTTCTTCGCCGAGCTTCGCCAGCTCTACCTCCGGGGCCGAGGCCCTTAAGATACCATTTCGCACGCTCTTGGGCGAGCGCTCCGTCGACCGGCCCCGCTTCGCGCGCCCCGGCACGCCCCTTGCAACCACCCCCTGACTACATAACAGAAACGCAGCCGCTATGCTCTCTTTTCGCAAGAGGGCAATGGCTGCCGACGCCGGGGAGGCCGTGCGCCTTTGGCGCCCGGGAGGGTGCGGTAGTGCGGCGGAAGGTTCTGGTGGCCGATGACGACCGGCTCCTGGTGGGGCTCCTGCACGAGGCCCTCGAAGCGCGGGGCTATCATGTTGTGACCGCATTCGATGGGATCGAGGCCCTCGATCAAGTCCGTAGGGAGGCGCCCGACTTCCTCATCCTGGATCTCGTCATGCCGAAGGTGGACGGGATCGAGGTCTGCCAACAGCTCAAGGAGGATCCCAGATCCCGGTCCATCCCGATCATCGTGCTCACCGGGACGGCCCCCGAGTCTGCGAAATGGATCCGCTACGTCAGGGCCGACGCCTACGTCGCCAAGCGCAATATCGACGCAATCCTTCAGGATCTGCTTCCGATCCTCCGGGCGTTCGAGGATGGAACCGCTTCTCCTGTCTGGGCCGAGCAGATCCGGGGTCTCGGAGAGATCCAGCCCCGCCGGATCGTCACCGAGCTGCTCGCCCACACCGCCCACTTCAATGCCCTCTTCCACAATCTCGGTGAAGGGATCCTCTTCCTGGACTCCTCCCATCGCATCCTCTACGCCAATCCGGCTGCCGGCGCGCTCTTTCAATGCCAGGAGCGGAACCTGGTGGGGGTGGCGCTGCCGACCATCCTGGATGGTCGAGACACCGACCCCTTGCTCCTCGCCCTGAAGGCTCTGGCCCGTCAGGAGGGGTTGGCCACGGAGCGGCTCGTCTATGCGTATCGGGACAGCACCCTCCAACTCACCATCACCAATCTTCTCGGCGAAGGATGGGCCGCGGGCCAGCTCTTGGTGATTCGCGATGTCACTCCGCTCTTCCTGCGGATTCGGGAGCTCGCGGCCCTGAATGACGTCTCCGCACTCCTCACGGCGACCCTGGACCTTGACGAGCTTCTACGCCTCATCATGGAGCGCATCCAGACCGTGATGGGCGTGGAGGCCAGCGCGCTCTTGCTGAAGGATGACGAAAGGGATGAGTTGGTCTTTCGCATCGGATCGGGCGAGCACGGGGAGGCGCTCAAGGGCCGGCGCTTGAAGGCGGGAAAGGGAATCGCCGGCTGGGTCTTCCAGCACGGGTGTCCACTCATCGTCCCGGATGTGCGACAGGACGGCCGGTTCTATCAGGGGGTCGATTATCTCACCGGGTTCACCACCAAGTCCGCACTCTGCGTCCCCCTCAAGCTCCGTGAGAAGATGATTGGCGTCATCCAGGTGTTGAACGGCCCGACCGACCGCCCGTTCGACCAGGACGACCTCAACCTCCTCTCGGCCATCGGTGCCCATGCCGCGACCGCCATCGAGAACGCCCGGCTCTATACCCAGGTGAAGTCCCACGCCGAGGGCCTGGAGCGCACGGTGGAAGAGCGGACCAGGGACGTGGAGGCCGCCAATGCCCGCCTCCAAAAGGCCCTGGTGGAGGCCGAGGAGGCCTCCCGTCACAAGTCGTCGTTTCTGGCGAATGTGAGCCACGAACTCCGAACCCCCTTGAACACCATCATTGGTTTCTCCGAGGTCTTGCGGGACCAGCACTTTGGCCCCCTGACGGAGAAGCAGGCGCGGCACGTGCAGAACATTCACAACGCCGGCCACCACCTCCTCCAGATCATCGATGATCTGCTCGACCTCTCCAAGGTGGAGGTGGGACGGGTTGAGCTCCACCGGAAGCCGGTACGGATCGGCGATCTCATCGCCGAGACCGTCGCGATGATCAGGGACCAGGCCGGGAAGAACGATCTCGTCGTCGAGTCTGTCGTTGGCGAATCGCTTCCCTCCCTCTACGCCGATCCCTCCCGGGTCAGACAGATCCTCACCAACCTGTTGTCCAACGCGGTGAAATTCACGCCGCCCGGTGGGCGCGTCACGGTCTCCGCCCGAGTGGTTCCGAGTTCAGGGTTCAGGGTTCAGGGTCAGAAGGAGACCGACCATGCACCATGCACCATGCACCATGAACACCACGGCGATTTCGTGGAAATCGCCGTGAGAGACACCGGCATCGGGATCCGGCCGGAAGATCAGCCAAAGCTGTTCCAGCCCTTCATGAGACTCGAGGGGTCGCCAGGAGCGCAGTGCGAAGGAACGGGTCTGGGTCTTGTCATCATCAGGCGTCTCGTCGAGATGCACGGGGGACGCACCTGGGTTAAATCGGAAGGTGAGGGGAAAGGCAGCACGTTCACCTTTACCCTCCCGGTGGCTGTAGAGCGAGACGGGGGTGAGACCACGACATAACCCTCCGGTTCGATTGACATTGACATGCCGTTTAACATTTCGAGAGGTCCGCCGTCCAACAAGATGAACCGTCGGATGGTGGTCATCACGGCGGACACATCAGGGGAGGTACCCGAGCAATGCGACAGTTCAGGTTTTTCATGGCCTTGGCTCTTCTGGTTGGAGGACACGTGGCCTGGGGCGTGACAGCGGCGTGGGCGCAGCAGGGACCCCCGCGGTCAACCCCGAGCGGCACGCAGCCTGCGACCCCTGCCCATCCGGGGTTCAAGGAATCGGACGTCACGACGGAAAACGTGGCGAAGGATGCGCGGTTCGCCGAATGGGTCGCCAAGCATCCCCGGCTTCAACAGTTTCTGGAAAAGCACCCGGGATTGGCGGAGAAACTCGCCAAGCATCCCCGGGCCGCCCACTTCATGCTGAACCACCCAGGCGCGGCCAAGTTCCTCGCAGAGCACCCGCGGCTGCGCGACGAGGCCAGGGAAATCGCCAGGGATCGGAAAGAGCTCCGGCAAGACACCCGGGAGCTGAGACGGGACCGTCGGGAGTTGCGCGAGGACCGTGGCGAGCTGCGCGAGGACAGACGGGAACTGCGCGAGGACGTCCGCGAAGGGGCTTCTCGCGAGGAGATCAGAGAGGACCGTGGGGAGCTCCGGGAGGACCGGAGAGAAATCCGTGATGACCGGCGGGAGATCCGCGACGACCGGCGAGAAATACGCGGTGATCGGCGCGAGATTCGGCAAGACCGGCGCGACACGCGGCAATCGGCCCCACGGACCAGCAGATAGTCGAATCTAACGGAAAACAAAGGCCCCGGGTCAAACGACCCGGGGCCTTTGTTGCTCTCAAAAGAAAGTTACTTGTAATAACCGACGGCGCAGACCTGGTCGCCGACCTTGGTGACGTAGCTGACCTTCTGAACCGGCTCGGTCTGGCCTGGCCGCGGCCACATGTAGCTGACCTCGCTGATCTTGCCCTCCGCGGCAACCTTGTACATATCCGCGCCGAGCGGCTTACCGGCCTTGTCCTTCAGGTCCTTGAGGCTCTTGCCGGTGAGGCTCGGATGGGCGGTGAAATTGCCATCGGGGCCGCCGCAGAACGGATACAGATCCCGGTCCTTGAACCCACCCTCGCCTTTGGTGAACTCGGTCAGGGCCTTGGCCTTGTTCGCCTTAACCGCGCCCACCGCCTTCTCGAGCATGGCTTTCGCCTCGGCCGCACTGCCATATTGGGCCTGGGCGGCGACGAGACTCACAATACCGGCCACGACCATGACAGAGAGCACGAAAGTAAGAACGGACCCAAACTTCTTCACCATCGGTTCCCTCCCTTGGTGATTCTGTTGGTGTGGATCGGTTGGCGTGGATGGTTTCTATCAAGTCAGACAAGGGTTGTCAACAGGAAAAAGTACCGGTCTTCTCACACGTCCAGGCTGATCCGGATCGCCTTATTAACGCGCTGCATTATCGGCCCCCCGACGTCGCGAAGATGCTTATGAAAGCGCGGGAGGGCTTGACAACCGTAGGAATTTTGGCGAGTCTTACGCGTACCTTCAGATGTCGGATTGCAGGATCTGCCCCGGACGTGGCGGTATGGGCGGACCTGCCGAGGGGTAGCAAGAGGCGCGGGGCAGGTCCGCGCGGCAGACTTGAGGGGGTCTTTATGTCGCCTATGCTCCTGTATGTTACCTACCCGCTCAACCGTGCTCGACCTTGTGCCCTCATGGGCGCAGGTCTCGGAATCGGACTCGTGCTTGCTGTGTCCGCCTGGCCGGGTGTCGCACCCGCGCAACAGCGAGCGCGCACCATCGATACGGTGCCGGGGATGCCGCCGGTGGTGGACCCGAACAATCTCTACAGCGAGACCCAGGCTGACAAGCTGAGCCCCGCCATTGCCGGCGCGTTGCCGCGAGTCTACGTGCCCAACCGTCAGTCCGGTGACGTGACCGTCATTGACCCGAACACCTTCAAGGTGGTGGATCGCTTTCCCGTGGGCCTGCACCCGCAGCACGTGGTCCCCTCCTGGGACCTCAGGACGCTCTGGGTAACGAACAACGCGGAGGGACGGGCTGACGGAAGTGTGACCCCCATCGACCCGACGACGGGCAAGCCGGGGAAAACCATCCCGGCGGATGACCCCTATAACATGTACTTCACGCCCGACGGTCGCTCGGCGATCGTGGTGGCCGAGGCGCTGAAGCGGCTCGACTTCCGCGATCCGCAGACGATGGCGCTGCAGAGCTCGCTTGCGGTGCCGGGGTGCGCCGGGATTAACCACGGCGACTTCTCGATCGACGGCCGTTTCGCCATCTTTACCTGCGAGTACCAGGGAAGCCTGGCGAAGATCGACCTCGTGAACCGGAAAGTCCTCGGCTATCTCCAGCTTGTGAAGGGGGGCATGCCCCAGGACATCCGCATCTCGCCCGACGGCCAGACCTTCTTCGTGGCTGACATGAAGGCCGGGGGGGTGTCCCTCATCGACGGTGAACGGTTCACCGAGGTCGGGTTCATCACGACCGGGATCGGGGCGCACGGGCTCTACCCGAGTCGGGACGCGACGAAGCTGTACGTCGCCAACCGCGGCTCCTCCCATGTGTACGGCCCCCCGCGCGGCAAGGGGAGCGTGTCCGTCATCGACTTCGTCACGCGCGGGATCATCGCCATGTGGCCCATTCCCGGCGGCGGCAGCCCCGACATGGGCAACGTGAGCGCCGACGGCAAGGTGCTGTGGCTCTCTGGCCGATACGACGACGTCGTCTACGCCATCGACACCACGACAGGCCAGGTCAGGACCATCCCGGTCGGCAAGGAGCCGCATGGGCTCACCGTCTGGCCCCAGCCTGGCCGCTACTCGCTCGGTCACACCGGGAACATGCGATAACAACCTCCTCTCCCACCCCGTCACCGTAAGTCAGCCTGAACAGGGGGCACTCATGAATGGGCGGCTACATCTCTTGGCGGTCGGGATCCTGGTATTTTTGCTCTCCAACCCCTCGAGTGGGCAGTCGATGGATATGGCGGAAGTACGGGGCCTGGCTGAACGGGCTGTCGACGAAATCCTCGATGGGACGCCAGTGCAGTCCATTGAGCTCGAGAGATACTGGGAGGCTGTTCATGGTCGGAACCGACCACTTGTTATGTTCTTTTATTCGAACAAGGACGGTCCGTCCCAGCGCGTGGCAACCTCAATCCGATTTGTGTCAATCGACTACGCCGACCGGTTGGACTTTCGTCGCGTGAAGGTGGTCGAGCAAGGGAGGCCCCCTAAAGCATTGGCGCGCGATCTTGAGGCGCGTTTTAGCCTCGACGACACACCCGGCATTCTCTTCTACGACAATGTCGGAGACAAGATGGTGCTGGAGGATGAGGACTAACTCCACAGATGTTCTTGTGGCAGACGTATTACGCGGCCGTTCGAAAAGAGCTCGACGCTTTACTCGCCGACTGAGTAGGAGTTCGCATTCTGCTTTCTAGCGTAGCAAACATTCGAATGTTGCCTGTTCGTTGCCGCAAATCACGCGAGTAGGGAGCGACCATGCAAAAACTCATCAGAGCAGTCATCTTTGTCGTGGTGGTGATCGCGCTTGTGTTGGTAGCGAGGTGGCTGACCGGTCCCACAATAGACGAAAAGCCGGCTCACAAGTACAAAATGGGACTTTACGCCTCGGCCGTAAATCGCGGAGCATCGGCAATGACGTGCCCATCTCCGCCTCGGGGATATGATCGAGCCAAACGGCACGGCCTGACCGATGTCTGTTTTGCCTGCCCGACGGGGTACGTGCGAACGGCTAATCCAGACGTCAATGCCCGTAACGCCTGCGCAAAGGATATACTCGGCATTACTGATCCAAAACCAGCATGGACTGCAAATGTATTGGGGTGCAGCGGAAAGCGGAACGAAGCTATCGATGGGATCAAGTATGCTCAAGCTTTCCTTGACGTTGGCCGGAACCAGTGCTATTCGTGTCCAATTGGATACGCGAGGACGGGTGACTCCATTGATGCGGCGACTGCGTGTGCCCTTGGCGCAATTCTACCAATCGACTGCAAGGCCCAAGACAAGAGGCTTGGCGGATATACAGTGCAGAAGGTGGTCGAACCAGCCGATGATGCCTGGGGAGCTCCCTTCCGTCACCAATTGACTAATGATTGTTATTCATGCCCTGAGGGCTACGACCGTACAGTAAGCAGCATTAATGCAGCGAATGCCTGTGAGAAGGTGATCTCTTCCAGTCGATGGCCGTTTTGACCCTGCTGGAATCAACTGAGCACAAGGGTTCTTTGCTCGCGGCAACGACCTACTCTCCCACCCCGTTGCCAGGGCAGTACCATCGGTGCTGGAGGGCTTAACTTCCGTGTTCGGAATGGGAACGGGTGTTGCTCTTGACAGCCCCAGTTGCATGATGTATGTTTGTGATGTATACACGCCTGGAGGTAGAGGTCAGTGATGCACCGAACACAGATCTATCTGACGGATGAGGAGAGGAAGGCCCTTCGGGTCATCGCCCGCCGTATCCGCAAGACGCAGAGCCAGGTTATAAGGGCTGCCGTGGATCGATTCATCGATCGACATATCGGAGCGAAGCGATTGGAATCGCTCCGCCAGGCGCGAGGCATCTGGAAGGATCGTCGTGACCTGCCGGATTTCACGAAGATCCGCCGGGAGCTGGACCGCTTGAACACGCGAAACGGATAGGCTGGCATGGCGGCGCGCTACCTGATCGACACCGACGTGCTTGTTGAATACCTCAGGGGGAACCCGAGGGCGATCCGTTATCTTGAGCGGCTAGAAGGTGAACTACTCCTCTCGGCCATCACCGTTGCCGAGCTCTTTTCGGGGGCGAGGGGCGAAGGGGAGGAGACAGCGCTGGAGCAGTTCCTCCAGGTCTTCGAAGTGATGCCAGTGGGCCAGGACCTAGCCAGGCGCGGCGGCCTATACCGCCGGGACTACGGGCGGAGCCACGGCACAGGGCTGGCAGACGCCCTCATCGCGGCATCGGCCGAGGCAGCAGGCGCAGTGCTTGTTACGTTCAACCGACGCCATTACCCAATGACCTCGCAGGTAAAAGTCCCCTACAAGCGGGGATGAGGCGCCGGACAGCTCACTGAAGCCGACCCGGCCCGAGGACCCCCGATTTCTGCCACGGATTGCCCGCGCCCGCCGGCCGCCTCACCTCGGGGAAGCGCATCGCGCTGATTATCTCGAGAAGTGAGTGCCGCGCGAGGCGAAAAATAGAATTACGAGTTTTCTTCACCCTCGGGCCGGAATTCGGTTTATTCAGGCGGAAATGGCTCCCGTGATATACTGCAGAAATTCGGACAGGATACCCATTAGTTCCACGGACCTGTGAGGCGGCCGATGCTGGCATGGGATGAAGTCCGGCAAGACTTCGAGCCGGACGGTGCACTCCGAGACATCTACGTGCTGGCGGCCGATTCCGCCGCCTGGGACCGAGCGCTCGCCTTCCTGCTTTCGGAAGGCACCGCGCGATACACCGTGGATGGTGTCGCTCTCCCCCTCCCGAAGACCGCGAAGGAAGCGCTGTCGCTCCGTCCGGACTCTTCGCCGCTCCTCCATGTTGAGCGCGACGGGATCGAGTACGCATGCCATTTTTTCACCGCCGACGAAATCGAACTCGACTTCCTTCCGGCCCACGTCGCTGGTCCCGGGCCGTTCGAAGGCTTGCTTCGGTTCATCGTCGGTCTGGGACGTTCGACAGGGCGCGACGTCCTCGTGACCCACGAGAACTACCTGGAGGCCCCGATCCTCCGCTATGTTGCGGCGACTGGCGATGTCGAACACGCTTCACCAATAGGCCGTCGAACAGGCGGATCCAGCTGACCCGCGGTGTTCAGGGGACAACACCACGCATGGCACTGCGTATCGCGAGATTGCTGCTCCTGATCTCTTTGGTGGGGAGTCTGTCCGCCGCGGCGGCCCCCGATCCCGGCAGTGTCAACTGCGCAATGATTCCTGCCCATGTTCGCATGCCGCTTCCGCCTTCGGGGCTCACGTGGGTCGAAGGCGAGGATCTGTCGGGACCATGTGAAAAGGTGCCTGCCGGGCAGTGGACGACGGCTCATGCCAAAGCCGGGAAGGTGATGGTCCATGCGGACGGCCCGGTCGGCAGCGGGCGCTTCTGGACCGTCACGGTAGGTCTGGCGTCCAAGACCGGCACCAAGCCGGACCGAGGGGTCTGCCTGACAACTTCAACCGTGGGATGGCGTACACTGCAGGTGTACAAGAGAACGCCCTTACCGTGGCTGGCCGACCTGGATGACGACGGAGCGGCTGAAGTGCTGATCTGGGACAGCTTTCCGCTCAGCGACGATCCTTCCGAGGCGGAATACGCGTTGGTGGCCTGGGTCTATGGGCCGGATGCCGAGGGCACGTTCACCCTCGACTGGGCGCTCAGTCGGCAGATGGCGGCCGAGCTCGCTGAGGCCTACGCATCTCCCATGCCCGAAGGTGCCCGATGGGCTGACGTGCTTCGCAAGAAGGCGTCCGAGCAGTTGGAGGCCTTTGCCTATGGTCGATGTCTTCCGGGGCCGACGAATGCACGCTAACACCGCGTTCGCCAGACATCGAGGGGATTGAGGACGCGGCATGAGGGAGATTGACCTGACTGCGCTCATTGAACCTTGCAAGGGAGCGGCGGGAATCCGGTTGGGCGAGCCCGCTGAAAACCTGCCTCGCCCTCTCGCCACCACCCGGCTCACGGATGTCGAACGTCTGGACTTCGGCAGCGTGTCAGTCTGGATCAAGGCAGGAGCCGTCTGTCAGATCGGGGTCCGGGAAGGCTATCGAGGGACCCTCGCCGGGGTGGTGCGGATTGGCTCAACAATCGCCGAAGTCGAGCAGTACCTCGGCTCCGTAACCGAGGATACGGAGGGCAACCTGGTCGCAGCCGGAACACCTGGGTGGTGCTTCGAGACGGAGGAATGGCGCAGCGGCCCTACGGTCGAGGCCAACGCCGGGGCGCGCATAACGGAGATCTTCGTGTATGAACCGGGCGCTGGCGAACAAGGGGATGGAGAGGACGAACGGCGCCCCGGCTAACATGAAGTGCCGTTCGCTGCTCATCCGCAGTGTTGGACACCTTCTCGCGAGTCCGATGGCGAGCGGACGCGGTGGCGCCCGAGGGCTTACCTTCCGTGGTTGGAATGAGAACGGGTATCCCCCCCGCTACAGCCGCACGTCCTCTGTCAAGAGCGATGGGCAGGGCGGCCTGGGGCGCGACGCGGTTTAGCGGGCAAGTCCGGTTGGCGCGATACCAAAGCCGGCGACTGAAAAAGCAGAATGTCCCCTTTTCCTTTCTTTCTGGTGAACCTGAATCCAGTAAACGTTTCAGTTCACGATTGTTGGTGGACATGGCTTCTTGGGATCAGTTTTCGTTCGGAGTTTGATGCCGTCCCTGCATTGGTAGAAGCAGTTGAGTCCGATCTCCTCTTTCAGCGGGCAGATTTCATCGTACGAGGGGTGTCGTTGGACATACCACTCGATCGAAAACTTGTCGCCCGCCCGCTTGATGGCGGCGACGTACGGTCCCTGCGGGCGTTTGGTGATCGGCGCCTCGAGCTGCTGGAAGGGCGACCACGCCTTGGCCGGGATCTTGATCAGCTGCATGCTGGGCGCCGCCGACGGAGCTCCCGAGATCGATGGAATCGTGACGTTGGCGCTCAGCACGAACTCGAAGGCGGCGTTAGGCACGACGAGATCAGAGGACTCGTCGACGACGCGGAGTCGCAGCTTGCCATCGACGATTGTCCCTTCAATGGGATAGGTGAAGGTCGTCTTCTCGGAGCTGCCCTCGACCGCAGCGTCGATAGACCCGGTGGGCAGGGGGATTGACCACTTCACTGCCTGCAGGTCGGCTCCGTACACCGTCGTGGCCTCGCCGAGGCAGCGGAGCTGCCGGTCGCAGGAGAACCAGAACTGCGTCTCACTGCGCCGGGTCAGCTTGCGAACGGCATCGTCGATCGGGCGATCCCAGATCGTCCCCTTGCCCTCCCAATAGCCCGCGAGCGCGGTGGCCTCCTGGCCGACGGCGATGGACACGGGACCGAGGGTCGCCCAGGCGATCAGACCGGTCGCGACGAAACCCCACACGCTTACCTTCTTCATCACCGCCTCCTCTGTCGTTGCCCGGCTCATGCCCCGACGAACCCGGAGATGGTTATCGCCGTGCA
Organism: Methylomirabilales bacterium (SeqCode); assembly: GCA_050732295.1. Classification (GTDB taxonomy): domain Bacteria; phylum Methylomirabilota; class Methylomirabilia; order Methylomirabilales; family CSP1-5; genus CSP1-5. The sequence goes on from JBOHQS010000008.1 coordinate 12,728, forward strand.
AGTTGTAGCGCTCGGGGCGCGTCCAGGCGATCCCCGTCGAGCGGAGTTAATTCTTGACGGTAATTTCCACGCGTCGGTTCTTCTGGCGTCCTTCGGGGTCGTCCTTGTCATCTGGCATCCTGTCGTGGGCGATCGGTTTTTTCTCGCCCCAGCCGCGGGTGGTGATGGGGTTGGTGACCCCGCGGGCAACAAGCGCCTCCTTCACCGAGGCTCCGATCCTGGCAACATTCGTTTACGACTCGCATGACAGGACCTCCTTTCGTGCCTCAGCGCGGTGCAAGCTGGGGCGGGCACACCACCTGCGTGCGCCGCCCCGCCGAGTCGATGGCCACGCACTCCTTCGGCCGGGTGTCCGCACCCCGCGGCACGTTGCTGCCGCCGGAGGAGCAGCCGGCGCCGGACGTCGTTCCGCTGGAGGCGGCACTGCCCGTGCTGCCTGTCGGCTGGGCCTTGGCGATATCCACCGCTTTTCCCACCTTCAGCGTTTTGAGCCAGGCCTTCTCGAGGACCGCGACCTGAAAGGTCCGGCCCGTCTTGGCAACTTTGAGCGTCACCGCACAGTTGGTGGCGTCCAATGTTTTTGATACTTGGGTGGGATGAGCGTGTCGACGCACCGGCCGAGCCGGGTTGTCGCTGAGAAAGCGCCAACACCTGCGGCAAAAAGAAATCCGAGCATACCGCTCTCGGCGACGATCGCACCAGCCAAGCCGAAGAAGAGAAAAGGAAGACCCATATAAAACAGCCAGCATCCCCCGCAGATTGTCCATTTCTGCCCGCCGGGCGTCTTACAGTACATGGTCAGCAAAAATAGGTAAGTGCCCGGATTCTTCAATAGCTTCACGAAATACTCGGTCGCAGTCTGGCCCCACCCCGATTCCCCAATGCCCAAAGTGTGCCCGGTACGTGGGTTCACCCGCCACCATCCGACCAAGGGTCCGCCCTCCATGGGAACCGCTTCCTTAGGAACCAAGACGGTATAACCGGCAGCTAAATCCTGATCGATACGGGCGCGAACATCCTTTGGCAGCTGCACCTTGCTCCAACTTGGGTCACGGGCGTCTCGGAGCGTCAACCATTCGATTCCTTGGGCAGCCGATTGGGCGAAAATCTCCGCCGTATTCTCTACGCTTCCGCCACCCTTTGTGAGCAAGGCTTCGGCATTCGTGTCCAGCACACCCAGCTCTAGGCGAATCAGGAAAGGGTCAGTGGCGGCCTCCGGGCGCACTGCCACCTCGTTAGCAATAATGTCAAATCCATATCTGAGCAACAAATTGCCCTGCTCATCCTGCCGGAAACGCACGTGGTAGCTCAGCATATTGGGACTGGCCAAGTAGACGTCGCCGCGGAAGCGGCTCCAGTCGCGCCGAGCGAGGGCCAAGCCGTAAAGCTGGCTGGGGAGGGGCGTGACGCTACGTAGCTGTTCGATGAAGTCTTCCGATGTGATTGACACGCCTTGCCCAACGAGACCAGACAGCACCTTTCGGTTTGCAAGCATATTGCTCGCGACCAGATGCTCAACAAACTGCGGCGACAACTGGCTGACCAGAGGCAGGATTTCCGTCTCACCCAAAAGGATTAGACCGCGTTCGAGCCGCTTGGCTTCGGTGATTTCCGGCGCCGCCACTTTCCCCGCTAACCGTGCAGCAGGTCCCAGGAAGTCAAAAATCTGGCGGCGGATTTTGCGCACCGGCTGACCGGGTACCCGGATCTCGTAGTCGATCCACTCGGCGGTAAGCTGTTGTCCCTTTGCACCTTCTGGGGGCTGGCGTTTCGGTTCCTCGGTCTTGGGTTGACCAAACATACCCTCAATTTGCTTCCCCAGACTTGCAGCACCTTCCTCCATCTTATACACTAGCTCCCGACCCGCGAGGACGTTCTGGATGTATCCGGGCAATGTTGTATCACCCCGATCGCCACGGTCGTTAAACGAATATCTGGAAACATTGCCGGATCCGACGCTGAGTATCGGGACCCATTCCTTTTGGGCCAGAACGGTCGTCTTCAAACGCTTGACCGGGTCCTTCTCAGCGAATAAGTTCATGTCTTCCGGCCAGGCAACCGGCACATGACGAAGGGCTATCCTTTGCCCAATTACCGCAGCCGGGATCAGGGTTTGCTTCAGAACCGGCGCTTCGGTAACCTTCCCCTGTTTCCAGACTTCCACTACAACCTGGATTTGAACCGTGTGTAAGAGGTCTTCTTTCAGATCACTGTATTTCTCCGGCGCGGGCGTTTCTGTGGCCACCGCCAAAGCCCGGCCGGGCTCAGCATCCCGCAGACTTGGGTCGAGGTCCCTCCAAGTCGAGCCCTGCTGCAACTGCACCCACCAGTGATCTCGCACGGCCTCAACGGCCGCGGCCTTCTCTGCTTTCTTTGTGTCTCCTGCACCTTTGCCTACAGCGGCCACGATTCTCAGCGTTTGGTCCGCCACGCGCTGGACGGTTTCCTCTGCCAGGCGGTGCTGCTCCTGGTCGACCTTGTCCATGATTTCGCGGAGTTCTCCGGCATCCAGTTCGTATTGCCGGGCGTAGCTTGCAGCAAGCTGGTCAATGGCCTGACGGGAAGGCGGAGGGAGCGATAAACCACCCTTGGGAATGGGGCGTGCTTTCTGCAGAACCTGTGCGGCATGTTCTTCGGGGAGGGTGCTGTGAGCAAGGCGCACCTCGTGCCCGGCCGAACGCAATAACGCATGGAGCAGTATCGCGCGATCTAGGCTGTTGCCGAGCCGGTCCATGAGGACGCCCTGCGGACCGCGGAGCACGCCGCGGTAAGGTACAAGGTATGTGTTGTCGCGCACCCACTCAAAGAGCTTGACGGGGTCTTTGCCGACCTTGGCGACAATGGCCTTTGCGTCGAAGGTGTCACGTGGGATTTCGCGCTCAGCTTGCTCCAGGGCCTTGAACATCTTTTTGAGCCGGTCGGCAACTTGTTTCATCTCAGCCGATTGGCTAGGCGTTTGGGCGAAGGCGAGATCCGGGAGGCCGCTAAAGGTGAAGAGAAGGACGACGATCATGAACCAACAGAGCTTTTTTGAGACCACATATCGCATGTGTCCTACTCCCAGTGTTTAGGCATTAGCGAGCAAAAATCGACCGGGTGGTGATCTTCAATGAATAGATCCGGGCATATGCTACGACGGCCCAACAAAATACGAATCCGCCTACTTAGTCACGACAAAGTCGAGCTGCTCGGCGCCTCTTTGGACTGTCAAAAGCAACATATTTGTCCTGCCGTTTCGCACATAATTTATGGCGTCGAGAAACTCCTCTGTGTTTTGCATTCTTCGGCCATCGGCGTGGGTGATGACGTCGTTTTTCTTCAGCCCTCCCGCCTCCCCGGTTCCCCCTGCGACACGGAGGTCGGAGGTGATTATCAGCCCGTCAATGTGTCGTTCTATCGAGATAAGATAAACTGTGGAGCAGCTTCTTTACTTCTCTCCCCATCCCGGCGCGCGCTCGTCGCCGCTGGGCTTCCCAGCAAGGCCAGGACTAAGACAAAGGACATCAACCCATTGAATCTCTTTCCGGGATATGCACGTCATTTTCTCGTTGAGGGAGGGCTTTGCCAGCCACTAAGCGTCATTCAGCAACAGTGCTAGTCTTCAGCCCTGTATTACGTTCCTGCTCGATCTTACGGCCCCACAACTTTGCTTACAATTTCCTGCCCTTCTCTCTTCAGCTCGACTCTTGTGGATTTCTTTTCGGTAATTCGGACATTCGGAATGCTAACCGGCTTCCCGGCAACAGCCACTACTACGGTGTAAATACCATCCGGCACTTCTATCGGTGTCTGCCCAGTAAGGCCACTACCTACTTTTGTGCCCGCTGGGTCGAGCACGTCATAGGGCACGCCTAGCGACTCCTGAATTGCCTTCCGCAAACCTTTTGCATCCTTCGCGTCAAAGAATCGGCCACCGGTCAGTTTTGCGACTCGGTTCATCTCCTGCTTTACCGCCTCTTCCGCGAGAGCAAACCCGACGACGTTCACTCGGACCTTCAAACCCTTGGCGAGCAGCTCGGCGACGGCCGCTGATGGATTGCCACCACACTCCTCCTTGCCGTCGGTCACCAGAATCACCATCTTCTCTCCCGGTGCATTGCCGAAGTCCTGGGCCACCTGCTGCAGGGAGTAAGCGATGGGCGTGGTACCCAGGGCCTGGATCTGGCGCACCCGTTGTATGAGCCGTGGTTTGTCGATCTTTGCAAACGGAAAGACGAGTTCGGAATCCTGGCAGTCGCCCTTTTGCCCCTCACGGATCCGGTGGCCGTAGACCCGCAGTGCCACCTCGATACCATTAGGCAGGCTCTCGATACTCTGCACCATTACCTCTTTGGCGACATCGATCTTCAGCCGGCCGTCAACCTTTCTTTTCTGCTCGCGCATCGAACCCGAGGCATCGAGGATGAGCTCGATCTGGAGTGGTGTGAGCATCTCGGCGACCCCCTCTCCCATAGCTTCCACTGTGAGGGCGCCCACTCGCAGTCTGCCGAAAAGTGACCCCGTTTCTTCGACTTTCTGAAGCGGGCAGGTGCCTGGGTCGACCTCGAAGGCCTCGTATAGGGGCTTGAGGTACTTGACCACGATGGCCTCCTTGGGGGAGTAGGTAATCGGGTCGCAAGTCAAGTCCTCCACCCACGCCGAGGCCGAGAGCGCAGCAAACTGGCTAATGAAGGCGCCGGTGGACTTGTCGACCCGCCGAATCTCGTTACCGCCGGGCCGTCCAATGTAAAGAGTGTTGCCGGAGCCGACTACTACGCCGCTGACGTTACCGTCAGCGATCCCGTCGGCGTTTTTGGGTTCCACCAAGTCAATCAACTCACCTAGCGGCGGGTTCGCCGGGTTGAATTCGGTCCCTAGGGAGAAGTGGTAGACGCAACAACTCTGGTCTGGGCTGTAGTACAGGGTGTCATTGCTGCCATCGTATGCCAGCCCGTCCACGACCTGGCCTGCTACATTTGAATTAAATTGGAGAGTTGCTGTCGCGTCACCGCTGACCGTAGGGTCACCAACATCGATGAGCCAGACCTTGCTGTCGTAGGCGCCCCACACCTTGCCACGATTGGGGTCCCAGGCCACCGCACCGATGCGTACCGGAAGGGACTTGGTGGCTACGAGGGTCGCATCGCCGGCCCCACTAGCGGGTGGCTGATATATGGATAGGGTGTCGCTAGCCCATCCCGAGCCCGATAGGGGGACTATGTAGTAGGTGCCGTCGAACGTTATGCTAACGGATTGGCTACCGATACCAACCAGATTAACAGTTCCCAGGCGATCGCCCGGGGCAGCAAAGGCCGCTGGCAAGGCTGTCAGAAAACTGCCGACTGCGACGAGCATCGCGAGCGCAAGCCGTAGGCTTGGAGGCGAGCCCAGGAGGATGACGGTCTTCCGGATAGCGTCCATCCTCGTGAAGCGTGACCATGGCGGCCCCTCGGTCGCCCATGTTTTTCCCCGTGCTGCGTTAATCGGTAATTTAGCGACAAGTGCTCTCAGTTCAACTGGCCGTTTCCCAGCCGTGGTCTTTCCCCACGTGATTTTCTTGGGCGCAAGACCAAGAAGTCTCGAAGGCGATACTGTCCGACCAACTTGAGGGCCTCTGAATAGTCGCAAAGCTTTCCCTTTTCGAAAGCGGTCGTCAAAAACACCCTATGGAAGAGTGGACCACGGTCGGCACGATAATCAAAGCCCGGGACTCGAAAAGTAGAATGTCCCCTTTTTGATCCTCCCCCCGGGGTCGATCATGATCAGGCGCCCCAGATCGCACTGGAGGATCGTGTACTGGCTATGACCGGCGATGTCGATGCGCTGCCACTGGCCCTTGACCGAGTAGGTCATACGAGCCGGTGGCGGCGAGGGCACGCCCGCTCCCATCTCGCTTTTGATCTCCATGCCGTAGCGGACATCGGTCACCTCACCCGCCGGAGCCACGACCGGCGCCATCAGGACCAGCGCGAGCAGAGAAGCCACGCTTCTACACAGAGTTTGTTCGGACACAGCCACCTCCTTGCCGCCGCTCTCGAGCGACGAGTCTGCCCCAGCAGGGCCCTGCGCCTTACTGCGCGGGCTGGGCGTTCCGATCGACCGCCTGCCCAACCTTCAGCGTCTTGAGCTGGGCCTTGTCCTTGACCGTGACCTGAAAGGTCTTGGCGGTCTTGGCGTCTTTGAGCGTCACCACGCCCTTGGCCGCATCCACCGCGACCACAGCGCAACAAGGGCCTCCCCCATGGACCGTCGGCTGCCTGACGTCGGGGAGCTTCGCGCCTCCGACGGGAACGCCGCCGACAGACACGATACTGCAGCAAGGTGAAATGCCATCCACGGAGACTTTCTGGGTGCCGAAGTCCGCCCAGATTTTCTGCCCGACCTTGAGGGTCTTGAGCAAGGCCGCGTCGGCGACCTGGAACTGAAAGGTCTTGCCCCTGGCAGCCTCCTTGGCCGTCACCGTGCCGGTCTGGGCATCAACGGCGGTGACGGAGCAGCAGGGGGTCCCCGCCGAGACCGGCAGCACGGGGGCCAGCACCGCTACGCCGATGACGCCCACGACAGCAATCCAGACGAGCATGGAAAAGGTCTTGCGATCCGTTTCTGGATTCATTTCCCACCTCCAAGTTTCTTATTTGCCTCAGAGAGCGTCTAGAAAGAGAAAAAACGGGATAAGTCCAATTAATTGAGAACGCGGAGATCGACATCGTTATTCAGATTTCCGTTCACATAGATTTCGACCCTGTAGATGCCGACCGGAAACGGCGGCTCTATATAGAACCAGACACGCCTGCCGCTCGTGGTGTACTCCGTTTCGACAAAGCGGGTGTTACAGGGCTCCGCGCCGCCGGTGTCCAGCGCGTACCAGACGGCTTTGACCTTTGAATTTGCCGGCGGGTTGTCAAGCTCGGCGATGACGTGGGGCTTGGAGGTGGGTTTGAACTCCCGCGTCGGGTTGACCGGCTCGACTGTGGATGTGCTGACGCCCTCTGCCATTGTGAGTCTGCGCGCGACGAGAGGCGGACGATATACGGGCTTTGGCGGCGGCGGGCAACTGCCGGGCGCGCGCAGGGGCGGCGGGACAAAGGCGGGGACGTTTTCCCGAATTGTCATCTTCAATGTGCGGTCCAATTTTCCGTTCACATAGATGTCCATCTTGTACGCGCCGACCGGCATGCGGGCAGGACCGGAGGTTTGGGAGTATGTGAAGAATTTAAAATTCACAGGGCGCGAGCCCTCCACGGTCGTGTTCTGCGAAAGTAACTTCGCGTTACGCGGCACGTCAGGGCCAACGTCAACTGCTATAAAGTCGACCGCGATCGCGGTATTGCTCGGCGCGTTGGCTACCGCGACATTGACGTGGAATGCCTTCGCGTCCGGCGGAAAGGTATCCGTGACGCCGAGCGGCGATCTAGTGAGCGGGGTGACCGCGGACGCCAGCACGGCGCGGGTGATAATCCCGCCTTTGGTGGCAGGAGAGGGATCCGCGGCCTGGGCGCGGGGCAGGGGGCCGAGGAGGGTGGGAGTGCCCAGGAGCAAGCTGGTGGCAGCACTCAGGCTGAGTCTTCGTAAGAATCCCATGGCCTTCTCCTTGTCCGTATTGTCGAGCCTCACCCACTCTCTCCACCTGGCCCCTGCGCCCCAGCAGGGCCCTGCGCCTCAGCGCGCGGGCTGGGCGTTCCGATCGACCGCCTGCCCGACCTTCAGCGTCTTGAGCTGGGCCTTGGGCGAGCGTGGACCGCAAGCTTCTCAGTGTAGAGTGAACCGTCCTTGAAATCGGTAGCCGTATCGCAGAAGTGTCGAGGCGATTCTTGCGATTTTCTTGGCGCTCCCCTCCATCACCGCCACTGTACCGTCGCGACTAGTTGCAACTATTTTGACCTTCCCGGTAGTCTTGTGCTCAACAATAGCGAACTCCGCCGTGTACAGACCTTCATCCGTTACGGCGATGGTGTGGCCGGACTGCCGATCGATTCGCCACCAGGCAAACCGCAACTCGCCACGCAGAGCGATTTCCCGTTCAGGCGCCACGACCAAGTAGTCCCCGTCTAAGTCCTCCTGAACCCACGTACGTGCGTCCTCGGACGCAACCGCACCGAGGTGAGCACGATCGCGCGTTAGCAGCGCTGTCGGCACACCTTCGGCGTGCGCCCGTTCAAAAAGTAAGCTCGTGCTAAATACCGGCCCCACACCACTTTCGTTGGTGCTCGCGATCAGGGATTCTAGTAGGACTCGCTCGAGCGTCCCGTTTACGATGCCCCGAAAGATTCGGGCGAGGAAGAGGTCCTTCGGGTGAGGTCCGAGCGCGACGGCACGCACGTCATCTCGGCGCAGATCGAACGCGAGCCGCTCCTTTTCGGCCACGACCGACAACTCGGCAATCACCAACCGCGGTGAATGAGGATACAAAAGTACAATCTCACCATCCGGCAGTTCGAGCGAAGCCAAGAGACCATCCGAAGTCACGATGAACGCGATATTGATACCTTGCAGTAACGTACGGGAGTCCGTCGGTGAGTCTTCGGCCACGTTCAAGACATGTACAGCATCGACGCGCCCGGTCGCGAAAAAGAGGTCGTAGGCAGCTCGCGTGACATCGAACGCACTCTCTGCCGTGGTCCGGGCGCGGACTTCTGCGGCGTTGAGGTTCCGGCGCGCAGCACGGCGCGCCTTACCTACAACATCGAAGATTTCCCGCACCACCGTCTCTTTGCGGCCGCCCGGGGAGATGAAGTCGAACTCAATGGTCTCCGCGGTTGCGACCGGTACCGGTTTCCGTGTACCCGCACCACCAAGCAGGTCGGTGATGCCCCCGATCCCCACGCCCGTGGGGGGCTTCTGGCGGAATGGCTCGCCCGTCCTCCAGTCCTGTCCACCGAGGAGCAATACCGGTCTCACCCGGCCTGTGCTCGTGATCGCGGACGCAATTGCCTCCTGCAGGCTTGTTGCTGGGCCTTTCCAATTTTCCGGCTGGTGCGAGAGAACGAGGTCAATTCCCGAGAGGTCTGCTGCCTTGGCTGTGTAGGTAAGGATGTCGCGGCTCGCCGGTTTGACCTGCCCGTCTCCCTCGAGCAGAACTGAGTACTCCTCAAGCCGGACGCGGATGTTCACGCGGTGGAAGAGCGCATCGGGTAGCGCATCGAAGGCTTCCGCAACTGGCGCGTATTTCCGCCCTGGAGTGGCGTCGGCAAAGGAAGGGTCGAGATCGACCCATGTGCCGTCTTTCCACCATTGCACCCAGTAGTGAGGTTGCGCTTCCTTCACAAGAAACTCGAGGCTTGGAGCCGCTTCGGCAGACGGGGTTATGTTTGCCTTCTTGAGATGTTCGCGGATCAGAGTGTAATCCCGCTTGACGCCAGTAACCAGGGTATCGAAAGCTGCCTTCAGGGCAGGTGACGGCTCACTCGCAACCTTAGGCTCTGCCGCCCGGGGACGCTCTGCCCACATTGAGGTAACGAGTTCCTTCGCCTCTCGTTCCGGCAGGGTCCCGCGAACGTAGCGAACCCGATGACCAGCGTGCTGGAGCATGCTCGCTAGCAGCGCCGCACGGTCCACGGAGTTGCCCGCCATCGCCAGGAGCGTCCCTCGGGGCCCTCGGAGGCTCCCGGTGTAAACCTCATAGGCAATCTGGTCCCGCACAAACTCAAAGATCTTCGTTGGATCTTTGCCCAGGGCAACGGCAAAGTGCACCGGATCGACGTGTGTCAGGTCGAATGTCCGCGGCACGGGCAGCTTCAAAGAGTCGGTGCCCGGGCCCTTCATGCCCGGCCCGCGCTTGCTGATTTCAACGACAACTGCTTCAGAGATAGCGGCCCGAACAGGTAAGAACTTGGTACCCCAGCCGCCCCGATATGCAACAAAGGCCGCGGAAGTGGCCACAACTACCACCAGAACCACCAGCAACGACTTTTTCATAACCCACCTCGCATTCCCGCGTTTTGGCGCCGGACATGAAGTGGTGGTACTACCGTTCGATTGCAAATTGCTGCCCCTTAAGCACGACCTTCAACACCATATCGGTGTCAGCCGTCACCTTGACATTCTCCACCAGTTCCTGATCCGCGGCCTGCACCACCACCCTGTAGTCACCCGGCGGTAGTTCCTCTGGTGACGCGCCCGCATCCCCTTTGGCCACCTGCTTCCCGACCGCGTCGAAGATCGCATAGCGAAACGTCTCCACCGCGGCAATCAGGAGCGCGCGGGTCAGCTCCTCGCCACTCTGCGCGCTAAAGTAGCGCCCACCCGTCGCCTCAGCAAAGGCCGTCATCTCCTCCTCCAGCTTCTTGCCCGTCAGCGTGAAGCCGACGATGTTCAGTGTGATGTCTATCCCTGCTGCCTTCAGTTGCTCGGCTGCTGCTCGAGGATTGGCGCCGCAGGTTTCCTCGCCGTCGGTGATGAGGACCACCGATCCACCGCCCACCCCCCTGAGATCCCCGATCGTCTGAAGGACCGCATAGACGAGGGGCGTCTCCCCTCTTGGCTTCAATCGGCTGATCGCCGACAAGATGCGTCCCCGGTCCAGTTTCTGCGCAGGAACCAGGAGCTCGGTATCTGTGCAGGTGGGGAGACGAGTGATATCGACTCTACTCTTCGACGACTTCGGGGGATGGCGATGGGCATAGACCCGCAACCCCACGTTAAAGTCATCGGGTAGCTTTTCCACCACTTCCTTGAAGACCTCAAGCGCTGTGCCCCAGCGGGTTGTCTGCCCCAGCCGTTCGTTCATCGAGCCTGAGGAATCAAGGATGATCACGAGGTTCTTGGTGGGCTTCCTGGTTCGCTTGATATCACTGACAACTTGCAGCGTTCCGTCAGGAACAAAATCCACATTGACAAAAGCTCCCGCAAGGCAAATCACGGGCCACATCGTAGGTGCAAATTCGGTTGCCGCACCGCTCTGTTCCCAGTCCCCTGTTATCCTCTGACTGTGAAGCAAAAAGCGAACTCCTCTTCTAAACTCAAGGGTGTTAACTCCTACCCCTGCTTCCTTGAAAGCACAAAGCACCTGGCCTGTTGCATAGTCACTCGGCTTGCGCCTGTTCGGATCTTCGTTCCAACTGCCGCCTGGAAGTTGTTCGGCTTTCAGTTGCTCAACCACCTGATCGGCTATACGTCTCTGTTCCGGTGTCCCAAAGCGAGCAAGCACTATGACCTTAAAGATCTTATCCTGAGTCGTGAACACTTTACTCGTGCTGATCCAGCCGAGAGCACGATCGGAGGCCTCCTTATATCGGGCGTCACCCGTTTCTTTGAAGGCTTGCAGAAGGGCCATCACACTGTTGGCGGTGGTCATGATCGACCCCTGAGCGATCGGTGGTCTATTTTGGTCAATTGGTATCTCACCGTCAGGTTTTTGTTGATTGAGAAGCCAGTTGACCGACTTCAGCAGCGTGTCATTTTGTTTGGCGTTGGTGAGCGTACCAAAGAAGCTCAGCCCCATCGCGGCGAATTGGGTGGCCGTGATAGGGTAGCCGCTATGTGTCCCATCCGCATTCTGTTTCCTCTGAGTAAACTCCACTAACTCCTTAAGGTACTCCTCACTCACAATGTAATTATTTTCCTTGGCCACCGACATTCCCATGATCGCCTGGGCCTGGACATGGCAGCCAAAGCATCGATGGTATTTTTGCCACGCAAGGGAATCAGACTGTAACCATTCGATTCCTACCTGTGCGGCCTGCCGCGGGCCCCGCCTCCATTGGCGTTGCGCTTCGGTCGCACTCAGAAATTTGGGATCAATGGGGGAATAGTCCTGATCCCCGGCTTTCTTCCACCGAAGGGCGAATCGACTCTCGATCCGCTCTTGGATCGCAGCCAGTCGGATCGCGTGCGTTCCGGCCGCGAGGAAGAGCCCTCCCTCCCGCGGTGTTTGATCTCCAGGTCGCTGTCTCTCGCGGATCACTCGTTGGCCATCAAGGTACAGAAACCCATTGTCGTCTCCCTCGAGCCGGAAATCATAGCGCCCGCTCATGGGAACGCTCAGGAGGCCCTCCCACTCCACCCAGAACCGCTTCCCATCGAGAGGCACCACGGGAGGGGCGCTCGAGTCGAGCGCAAGGGTTTGAGTCACCACAGATTTCTTGAGGGTATGAAAACTGTGGTCGGCAAAATACCGACTGACCACCCCAGGCTGCGACGGTGCCACGGGAGGGCTGAGTACCCGCGCCAGCAAGGGGATATAACCAGGCCGGTGCCCTTCGATGATCTTCACCTTGCCGAGCACAACATGTGAGGGATCGCCGTGATTCGAGAGGATGCGTAGCTTCACGTACCGAGCCTCAACAGGGGCAAATGCGATCGTCTGCTCGACCGGTTCCGCCCGAAGGCTCACGCTCCCAACCCGCTTGAACCCCGCGCTCGGGCTGTCCAGCGACGTCCAAACCTCCACGTCCTTTGCCCATCGCGATGTGCCCCCAGGAGCCTGAGGGCTGACAATGACAGAGGAAATCCGCGCCGGTTGGCGGGCAAGGAATGAGAAGACGATTTCCTGCGGGTAGGTCGGCGATTTCGCCGAACCCCAGCCGGTGCCAGGGGTATCATCGATGAGTCGCTTCGCGGACCACCTGTCGTCCTCATATTGGGATGTGAAACGCTCAATCTGACCCCCCACGTCCAGCACAACGAGATTCATGTCCCGCGGCAACGCCGCCAGTTCTTGGGGCGAGAGCAACGTGGTGACCTCGGGCGGCTTCGGAGCAGGCGCTATGCCCAGTCGCTCCCCGAACCCCGCACCGGCTATCACCAGGCCCATGCTCAATGCCAGCACCTGCACCCCCCAGGGACGCAGCGCAGAGCCCCGCACCCGCAGCAGACCGTAAACGAGTTGCACCCCAAGGGCCAGAGGAAGAACCAGCGTGCCCACGAAGGCCCCCTGAAGCCAAATGGGTAGGCGGTCCCACAGGCTGTGGCCCCGAAAGAGGTCCGGATACGGGGTCTCCGTTATGATCCCCACCCCAAACGCGGCTACCCCATAGGCAACCAGAAGCCCGATCGCCAGGCAACCCGGGATGGAGACGAATTTCAACCGCCCCAGGCCGATGCCTGCGAACAGGATGATGAGGGCCGTTGCAACACTCAGCACCGTCGAGGTGGGCTGGCGCGCCACGCTGACGCCCGTCGTCAGGCCCTGCGGCAGCCAGGCTAGGAGCGCCACCAGGCCAAGCAGCACGAAGCACGAGGCCGTCGCGATGATGGCCGAGCCCGCTCGGCGCCACAGGAGGGCACTGGTTCCAAGGTAGGCGGCCAGACCGCCCACGACCCACCAGCGCACGGGTGACGCGCTGAAGAACGCCGCGACGGCCGCGTCCACGAGAAGCAGATACAGAAGTGCGGCCAGAAGCGTGATGGCCGGTTCTCGCAGCTTCGCGAACCACCCTCCGCGCCCTGCGGCAGGCTCAGACGTGCCACTCCCGCTCATTGCGGTTCCCTTTCTCCTTTAGCCATCAAACCACCCGACTTCCCTTTTCCGGTGTCAACTCCTGCTAGTCACCAACACCCCCGGCACAGACCTCTTGACCTGGCGGATACCCGCAATAGACGTCGGCGGGCGACTCCGCCATTAGGAAAGCTGCCGCCTCTGCCCTCCGTGAGCGTGCCCAACACAGAACCCGCCAGTGCCGTCGGCGGTACTGCCTACGGCGACTTCTTCGGCGGTGGCGGCGGTGCCTTTGTAGGGGCGTCGCGCGGGCCGCCCCAGCCTCCGCAGCTCGAGGCTGCCGACCCCACGCTCGACGGCTTGGCGAGGGCCTGGACATCCAGATCCACCTTCACGCCCGGCTTCAGAAGGCTGCCGTCTTGGTCAGCCGGGACTATGCACTGATACGTCTTCCCGCTCGCGGGAGCCCGGACCGTCACGACCCGTGTCTTGGAGTCGAAGTTGACGATACTGACAGGTTCCGCAGCCCGCACGGGCGACATTGGAACCACCACAAGCAGACCTGCACCGAGCGCGAGAATCGCGAGCAGGACGAGTTGCCTGAGTGTCATGAATTCCCTCCCTTGGTGCGCCGGCCGCGGCCGCAGCACCGTCAATTCATACCGGGCACCGGGGTCGGTCCGCGGACCACCCCGGCAAACCCCGCGGGCATCCACCGAAGGTCAACCGCCGTCTCGGGCCAGGGGCCCGATCCGGACATCCGGGCGCGATTGAGACACCATGCGAGTTAATGTCTTGATTAGCACTTAAAAACAAAAGGCAGCCCAAAGCTTGATCGCAAGCCCTGGCTGCCTTTCCAACCCTTCCCTCCAGAAAACCGGCTAGGTGAGGGAGGCTTTAACTCTTTTTACGGATGGCGAACATATAGCACCGTGCTAGGAACGCTGTCAAGCAGAACATAATATAAGCGGTGCGGCAACATGTGCAGCGCGGATACCTCCCACTGGGGAGTTTTTTCACCACGATTGGACATCATACTGAGCACCCACCAGAGGTGGGTCGGGCACTGGAGGGCTTAACTTCCGTGCTCGGAATGTGATAAGGGCTAATACAAGAGAAAATCGGTGGGAGTGAGGCGGCGCTGGACAGGGTCCACGGCTAGTATGCGGGCCACGAGGCTTCCTCGCCGGTCATCCCTTCCTCTGCCAACCCGCGCTCTTCTTTGGGATTCAGCTTCTTTGCCTCGATCAGAAGCCGGCCTCTGCGCTGCCGTTCAGGTTTTTCCCTCGCGGTCCTTCTTTATCCTTTTCATCGCTGCCACCTCAGCGTTCTATGCCCTGGGCCTATGGCCTGCTACCCCGCCCCGTTTCACACATCCAGGCTGACCCTGATCGCCTCGTTAACCCGGTGCATAGTCGGGGCGCTGAGGTTGCCGAGACGCTTGTGAAGTCATTTTGAGAATTTCTCTAGAGGCGGCCATATGTCGTTCAGCGGTCTCCCGATCCTCCTCAGCCATTGCTCGATATCCCTCCGCCAATTTCTCCAGGCTCAGTGTCACTTTCACTTTGTGCGCCATCTCCCCCTCCCGAAGTACGACCAAAAGTATGATAAATCTTACCAGATTTCGTCCCGACAAAACAAGCGGGTGGCGAATCCTTACAATAAGAAGCCCCGGGACAAGCTCGGGGCTCTATCTTACTCCCGGCAACGACCTACTCTCCCACCCCGTTACCAGGGCAGTACCATCGGCGCAGGGCCCTGCCGATCAGGGACCCTCCTTAATCGCGCCCAACTTTTTCATTATGAACCAGTCTCTCCCGCGTTCCCAATGCCTCCTTGAGTCGAAATGCTCCTGAATCTCTTCGAACATACCGTCAACCCAACGACGATATCTGTTCATCTCAGGATGACCGCTTCGTAGTCGATTGAATTTCGCTAAGAGCCTAATCTCGCACGAGTACGTACTGAACTTCTCACCCTCTTCCCGGCTTACCCCTAACAGAAGTCCAAGATCCCCAATTCCCATCCTGCTGAAACTCGAAAAAATCATTTCCACTTCAACTTCCACGTAAGGATTTTTGAGAGACAGAGTTCTCTTGTAAGGACTGCCGCCAATAGACTCCGTCCTCCCGTGCAACCTTGTGCCCGAAGGAACTGCTAACTTATCCCCTATCGCTGCGAAGTTTTCAACTTTGAGGGCATGGCTCTCCGAAAATATCCTCTTGAAGACTTCACGGGTAATGAACTCAGGTTTTGGAGCTCCTTGATGTGGCTCCCATGAGCTAGTTTTATGCGAATACTTGGAACGGTGCGTAACTTTCAGATCCCAGGCATTTCGATACAGCCCGAACAAGAGATCGACAAACATTCGCAGCATGACATCGAAGTATAGGTCTCCGTTTGTACCGTCGTTTCTAGCTGTATCTCCCATCCTCGAGACTATAAACTCGGGCGGACATGAAATCGTTCGCCCACAAAATCTATAAGAGTAAATGTCGTTTAGCGACTCGAGTGGCCTTTTCGTGGTGCTTTCGTAGACAAAGATTGTAGGAAACTCTACCTTCTTGCTTTCTTCCTTTAGAGCGATGAGAAGTATACTTGCAAGTGCAGCCGATGCAACTATTGACAGTCGGAGCCAAATATCTGATGACCCTGCCGGAATCGTGATAAGCGCTCCAGTAAGACCGACGGCGACACCTGTAACAATTGATGAACGTACCTTCTCGGCAGCCCTGTTCTGCCATGCTAAGTAGGCAACGGCGGCTAGCGTTAGAACGAAAACAAGGAGCCAAGGATTCTCTTTCAGATACGCGAACACTTAGTTTTCTCCTAACTGGGGGTCAGAACCGGGCTCAGAGTGCTTTTCGCCCGGAACTCCGAATACACGAACGCCCGGGTGAGATGCACCCGGGCGTTGTGATTTAATCCCGGCAACGACCTACTCTCCCACCCCGTTACCAGGGCAGTACCATCGGCGCTGGAGGGCTTAACTTCCGTGTTCGGAATGGGAACGGGTGTGACCCCTCCGCCATGGTCACCGGGAGCTGTAAACCCAACGAATAGAGAAGGCGACGAAGAACCCGGCAAAAACGGGATATATGGTCAAGCCGCACGGCCGATTAGTACCGGTAAGCTCAACCCATTCCTGGGCTTACACCCCCGGCCTATCAACCTCGTGATCTTCGAGGGGCCTTTAGGTGGCTTGCGCCACGGGAGACCTCATCTTGAGGTGGGCTTCCCGCTTAGATGCTTTCAGCAGTTATCCCATCCGAACATAGCTACCCAGCGATGCCCCTGGCGGGACAACTGGTACACTAGAGGTTCGTCCGTCCCGGTCCTCTCGTACTAGGGACAGCTCCTCGCAAGTCTCCTGCGCCCACGGCAGATAGGGACCGAACTGTCTCACGACGTTCTAAACCCAGCTCACGTACCGCTTTAATGGGCGAACAGCCCAACCCTTGGGACCTGCTTCAGCCCCAGGATGCGATGAGCCGACATCGAGGTGCCAAACCTCCCCGTCGATGTGGACTCTTGGGGGAGATAAGCCTGTTATCCCCGGGGTACCTTTTATCCGTTGAGCGATGGCCCTTCCACACGGAACCACCGGATCACTAAGCCCTGCTTTCGCACCTGCTTGACTTGTAGGTCTCGCAGTCAAGCCCCCTTGTGCCTTTACACTCGCCGCACGATTACCGACCGTGCTGAGGGGACCTTTGGGCGCCTCCGTTACCTTTTGGGAGGCGACCGCCCCAGTCAAACTGCCCACCTGGCATGGTCCCTGACCCGGATCACGGGCCTTGGTTAGAATCCGAGTATCGTAAGGGTGGTATTTCAAGGTTGGCTCCACGGAAGCTAGCGCCCCCGCTTCAAAGCCTCCCACCTATCCTACACATACCACACCAAAATTCAATGCCAGGCTACAGTGAAGGTCCACGGGGTCTTTCCGTCTAGCCGCGGGTAACCGGCATCTTCACCGGTACTACAGTTTCACCGAGCCACTCGCTGAGACAGCGGCCAAGTCGTTACGCCATTCGTGCAGGTCGGAACTTACCCGACAAGGAATTTCGCTACCTTAGGACCGTTATAGTTACGGCCGCCGTTTACCGGGGCTTCCATTCAGAGCTTCTCCCGATTGCTCGAGATGACCCTTCCTGTTAACCTTCCGGCACCGGGCAGGCGTCAGTCCCTATACGTCGTCTTGCGACTTCGCAGAGACCTGTGTTTTTAGTAAACAGTCGCTTGGCCCTTTTCACTGCGGCCTTCTCCGGCTCGCAAAGCAAGTCCGCTCACCGGAGCATGGCACCCCTTCTCCCGAAGTTACGGGGCCATTTTGCCGAGTTCCTTAGCGAGTGTTCGCTCGCGCGCCTTGGGATATTCTCCCTGCCTACCTGTGTCGGTTTGCGGTACGGGCACCGGACGACGACTCCCTAGGGGTTTTTCTTGGCAGCATGGTTAGACCAGTTCCCCCCTCCTCGCGGAGGAGGTACCCATCACCTCTCGGAGGTAGCGGCCCCGCGGATTTGCCTACGGAGCCCTCCTACTGGCTTGGACCCGCACTTCCGATCGCGGGCTGGCTTACCCTCCTGCGTCCCCCCATCGGGACTTAAGCGCCGCCAGGTGGTACGGGAATATTAACCCGTTGTCCATCACCTACGCCTTTCGGCCTCGGCTTAGGACCCGACTAACCCTGAGCGGACGACCCTTCCTCAGGAAACCTTAGGCTTTCGGCGGGCAGGATTCTCACCTGCCTTATCGCTACTCGGGCCGGCATGATCACTTCCGCACCGTCCAGCGGTCCTTACGGTCCACCTTCGCTCGGTGCGGAACGCTCCCCTACCACTCATCCCGACGAATCGGGACGAATCCGCAGCTTCGGCAAGAGGCTTGAGCCCCGTTACATTTTCGGCGCGCGGCCACTCGACCAGTGAGCTGTTACGCACTCTTTAAAGGATGGCTGCCTCTAAGCCAACCTCCTGGCTGTCTGCGCGACCACACATCCTTTCCCACTTAGCCTCTATTTCGGGGCCTTAGCTGGCGGTCTGGGCTGTTTCCCTCTCGACCACGGACCTTATCGCTCGTAGTCTGACTCCCGCACTACAGTTGATGGCATTCGGAGTTTGGTTGGGGTTGGCACCCGGGTAAGGGCCCTAATCCATCCAGTGCTCTACCACCATCACTGACCGTGCGAGGCTAGCCCTAAAGCTATTTCGGGGAGAACCAGCTATCACCAGGTTTGATAGGCCTTTCACTCCTACCCTCAGCTCATCCGAGCTGTTTTCAACCAACACCGGTTCGGCCCTCCATGTGGTTTTACCCACGTTTCAGCCTGGCCAAGGGTAGCTCACCTGGATTCGGGTCTACTCCGTACGACTGTACGCCCTATTCGGACTCGCTTTCGCTACGGCTCCACCTTACGGCTTAACCTCGCCGCACAGAGTAACTCGCCGGCTCATTATGCAAAAGGCACGCCGTCAGGCGTTCTCCGGTGTTGCCACCGGAGCATAGCCCTCCGACTGCTTGTAGGTAGGCGGTTTCAGGTTCTATTTCACTCCCCTCACAGGGGTTCTTTTCACCTTTCCCTCGCGGTACTGGTTCACTATCGGTCACCAGCGAGTATTTAGCCTTGGAGGGTGGTCCCCCCGAATTCCCACAGGATTTCTCGGGTCCCGTGGTACTTGGGAATCCCGCCCGGGGAGCCTTCCTCCTTTCGCCTACGGGGCTATCACCCTCTGCGGCCAGCCTTTCCAGGCTGTTCAGTTAGGAGAAAGGTTGCTCACTCCCTGGATCCGCCGTACCGGACCCCGGCAAGACCCCACGACCCCGCTCCGACAACGGATACGGCCTTTAGCATCGGAACGGTTTGGGCTATTCCCTTTTCGCTCGCCGCTACTGGGGGAATCTCGGTTGACTTCTTTTCCTCGGGATACTGAGATGTTTCAGTTCCCCCGGTTCGCCTCCCGACCCTATCGATTCAGGCCGGGATGATGCCGCATAAACGGCATCGGGTTGCCCCATTCGGGAATCCCCGGATCAACGCCTGCGTGCGGCTCCCCGAGGCTTATCGCAGCTTACCACGCCCTTCATCGCCTGCTGGTGCCAAGGCATCCACCGCCTACCCTTAGTAGCTTGACCCATCCCGCCGGTACAAAGACTCCGACGGTCATGGGTGACCGGTTTCTGCCGGTTCTTCACTATCGCCTTCTCTATTCAGTTGTCAAAGAACTGCGGCTGTTCGCCGCTTCCCTCCCCCATTACTGGGAGGGGGACTGTACACTTTCTTCGCCCCACGGGCCTGGTGGAGATGAGCGGATTCGAACCGCCGACCCCCTGCTTGCAAAGCAGGTGCTCTCCCAGCTGAGCTACATCCCCACGGGAAGAGCATTGAGCGCGGTGCACCGACAACGCGCTGCGCTCCCTGC
>JBOHQS010000009.1:0-33617 GCA_050732295.1 Methylomirabilales bacterium (SeqCode)
TCGACAACAAAGATCGGCATGTTGCCTGCATACAGCAGGACGGAGTCCGCCGTTTCCGGGCCGATCCCAGAGACCTCGAGCAGGGCGTTACGGAGCCGCGCCGGTTCATCGCGGAACATACGGTGCAGGCTCCCCCCGTATTGCTTGCGGAGAAAGGCGAGGAAGTTCTGGAGTCGTCGGGCCTTCACGGTGAAGGTCCCTGCGGGGCGGATCAGCGTGGCCAAGCGATGTCTTGAGAGGGCTGACATGGCCGAGGGGGTGAGCGCCCGGGCCCCGCGGAGCTGTCGGATCGCCTTCTCGACATTGCCCCAATTGGTATTCTGGGTGAGGATGGCCCCGACGATGACCTCGAATCGGCTTCGCCCAGGCCACCAGCCCTGGGGGCCGAGTCGTCTGCAGAGCCGGCGATAGATGCGCAGGAGTCGGCGCCGCATAGAAGCCTCCCGCCGTGGTCTGTCATCGGAGGGGGTGGTGCGTTGAGGTAGCATCGCGCTCCATCTTCTTGTATAATAACTTGATTATTCGGGCAAGGCCGCCTGACGCGGGGAGGTTCTCCTGGGGGTTGCGGCGCGTGGCGAGGATTCTGGCCATTGATCTTGGCGAGGTTCGCATGGGCCTGGCGGTGAGTGACGATCTCATGATCACCGCCCAGCCTCTGCCGACTTGGCGCCGCATGGGCCGGCGGTCAGATTTCGCCCATCTCGGGGACCTCGTTGAAAAATGGGGAGTTCACCAGGTCGTCGTCGGCCATCCCAGGCACCTGGGGGGTGAGGTCGGGGCGCAGGCCGCCGGGGCGCAGAAATTTGCCGAAGAGTTGGAGCATACGCTGGGGCTTCCGGTGGTCCTCTGGGATGAACGGTACAGCACGGTCGCCGCAGAGCGGACGCTGATCGAGGCGGGGGTCCGGCGAAAGCGGCGCCAAGAGATGAGGGACAGCGTGGCAGCCCTGTTGATCCTGCAGGCGTATCTCGATCGCCGGCAGAGGGATGGATAGGGTGGCGGTCCGGGGTCGCCGATTTGCTGTGTGGAGCGTGGGCCTGTGCCTGGTGCTCATGACCGCCTTTGGCGTGCGGCTGTACCTGGCGCTTCATCCCACGATGAGCCCTCGCTTTCGTGATGCAGGGCCTCGGGTGATCTACATCAAGCCCAACACCGGGGTCACCACCATCGCCGACCTGCTGAAGGAGCAAGGGATCATCCAAGACCGCCTCCTCTTCGTCCTCGCGAGCGTGCTCCGGGGTTCCTACGATCGATTGAAGGCCGGGGAGTATCAGTTCGCTCCCTCGATGGGACTCGTGGACATCATTCGGATTCTCGAGGAGGGGAAAGTCCTGGTTCACAAGGTCATCATTCTGGAAGGGTCCACCGCCTGGCAGATTGCAGCGCTCCTCGACGAGGAGGGGCTTGTGGATCGGGAACGGTTCCTGAGGCTGGTCATGGATCGTCCGATGGCCCGTCATTACGTGCCTGAGGCAGACACGTTGGAAGGGTTCCTCTTCCCTGACACCTACCATTTGATTAAGGGCCTGACGGAGGAGGAGATCATTGACAAGTTAGTCCAGCGGTTCTTCCGGACGTTCAGCGGCGAGGACGAGCTCCGAGCCCGCACGCTTGGAATGAATCGGTACAAGATCGTGACGCTCGCCTCCATCATTGAGAAGGAAGCGGTGGTGGATCAGGAAAAGCCCATCATCGCCGGGGTCTTTTACAACCGCCTGCAGCGGGGGATGCGACTGCAGGCCGATCCCACCGTCCTCTATGGCAAGCGCAACGGGGGCCGGATTACCCGCCGCGACCTGCAGGCAAACCACCCCTATAACACGTACGTGCAGAACGGCCTCCCCCCAGGGCCCATCGCCAGCCCCGGAGAAGCAGCCCTGAAGGCGGCACTGTACCCGGCCCGGGTGAGCTATCTCTACTTCGTCTCCAAGAATGATGGGACCCATCACTTCTCGCGAACCCTGGAGGAACACCAGCAGGCTGTTCGCAAGTACCAGTAAGGGAACACGGTGACGAACAGGCAGAGCATCTGAGGAGGAAAGGATGAGGATGGTTCGGGTCTTCCTGCGGACGGCTCCAATGGCCCTGCTCCTCGTGGCCTGTGCCACGACACCTGAGCCTCAGCAACCGCCGGCATCGGCGGCCACCCACTATGAGCTGGGAAGGGCGTACTTTGACGCCGGGAATTATCGTCTGGCCATCCCGGAGTTTTCCAGGGCGGTGGAACTCCGTCCTACCGATCCCATCTATCGGTCTGACCTGGGCATGGCGTTCATGTTCAACCGAAACCTCGACGAGGCGATCAAGCAGTTCGAGGAAGCGATCAAGCTTGACAAAAAATATACGGCGGCCAAGAACAATCTGGCCAGTGCCTACATGTTGAAAGGCGATCTGGAAAAGGCACGAATCCTCCTCACGGAGGTGCTCAACGATCCCCTGTATCCCACGCCCCATTTTGCCTATTTCAATCTGGCCAAAATCTATGAGCGCCAGGGAAAGATCGATCAGGCGATTGAGCATTATAGGCTTGCCCTGGACGTTGAACGCGACTACGCGGACGCCCACAACAACTTGGGATTCCTGTACCTGCAGCAGGGCAGGACGGACCTCGCCATTTCGGCGTTTAGCGAGGCGACCCGCTTGGGCCCCAAGGTACCGGTCTATCACCGAAACCTGGGGATTGCGTACGCTGAAGCCGGCAGACGTCGCGAGGCCCGCAGGGCGTTTGAGAGGGTGCTCGAGCTGGAGTCGAGCGGGCCCTCGGCGGAGTATGCCCGCAAGGCTCTGGACGACCTGAAGCGATGACAGCAGTCTCCGTGAGGATGCCAGTGGTTCAGGTTCCAGATCTGCGCGACTTCACGCTGCCGGAGCTTGAGGAGTGGATCGCAGGTCGTGGCGAGCCTCCCTATCGGGGTGGGCAGATATTTCGCTGGCTGTGGAAGCGACAGGTTGACCGGTTTGGAGAAATGACAGACCTGCCGGCCAGGTGCCGCGAGCTTCTGGAGGCACAGGCGTGCGTCAGCCGCGTTGCCGCTGTCTCGGTTCAGTCCTCGCGGGACGGCACCCGCAAGCTTCTGCTCGGGCTTTCGGATGGTGAGCGCATCGAAGCGGTCCTGATTCCGGAGGCCTCGCGTCTGACCGCCTGTATCTCCAGCCAGGCGGGGTGCGCCATGGGGTGTGGCTTTTGCCTCACCGCCACCATGAATCTCCATCGAAACCTTCTGCCGGCGGAGATCGCCGGCCAGGTGGTGGCGCTCCAGAGCGTCCTTGCCCCCGGCGAGCGCATCACCCACATCGTGTTTATGGGGATGGGGGAGCCCCTGGCGAATTATGCCGCGACCGAAAAGGCCGTGCGGATCCTCATCGCCAAAGCGGGGCTTGCCTTTGCTCCCCGGCGGATCACCGTCTCGACCGTCGGTGTGATTCCAGGGATTCGTCGCCTGGCCCGAGCCGGCCTCGGAGTGAACCTGGCGGTCTCTCTCGTGGCGACCACGGATGAGGTGCGCAATCGCCTCATGCCTATCAACCGCCGGTATCCTCTGCGTGAGCTTCTCCAGGCCTGCCGGGAATTTCCCCTGCCACCCCGGCGCCGCATGACCTTTGAATACGTCCTCATGGCGGACGTGAACGACACCAGCGAGGATGCAGAGCGCCTGGTCGAGCTCCTCAGAGGCATTCGGTGCAAGATTAATCTCATTCCGTTGAATGAGGCGCCCGAGATCCCGTTCCGTCGTCCCTCGCGGCAGCGCATTGAGGCCTTGCAGAAGATCCTCCAGCGGGCAGGTACCATCGCCACGATTCGTGAGAGTCGGGGGCAGGATATCTCGGCCGCCTGCGGCATGCTCGCCGTTGCCGAGACGCCGCTTGACACTCAACGCTCCATCCCGTATACTCCACGATGCGGGGTGGAGCAGCTCGGTAGCTCGTTGGGCTCATAACCCAAAGGTCGGTGGTTCAAATCCACCCCCCGCAACCAAGAAGAACATGCACTCATCCAGGGGGTGACTTCGGTCACCCCCTTTTGTCTTTCGGCAAGCCAGCCGCTAGGGCAACAGGGAAGCGGTGGGTAGGCTCAGGTGTCCGGGGAGCTCTGGTTGGGAACAGCAGGGGGCCGTCGGATCTTTTTTCGTCGGTCGAGTACCTCGGCGAGAAGGGGCAAGAGCAGCGAGCCGCCTGGGAGCAGGAAGATGATCAGGGCCGGGACCAGCATGGCGATGTGCCTGAGATGGGCCCGAATCTCGTGAATCTCCTCCCTCGTCCATTTCTCGCCCGTGTTCCGGTTCTTCATCAAGAGCCGCATCAGATCCTTGACGGCGAGGACCTGGGAAAGAATGAACTCCTTGTTCGTAGCGATCAGTCTCATCAGGAATCTCTTTATCATCCGATCCCCTGACGTCTTCCGACTTGCTTCCAGGCCAGCGGCTTGTGGTCGCGGCTCGGGTTCAGACTTTGATATGTTGATCCTCCGCGCGAATCACGCTGATCACCGGCTCGAACAGCAGTCCGTTGGTCGAGATTGCGTTGCCGCCCCGGATGGTGCGGATGCCCCGCCAGTCCGAGAAGCGGCCGCCGGCTTCTTCGAGGATCGGAAGCAGCGCGCAGGCATCCCACTCGCTCATAATGGGATCGAGCATGATGTCCGCGCGCCCGGTCGCCACAAGGGTGTGGCCGTAGCAATCGCCCCAGGTCCGGTCGAACTTCACCCGCGCCCGCAGTTGATCGAAGGCTGCTCGCAGCCTTTGATCCTCGAAAAGGCGGAGGTCGGTGGTGAGGAGGGTCGCGTCCTCCAGGCGCGCCACCCGAGAGACGCTGGCGCGCTTGCCGTTCCACCACGCCCCACCGCCCGCCCGCGCCCAGACCGTCTCTCTGAGGGCGGGGAAGTGGACTACCCCCAGGACAGACTCACCGTCCTGTTCCACGCCGATCATCACGCCCCAGAGGGGCACGCCGCGAATGAACGACTGGGTCCCATCGATCGGGTCGAGGATCCAACGGTAGGGGGCGTGTGCACGGACAACGCCGAACTCTTCGCCTACGATGCCGTGGTCGGGGAAGCGCTTCTCGATCCGGGCCCTGAGCAGTCTCTCGCCCTCGCGGTCCGCGACGGTCACGGGAGTCTGGTCGGACTTCACCTCCACCTGGACATCACGGGTGAAATAGTGCAGGGCGATCTCGCCTGCCTCGCGGGCGGCGGCGAGGGCCAGCTCCAGAAGCTCGTCAAGTGTTGGGGTGGTCATGGTTCGACGTGCTCACCGAATACAGAGGTGTGTGATGCCAAGAGCCCATTCCCTGATCGGAACGGGCCTTGCCCAGCTTCGGAGCGATGAGTTGGAACGGCACTAGTTTACCATGGTCTGGCGGTCTGCCGCGGCCCTTGCCCTTCTCTGAGGTGCTTGCGGCGCCTCTCGATACCGTGGGCAAGATCGGCTATCAGGACTGGCGCCCCCCGAACCCTTCGGGTATCTTAGGACATCTAACAAGAGGAGGGTACACCGTCACAGCGGTGGGCCTCAAGGAGACGGTGCCGATGAAAACGCACACATTGTTGAGTTTCCTCCTCACAGGCGGGTTCCTTGTCATGAGCCTGGTCATTACTGCCGATGCCGCGGAGCAATCGGCGGGTAACGAGGAACGCGCCATCGCGACGTTTGCCGGTGGCTGCTTCTGGTGCATGGAGCCCCCGTTCGATGAGCTGGAGGGGGTTATCGCGACCACCTCTGGCTACACCGGAGGGCAAAAGAAAAATCCGACGTACAAAGAGGTGTCGGCGGGTGGCACCGGGCATACCGAGGCCGTGCAGATCGTCTACAATCCGAAGAAGGTGAGCTACGCGAAATTGCTGGAGGTCTTCTGGCGCAATATCGATCCCCTGACCAGGGACGCGCAATTCTGCGACAAGGGCGGCCAGTATCGCTCGGGAATCTTTTACCATGACGAAGAACAGAAGCGCCTGGCCGAGCAGTCCAAGCAGGCGCTCGAAGAATCGAAGCGATTTCGCCAGCCCATCGTCACCGAGATTACGCCCGCCTCGGAGTTTTACGCTGCCGAGGAGTACCACCAGGATTATTACCAGAAGAATCCCTATCGGTATAAGTTCTACCGCTACGGCTGCGGCCGGGACCAGCGGCTCAAAGAACTCTGGGGTCAGTCCAAATAATAATACCTCACAGAAGGAGGGGGGTCATCCATGAGACGGCAGACACTCTTGCTGATCGGGAGCCTCGTGGTGGCAAGTGTGCTTCCCTCGGTGCTCCACACCGAGATCCTAGCCATGCTGAATTACGAGAGCAAGCGTGAACAGACGGTCCGACGAGAAGGGATCGCCATCATCGATGTGGATCCGAAATCCGAGCAGTTCGGCCAGATCGTGATGGACATCCCATTGCCACCCGACTTAGTCGCCCATCACATCTTCTACAACCAGGATGCGAGCAAAGCCTACGTGACGGCGCTGGGGCAGAGCGTCCTGTACGTCATGGACATGAAGAAGTTTCCGTATCGGATGAAAAAGATTGCCGTCCCCGAATGCAAGGTGGGGGAGGACGTGGTCTTCTCCGGTGACACAAAGACCTGGTACCTCACCTGCATGGGGTCCCAGAACGTCATCGTCGGCGACGCCACCGCTGACCGTCCCATCAAGGCGATTCCCCTCCCCGGTACCCACCCGCACGGGATCGCCATCCACGACGGTATCGATCGCATTCTCGTGACCAGCACCGTGCACCCCCCCGACCTCGGTGATCCGGGCGAGACGGTGACGGTCATCGAGGCCAGTACCGGCAAGGTACTCTCAAGCCACAAGGTCTCGAACAAGCCCTCGCCGTTCGGCGAAGCTCCGGTGGAGATCCTGTTTGTGCCTGGCTCGAACCCGCCAGTGGCCTACATCACCAACATGTTGGGCGGGACGCTCTGGGCGGCGGTGTGGGCTCCGGCCAAGAAGGCCTTCGAGTTCAGCCAGGCCTTCGAGTTCACGCCGATCGGCAGCGGGGTTCCGCTCGAGATGTACTTCAACAAGAAGGGGGACCGCTTCTACGTGACCACGGCCAAGCCCGGCCATTTCCACATCTTTGATATCAGCCAGGACCCGAGGCATCCGAGGCTCGTCAAGACGATCCGGGCTGCGGCTGGCGCTCACCACGTGGCCTTCCCCCTGGACGAGCGGTACGCCTTCGTGCAGAACAGTCTTCTGAACCTCCCGGGCATGAGTGACGGTTCCATCACGGTGATCGATCTGGTCAACGGGGAAGTGGTGGCGAGCGTGGACACATTGAAGAATCAGGGCTTCAATCCCAACTGTATCGTCCTGTTGCCCGAATGGAATTATCCCGCCGGCCACTAAGCACATGCAGGGTCTGGCTTCTCGCTGGCCCACAGGGCGCGCCGCTAATCCACTTGTCAACGGTCGTCGGTCAACGGTAAACTGTGTTGAAGGCGGTGTAGCTCAGGGGCAGAGCAGGGGTCTCATAAGCCCTTTGTCGGAGGTTCAAGTCCTCCCACCGCCACCAGGCATTTTGTCACACTCGCGAACCCTTCCCTCCCTTCTGGTTCCCCCCCCAAGGGGGAATCTGCCGGACCCTCGACCTCCGAACGTCCGACCCACCTCCTGAGTGTCACGTTCTCAGCCCACAGTGCCGCGCACTTGCATTCGTCGCTCGATACCGAAGGCCTGGTTGGGAGCCTCGCTTCTTGTCACCGACATTCCACGGGTTTTTGGCCCAGATTTTGCTTTAGGGTGGGGGGACGCCGGATGAGCCGTATGGGATGTGCCGGCTGTCGATCCGAAACGAGTAAGATGGTCGGGGACCGCCGACCCTCGGAGGAAGGTACATGAAGAATATTGAATCTGCACTCCCTCCCGAATGGAGGCTGCTCTTTCAGATCCTTACCCTCCCAATCGCCTGGATCCCGAGCGTCCAGGGGGCCATCCAGGGGTTTGTGTGGGACTTCTCCTCTCCCCTGGGAGGGACCGTGAAGCTCACGCTGTTCCTGCTGCCGGCCTTCCACCTCATTGTCGGCATGTGGTGCACCATGCTTGCGGTCTATACCCTGCCGTTCCGCGGAGGGCGCCACGAGTTCATCGTCGCCATGGTCACGATCTGGTGGGATAGCGGTCGGGCCATCGCGCTCTTCTGGGCCGGCCTCTTTCGGGCACTTTTCCTGTCGGTGGGATGGGCGTGGGGTCTCATCCGCATTCTGGCCGCTGGCCTCTACCTCGCCTTCGTTGAACTGGTCACGCTCCCCTTCGCCCTCATCAAACGGGCCACGCAGAGCACCCTGCGGCCTGGCGTGCCCTGGATCGCCGTCACTCTCACCCTCCTCTGGTCTCTCCTGGAGGCAGGGATCTTCAGCTACACCCTGTACCCGGTGGTCTCAGAGATCGCGAGCGACCTCATGGGGGGCGGCCCTCACCCCTTCCTGCAGCCGGTCCTCTTCGTTGTCCTCTCCCTCCTCATTGCTGGGAGCTTCGCCTGTCTGTACGTTATGGTCGAGGCCATCCAGCAACGCCGCTGGAAGGACATCGTTCAAATGGTCCTGGTGGAATTGTTCGTCATGTTTGTCGAGGTCGTCTTCCTCTACCGCGAGCTGGTGGACGCCATCACCCCGGTGCTGGCCCAGCAGAGCGGCGGGCGCTTCCATTTGGGTGTCGCGGGCGTCCTCCTCATCTCGACGGTGGCCTGGATTGGAGTCCGGGGGATGACCTGGTTCCTCTTCGCGCGATACGGGACACCGACCCTCCTGGCCATTATCTCTGCGACGGGCGTCAAAGAGCCCTCCGGCGGGGCGCGGCCTTCCCAGGAGGCCGTCTCGTCTTGGACGAAAGAGATGATCAGCCAGGTGAAGGCGGATATCGGCTGGTTCCACACGACCGGGACGCATCTGCTCGAGGCCTATATCCTGCCGCCACTTCAGATAGTCGCCGGCACGATCAACTTCTTCATGCTCCTCATCGCCGGGCGGCACCTCTTCCAGCTGCCGCTCAAGTCGCTGGATGCCTTGATGGAAACAGGCGAATTGCTCAAGCTCGCGCGGGCCGGGGGGCATGCCTCCAGCGGCGCCAAGGGGCGATAATGGGACAGGAGGCGACCATGATGCGGCACGCTCGCTTGCTCCTTGTTGCCCTGGTACTTATGGCGCCGGCCTGCGGCCCGACTCAGGCAGAGACCCCGCGCCTTTCTCTCTTCGTAGGGGTGGACGTCAGCGGATCCTTCTCAGGGACGCCGCAGTTCCGGGATTCCGTCCGGTTCCTCTCCTACTACCTCTACGGCCATCTCCACGGGATGGGTGGCCTCGAAAAACCGCGGGCCCTCTTCGTGGGCTCCATCGGGGGCGACACGCCGAACGAGCCCAAGGCGTTCTACCCGATCCAGATGTTCGAGCGGATGAACGCCTCCGAGATGGAAGCCAAGCTCACCGAGCTCTTCACCGTCAAGGGAAACTATCTGACAGACTTCAACGCCTTCTTCAAGCGGGTCTCCGAGACCGTGCAAAAGCAGAACCTCGTCCTGGCCCCCATCCTTATCGTCATCGTGAGCGATGGTGTCCCAGAGGTGGCTGCGGACCAGGGGCGAAAGTCGGTGCAACAGGCCTACGAGAAGATCGACGTCTCCTCCCTGGAGTACCTGGCTCGGAACGTGACGATCCGCATCCTCTACCCATCTCCCAAAGTTGCCGCGGAGTGGGACCGGAAGATCCCCCGGCAGCGAGTTCGGATCTGGCCGGTGGAATCGGAGATCATGCAGGGCTGGCAAGACCAGCTTGAGAACCGGCCGGCGGTCGAGGAGGAGAAGCGCCTGTGGAAGTGGATCGCGGACATCGTGGATAAGCGGGTCCGCCGCCAGCGGATCATTTAGTCCTACCCCCATCCCACCGACGGCACGCGCCTTCCCCGGGGCGTTGGCCTACGGCCTATCAGACCGGGATCAGCTTTCGGGAGACCCCTTCGCACCTGCACTCTCTTGTGTTATATCCTTCACTCCTGTGGTAGCCTCTCTGATCGGTCCTCCCGGTGGAGGAGCAGGTCCAGATGGAGGATTCGCATCGTTCGGGCGAAGAGACAATAGCACCGCAGCCTCCGCCGTGTGCGGGCGCGGTCGATCCTGGTGAAACCGGCCTCCAGAGCTCTGCTCCCATCCGGCCGGCCACCGGGCTCCTGGCGCTCTTGTCCACGGGGCACATGGTCGTCGACATCAGCCAGGGGGCCCTGCCCGCGCTCCTCCCCTTTCTCCGCGAGAGCTTCTCGCTCTCCTACACGGGGGCGGCCGCCATCATGTTGGTGGCCAGCGTGACCTCCTCCGTGATCCAGCCCCTATTCGGCTACTTGGCGGATCGGGTTACCTGGCGGTGGCTCCTTCCGCTTTCGGTGTTCGTCTCAGGGCTCGGGGTGGCCCTGACCGGGGTCGCACCCAGCTATGCGGTGCTTCTGGCTTTCGTGACGCTCTCCGGGTTGGGGATCGCGGCATACCATCCCGAGGGGTACCGGACCGCCAGTCACGTGGCGGGGGCGGGTAAAGCTACCGGGCTCTCGTTCTTCTCCGTCGGAGGGAATGTCGGGATCGCCCTCGGTCCCGTGCTCGTGACGCCCCTGGTGACGAGTTTCGGCTTGCCGGGGAGCCTCGGGCTGCTCGCGCCGAGCCTGCTGGTGACCGCGGTACTGACGAGGGCGCTCCCGCGCCTCGCTGCCCCCGGCCACGCCCGGCGCGCTCTCGGGGAGGCCTCCGGCTCCCGGCCCATGATCACCGCGATGGCCCTGTTGATCCTGATTGTCACGCTGCGGTCGTGGACACAGCTCGGGTTGACCACCTTCGTGCCGTTCTTTTACCTCGATGTTCTCGACGGCGACCGGCGGATGGTCGGTCCGATCCTGTTCATCTTTCTGGGCGCGGGAGCGGTGGGGACGCTGGTGGGGGGCCGGTTGGCGGATCGCTGGGGACCCCGTCAGGTCATCCTCTACGCCTTTCTGTCCGCGACCCCGCTGATTGCTGGTTTCCTCCTCACCAGGGGGCTTCTCGCCCTGGTCCTCCTGGCCGGCGCGGGCTTCATGCTGGTTTCGACCTTCACGGTCTCGGTGGTCCTGGCACAGGCGTACCTGCCCAGGAACCTGGGGATGGCTGCCGGGCTCATCGTGGGCTTTGCCATCGGCACGGGGGGAATCGGGGTGGCGGGTCTGGGGTGGGTCGCCGACCGGTGGGGGCTCTTCACCGCGCTGGGGGTGACCGCCGGGATGCCCCTGTTCGGCTTTCTCGCGGCGCGTCTGCTGCCGGAGCCCCCCCGGGATTGACGTCGGCCCAGCGCTTCTCCGTCAACTCTCGGCAAGCAACAGAAAGGCCAGAAGGCTGGAGATGAGAAAGACGGAGACCCACGAGGTGACCTCGAGGCCGTCCCTCCACCGGTTGATGATGGCCACGGCGTCAACGGCGCCGATGCCAAAGGCGAGCGGCTCTCGCCATGACAGCGGGATCCTTCCCTCTTTATAGCCTTGAATGAGTCGCAGAAAGGGGATCATCCCGGGGACTAGCACCCCCACCACGAGCAGCGTGATCCCCCATCCCCAGTTTCCCCGGAGGAGCTGTGCGGAGGCCAGCACGAGATTAAACCCGGTGACCGCCGTGAGGAACAGGCGAATCAAGAATTGGGGGCGGTCCTCCTCCACCCTGACCGCACCTCGGATCTCCTTGTCGCCCATAGGATCGCTCCCTCCCGGGAAGAAAACATGTCGCTGGCCGGAGTGTAGCATGCACCTGCTCGAAACAGAAGCCTGACTTGATACGTCCCCCCCGAGCCCCCAGGGTCGCTCTCCGCCCTTTCCGCTCTTGACATTTCAATCCTGCCAGTGCTAGGTAGAAGGTCCGACCTCCGCGGCATCCTGTCTCGACGCTCCCCCCAGGAGGGTCCATTTATGCCTCTGCTGCGCCAAGTGGAAGAACGCGTGTCCCAAACGTGGGCAGCCAGCCGCCGCCGTCAGTATTCCATCCTCTCTCGCTTTGTGGCCGAGGCGGAGCGCGCCGGGGGCGTAGTTCGCGAGGCGGTCGATCCTCAGGCGGTGGGATTCTCCATCGCCGCGCTGGCCAAGGCCCAGGGAATTAGCCTCTGTCAGGCCACCGATCGTGACCTTGCCCGAGAACTGAATCTGCAGGCTGCCCTCATCGAGGCCGGCATCAGTCTAGCGGCTGGGCCGAGTCCCGACGGGATCGTTCATGCTGGGATCGGGGTGACTCGGGCGACGGCAGGTGTCGCCGAGACCGGCTCGATCCTCGTCCATCTGGATGAGGTGGACACACATCTGCTCAGCATGCTTCCGGAGATCCACGTGGCCCTCCTTTATCTGGATACGGTGGTGGACTCCCTGGAAGAGGGTCTGCTCTTGACCCGCTACCTGATCCTGCAATCCAGCCTTCAGGGCCGGCCGTCCTATTGCTCGTGGGTGACGGGGCCGAGTCGCACCGCAGATATCGAGCGGGTGCTCACCATCGGCGTCCACGGACCCCGGCAGCTCCATATCTTTGTGCTGCCCCCGACGGGGAAGGGAATCGGGTCATGACACGCCAAGAGGAGTTTCGACGTCGCGCGGCCGCGGCGCTAGCGAATCCCCGGATTCGGGACAACCTGGGCCGGTTCGGCACCGCCTACCGGACCGCACGACGGAATGCCCTCGCCGTCCTCGACTACGAGGGGGAGCGGGCCCGGCTTCGGCGAATGAAGGAGGACGCCATCGAGCGGCTCCCGGAACTGGCCCGGCAATTCGTGGAGGCGGCCCGGCGGGTTGGAGCCATCGTGTATGAAGCCAAGAACGCCGAAGAGGCCAACCGGTATATCGGCGACCTCGCCAGGGCAAAGGGGGTGGAGCTGGTCGTCAAGTCCAAGTCGATGGTCTCCGAAGAGATCGGACTCAACCATCACCTGGAGCGGCTGGGAATCACTCCGGTCGAGGCGGACCTGGGGGAATGGATCATTCAGCAGGCAGGGGCGCATCCCTCCCACAGCGTCATGCCCTGTATCCACATGAGCAAGGAGGAGGTGGCCGGCGTCTTTTCGAAGGCCCTGGGGCGACAAATCCCCCCCGACGTCAGCCTCATGGTCCGTCTGGCCCGGGAAGAGCTTCGGGAGAAGTTCCTGAGTGCCGGTATGGGGATCTCAGGGGCCAACATCGCCGTGGCCGAGACCGGGAGCGTCATCATCGTGACGAACGAGGGCAATGGCCGCCTGGTCACCAGCCTCCCTCCCATTCATGTCGCCCTGTTGGGGTACGACAAGATCGTGCCGACCATCGAGGACGCCGCCGCGCACCTCAAGCTGCTCGCCAAGACAGCCACCGCCCAGCATCTCACGGTCTACACGACCTTCATCACGGGGAAGACCGGGGCGGCTGCAGTCACCAGGCCTCGCGAGTTCCGAGGTCCCGTCACCGGCGAGATGCACATCGTTTTGCTCGATAACGGCCGGTGGGCGATGCGGGATGATGCAGAGTTCAGGGAGGCCCTGTACTGTATCCGCTGTGCCTCCTGTGCCAACGTCTGTCCGACGTACCGGGTCGTCGGCGGGCATGTGTTCGGCCATATCTACACCGGGGTAATCGGGACCGTGATCACGCCCTTCCATCACGGCTGGGAGGCGGCGGCCGTTCCCCAGGAGGCGTGTCTCCTCTGTCGGGCCTGTGTCGATGCCTGCCCGGCTGAGATCGATCTCCCACGGATGATCGTTGCCATGCGGGGCCGGATCGTGGAGCAAGAGGAGCAGAAAAAGAAGGCCAAGGGGATCCGGCGCCTCTTTCTCGATACGATTCTCCCCAGCCCCAGCCTCTTCCATCTGGCCCTCCGGCTAGCGGCGGTGATGCAGCTTCCCCTCACCCGGGGGCGGACAGTTCTCCGCGAGCTGCCGGGGCCGCTGAAACGCCTCACCAAAATCCGGGCGATGCCCGCAGTCGCCGCCCGCCCCCTGCGGAGCCGGGTGGCCGAAGTCCTCCCGGCTCGCCGGGACTCGAGACGGACCGTGACCCTCTTTGCGAGCTGCCTTATCGATCAGTTCTACCCCGAGATCGGCGAGGCGGTCATCAAGGTCCTGAATCACTACGGGGTCACGGTGCACTTCCCCAAGGCCCAGAGCTGCTGCGGCCTGCCGGCCTATTATGAGGGTCACAAAGAGACGGCGGCGCGGATGGCGAAAGCCCTGATCGCCGCCCTCGAGCCGAGTCCGGGTGAGCACGTCGTGACTGCCACGCCCCCCTGCGGGATCACCCTGAAGCAGTACATCCCAAAACTCGTCACGGGGGATCCACGTTGGGAAGGGCGGGGACAGGCCCTCGCGGCCCGGACGCTCGACTTCTCGGAGTATCTGGTCGGAGTCTTGGGTCTTGGGGAGGGGACGTTCGGAGAGCCCACTCCGTACAAGGTCCCGCTGGCCTACCACGATTCGTGTAGTGCCCTCCGGGGCCTGCGACTCGAACAGCCCCAGCGGCGCCTCCTTCGGATGCTCACACGGTATGAACTGAGGGAGCTCGACGAGATCGGCGAGTGCTGCGGCTTTGGAGGTCACTTTTCGATGGACTATCCCGATGTGGCCGGCGAGGTGCTCAAGCGCAAGCTGGCGGCCATCGAGCGGACAGGGGCCCACGTCGTGGCTTTGGACAGCCCCGGCTGTCTCCTCCAGATCCGGGGTGGGCTCCTGAAACGGCGGAGCCCTATTCAGGTGAGGCATATCGCCGAGCTTTTGGCCGACAGCCTGGGATAGGGGAAGGGGCAAGAGGCACTCCGCTGGGCGGAGGGGAGACTTGTCGGGATCGAGGGAGGGCACTAGTATAATTCATGAGGAGGGAGTGCATGGAGGAATGTTGCCCCTGGGTTCAGGAATCGGTTGAGGTCCCGATGCACTGATGGAGGACAAGAGCCATGGCACAGGCAGGTGAAGTTGTCCGGCAGATGTATATCAACGGGAAGTGGGTTGAGGCCAAGAGTGGTAAGAACTTCAAGGTGATCAACCCTGCCACGGGCGAGACGGTGGCAGAGGTTCCTGATGGAGGCGCAGAGGACGCCCGTCTGGCCATCAAAGCCGCCCACGAGGCCTTCAAATCCTGGTCCCGCGTCTCGCCTGTCGAGCGGTCTCGCTCTCTGGAAAAGGCCTTTAAGCTGATGACCGAGCGGCGGGACGAGCTGGCCAAGTTGATCACGTTGGAGAACGGGAAACCCTTTGAGGAGGCGAAAAAGGAGGTGGGGTTTGGCGCCGGGTACTTCGACTGGTTCGCCGGCGAGGCCCGGCGGGTCTACGGTGAGGTGATCCCCTCCCCGGCGGGGTCGAGACGATTCTGGATGATCCGGCAGCCGGTGGGCGTGGTCGCCGCTATCACTCCCTGGAACTTTCCCGCCACCATGATCACGCGCAAGATCGCCCCCGCGCTGGCCGCCGGCTGCACCGTGGTCCTGAAACCTGCCGAGCAGACCCCCTTGACCGCCTTGGGGATCACCAAGATCCTCCACGACGTCGGGCTGCCACCCGGGGTGCTGAATGTCGTGACCGCCCTCAATCCCGAGCCGATCGGCAAAGAATTCCTGACGAATCCCCTGGTCCGCAAGATCGCGTTCACCGGCTCGACCGAGGTGGGCAAGCTCCTCATGCGCGGCGCGGCGGATCAGTTGAAACGTGTCTCCTTTGAACTGGGGGGCAATGCGCCCTTCATCGTCTTCGAAGACGCCGACTTTGACGCCGCCGTGGATGGGGCGGTCGGGATGAAGTATCTCCGGGTGGCGGGTCAGTCCTGCATCTGCGCCAACCGGATCTACGTCCAGGAGAGCATCGCCGACCGGTTCACCAAGGCCTACGTGGAGAAGGTGAAGGGGATCAAGGTCGGCCATGGATTCGAGCCTGGGGTGGTCATCGGGCCGCTGATCAATAAAGACACGCTGGAAAAGGTCGATCGCCTGGTGCGGGACGCGGTGAAGAAAGGGGCCAAGGTGGCGACGGGTGGTGGACGGCTCAAGGAAGCGGCTTTTACGAAAGGTTACTTCTACGCCCCCACGGTCCTCACGAACGTGACTGAAGAGATGGGGGTGACGCGCGAGGAGATCTTTGGGCCGGTCGCGCCCATCCTGACCTTTCGAACCGAAGGGGAAGTCATCGAACGGGCGAACAACACCAACTATGGGCTGGCAAGCTATGTGTTCACCAAGGATCTGGGCCGCGTCTTCCGCATTGCCGAGGCTCTGGAGTATGGGCTGGTCGGGGTGAACGATGCGGCCGGATACGGCCATGAGACCCCCTTTGGCGGTTTCAAAGAGTCGGGCCTCGGCCGCGAAGGCGGCAAGGAAGGCATCGAGGAGTACACCGAGGCCAAGTCCATCATCGTCAACGTCCCCCAGTAGCCTTCACAGGGGAGGGATCTTGAAGGGCCAGCGCTTCGGCACTGGCCCTTTCTTTGTGACGGCATCACCTTGACACGACCAGGCGATTTGCCTAGAGTGGGTCGGGCATTTCCTGAGGGTGGAGGAGGGGCGCCTGCGGCCCGAGGGGAGGGACCGAGGATGGCGATCGTGGCAGCGCCCGTGTTGGTGACGGGCGCCACCGGGTTTATCGGCAAGGCGCTCTGCACAGCCCTGAAGGAGCGGGGACAGTCCTTTACGGCGCTCAGCCGCCGTCCGGATCGGGCCAAGACGCTCGTGCCGGGAGTGAAAGAGGCGTGGCGGTGGAGGCCGAGACTAGAACCAGCCCCCGTGGTCGCGGTCCAGGGGGCGGGTGCGGTCGTGCACCTGGCGGGCGAAAGCGTAGCCGGGCGGTGGAATAAAGAGAAAAAGCGGGCGATCCGGGACAGCCGGGTCATCGGCACGCGGCACTTGGTCGCGGCCATCGGCGAGGCCAAGTCGAAACCCGGCGTGCTGGTGTGCGGCTCGGCCGTCGGCTACTACGGGAATCGGGGGGACGAGGAGCTGACCGAAGAGGCCGGTCCGGGCAGTGACTTTCTGGCTGAGGTCTGCCAGGCGTGGGAGGCCGAGGCCCGGCGGGCGGAGGAACACGGAGTTCGGGTGGTGATGCTTCGCACCGGAGTCGTGCTGGGTCGGGGAGGCGGGGCGCTCAAGCAGATGCTCCTTCCCTTCAAACTGGGCCTCGGGGGACCGTTGGGGGACGGGAAGCAGTGGATGCCGTGGGTGCATGTCGATGACGTCGTCGGAATCATCCTCCATGCCATTGAGCAGGCCGCTCTCCGTGGGCCGGTGAACGCCACCGCCCCGGCGCCGGTCCGCAATCGGGAGTTTACCCAGACGCTGGCGCGGCTGCTGCATCGCCCCGCCTTGCTCCCCGCTCCGGCTTTTGGCCTCAAGATCCTCCTCGGCGAGTTCGCCGATGTCCTGCTCGCCAGCCAGCGGGTCCTTCCCAAGCGAATCCAGGGCGCGGGCTATGGCTTTCGGTATTCCGCCCTGGAGGCGGCCCTCGGCGCGATCGTGAGTTGAAATCGGAGGCGCAAATGCCTTTGAAGCACAGTAACGTCGATGCAGGACAGATCGAGGCCCTGGTCAAGAAGCACTTCGGGGAAGGGTTCACCTGTTTTATCACGCGGAATCACCCCTCGGGTCGCTACGTCAAGGCGGCAAGCCCTGACGTCGTGGCGCGACCGCGCAAGGTCTCTTTTCTCACCCTGGGCTATGAGGTGATCGGCGAGTTCAAGAGCGAGAATGGCGATGTGCTTGAGTTTTACCGGGAGTGGGAGGCGGACCGGGCCCGCGGCTTTGTCGAGGAGTACAAGCGGGCCTTGGGGCGTGACCTGCGGTTACAGCTGATCGGCTGAGGCAAGTCGTGCGCGTGGAGAGGGCACGCGATGCGTGCCTGCGAGCAGGGTGGTCTCTGCGAATCGGGAGGTGAGGAATCGGCGGGTGAGACCCGGCTGGATGCCCGCTCAGCCGGCCGCGACGGCCGCGGCCAGCCAGCGGGCCGTGCGCAGAAGGCGCGCATCCCCGTCGCGCGGGCCGACGAGCTGCACACCGAGCGGCAGGCCGTTCGTGCCCTGCAGGAGTGGCAGGCTCACCGCGGGCATTCCGCACAGCGTCCACAGCGTGCAGAACGAGGGGTCCCCGGTCGAGGCAAGATCTTTCGGCGCGGTGCCCGGAGCCGCCGGCGTCAGGATCGCGTCGTAGCGCTGCTCGAACAGCTCCACGAAGCTCTCATGGATCGGCCGGATTCGGGCGACGGCGCGCTGATAGTCAACCGCGCGCACCTCCCGGCCGCGCTCGAGCTGCGCCCGCAGCGAATCCGACAAGCGGTCGCGGCCCTCTTTCCACTCCCGCTCGAGATTCGCCGCCATCTCGGCCTCCATGATCGTCTCGTGCCACTGCCATGCCTCGGCCGCCGACGGGAACAACTCGACCTCCTCGACGCGGTCGCCCAGGTGCTCGATGAGCTCTCCGAACGCCTCCTTCGTCTCCTCGTCCGCGCACTCCCAGTGCGGTGTCTTCACGAACGCGAACATCGGCGGCAGCGGCGGCTCTTCGGCTGCCACCTCTGCAAAGGGGATGCGCGCACGCGGCCGCGTGTCGGGATCTCGCTCGTCGTACCCGACGAGCTGCCCGGCGAGGAGCGCGA
The DNA here is from genome assembly GCA_050732295.1 of Methylomirabilales bacterium (SeqCode). Taxonomy (GTDB): domain Bacteria; phylum Methylomirabilota; class Methylomirabilia; order Methylomirabilales; family CSP1-5; genus CSP1-5. Next base: position 18,559 of record JBOHQS010000009.1, read on the forward strand.
GATCATGGACCGTGCGCGCGAACACCCCGACCTGGTCGAGCGTGCGGGAGAGCATGAACATGCCGTGGCGCGGGATCAGCCCGTGCGTCGGCTTGAAGCCGAGAACGCCGCAGAACGCCGCCGGGCGGATGACCGAGCCGTTCGTCTGGCTGCCGAGCGCGAGCGGCACCATCCCGGCGGCAACCGCCGCCGCCGATCCGCTGGAGGACCCGCCCGGAGTGCGCTCGGGGTCGTGCGGGTTGCGCGTCTTGCCCGGCGCCTGGGTGGCGAACTCGGTCGTCACTGTCTTTCCGATGATGACGGCGCCCGCGGCTCGCAGCATCGCGACCGCGGCGGCATCGCGGGAGGGCGTGCGACCGGCGTAGAGCACAGAACCGTACTCGGTCGGCATGTCGGCGGTGTCGAAGATGTCCTTGACCCCGACCGGGACGCCGTGGAGCGGCCCGATGGGCAGCCCCTGCCGCTTGAGGTCGTCCGCGGCGCGCGCCTGCGCCAGGGCGTACTGCTCGTCACGGAACGCCCACGCCTGGACCTGCCCATCCGTCGCGCGCGCGCGCGCCAGGCACGCCTCGACGAGTTGCTCCGAGCGGATGACGCCGTCACGGATCAAGCGCACCGCGTCCGAGGCTGAGAGTGAGTGAAGATTTGTCAGATCCATCGTGCAGACGTCGCTGTGGGGCCTGCAAAGGTAGGCGGAAGCGGGCCCTCAGTTCCCGTACAGAAACTCCGGCAGCCAGAGCGTCATGCCCGGCCAGATGTACATGAACACCAGGCACAGGATGACGATCAGCATGTAGGGCATCATCCCGGCAAAAATCTGGGTGAGCGTCACGTGGGGGGGCGCCACGCCTTTGAGGTAAAACGCCGCCATCGCCACCGGCGGCGACAGGAACGCCGCCTGGAGGTTGACCGCCACCATGGTGCCGAAGAGGATAGGGTCGACCTGGAAGTGGCTCAGCAGCGGAATGAAGATCGGGACGAAGATCACGATGATCTCGGTCCACTCGAGCGGCCAGCCGAGGAAGAAGATGATCGCCTGCGCCACGATCAGGAATCCCACCGGCGACAGGTCCATACCCCGCACCCATCGCTCGATCAACGACTGGCCGCCGTGTAGCGCGAACACCCCGGAGAAGAGCGCCGACCCGATGAAGAGCCAGCAGACCATCGCGGTCGTCTTCGCGGTGAGGAAGACCGATTCCTTCAGGTTCTTCAGGAGCGCCGGCGAGGTCCGCAGATTCCAGATCCCCGGCACGACGGTGCCCAAGAACATGCCCCCGAGAGAGGCCGATACGAGTAGCGACGCGAAGGGCTCGCGCATCCACCACCCGAGCACGATGCCGATGATCGCCCCGACCAGGCTCCACCACCAGACCTGACGCGGGTACTTGGCCATGACCGCCAGATACAGAGCGCCGAGCGCCCCGATCGCCGCCGACTCGGTCGGGGTCGTGATGCCGAACAGGATCACCGCGAGCACCACCACCGTGAGCACCCCGAGCGGCACGACGGAGACGACCAGCTCCTTCAGGATCTCGAGCTGCTCGCCGTCCATGCGCCAGTAGTAGATGGCGACCAGGAGCGCCGAAAGGGCCGCGAGACCCCAGAACCAGGCGTAGAAGTGTTCGGGGATCTTTCCCGTCGCCGATTCGCCCGTCGGCTCGGCCAGCGGCGAACCCATCTGCTCGGGCGGCGCATCCGCGCTCCGCGGGGTCTCGACGCTCTGCACCTCGGACTCCGCCGCCCCGAGTTCCTGCGGTCTGTCCGACTCAGCAGCGACGGGCGCTGCGGTCTGCGGCGCCGCCGCGGCCGCAGCCCTTGGCGCGACGGCCGCGGTCGTCGTCGGCGCATTGTAGATGACGATGTACCACCAGGTCGTGCCGAAGGTGGCGACGACCAGCGCCAGTGGCACCGCGGCCGCCAGGAGGTTCTTGAGGATCAGGCGATAGCCCGTCTGTCGGCCGTCCGGCGCGTTCGCACCCCGAAGCCCGCTCGGTCGGAGCGCGGCGGCGATGAGGCCGCCGATCACCCGCCGGGACGGCCCGCGCTCGAGCCGCTGGAGCCACTCCGGCACCGCGATCCGGTACTTGTCCGGCGGCAGCTTGGGCGCGATCTTCGGGTTCAGGATCGCCCAGCCGAGGATGTAGAGGAGGTAGAGGAATGTGAGGAAGAAGCCCGGCAGCATCGCCGCCGCGTAGAGCTTCACGATGGACTGCCCGGCCACCGCAGCATAGACGATCAGCATGACCGACGGCGGGATCAGGATGCCGAGCGTCCCGCCAGCCGTGATCGCGCCCGACGCGAGCCGCACGTCGTATCCGGCCCTCAGCATGGGCCGCATCGCGAGCACGCCCATGAGGATCACGACCGCGCCGACGATGCCGGAGGCGATGCCCCAGAAGGCGGATACCAGGAGCGTGGTCACGGCGAGCGAGGCGGGCAGCCGCCGGAACGCGAGCTGGACGCTGAAGAACATCCTGTCAATCAGCGCCGCGCGCTCGAAGATGTAGCCCATGAACACGAACAGCGGAACCGACAGCAGGACATCGTTGGTCATGATCCCGTAGGTCCGCTGCACCATCAGGTCGAAGATCTGGTTGTCGTACCAGTGCTGCCCGGGGGTCCAGAACGCGAGGTAGCCGAAGCCCATCCCCAGCCCCATCAGCGTGAACGCGGTCGGGAAGCCCATCATGATCGCGACCACGATGAGCCCGAGCATCGTCAGGCCGAGCGCGGGGTCGCTCACGGCGCCCCCAGTTTTCGCTCGACCTCGCCGCGGTGGCGCGCGGCTTCCTCGATCGCGTGCGCCGACTCGACCGCGGCGCGCCGCGACTCCTCGTCCACGAACTCGCTGCGGGCGAGCTGCCCCTCGACGACGTCCATCTCCTCGACGTCCCGGGGCCGCTCGGGCCAGGCGCCGGTGCGCAGGCAGACGACGCAGCGCACGATCTCGGCCAGCCCCTGGAGCATCACCAGGGCGCCCGCGACCGGGATCACCGACTTGAAGTGGTAGATGGGCGGACCCTCGGCGGTCACGCTCGAGTGCTCCCCGATGCGCCACGAGTCGGCGGCGTAGCCATACCCCGCGTAGATCAGGGCAAGGATGCCCGGGACGAAAAACAGGAAGTAGAGCGCCAGGTCGAGCGCCGCCTGGGTGCGCGGCGAGAGCCGGCCGTACACGAAGTCGGCCCGCACGTGCGCGCCTTGCGCCAGCGCGTAGGCCCCGGTCATCATGAACAGGGTGCCGTACAGCATGTTGTTGAGGTCGAAGATCCAGGCCGTCGGCGCGTTCAGGATGTAGCGCTTGAAGACCTCAACGCAGATCACGAGCGTCAGCGCGACGATCAGCCATGCGAAGACCTTGCCGGACCAGTAGCTGAGGCGGTCGATGGCCCGGAGCAGACGCTTGGCGCTCATCGGGACAGGAAAGCGGCCAGCCATCCGGCGCGCGCCGGATGGCTGGCGGGATGGCTGGGACGCATCACGGAGACTAACTCTTCTTGGCAGCCGGCTTGCCGAAGTAGTGGTTGTAGGCCATCTCCCGCCTGACGTTGGTGTCGAGGTCCCACTTCACTGCTCGCTCGGCGAACTTTCGCTGCGACTCGGCGATCTCCTTGAACACCGGGTTCTCTTCCGATTTCTTCTTCGCCACCTGGTCGAAGACCTCGAGCTGCTTCCGCAGGACCGAGTCCGGGGTCTTGTAGAACTTCACCTTGTCCTTGGTCTGCAGCTCGATGAAGTCCTTCGAGTAGCGGTCAATTGCCTTCCACGACATGTCGGCCGAGGCGGCTTCCACCGCGTTCTCGATGATCACCTTCATCTTCGCCGACAGCGCGTCGTATTTCGTCTTGTTGAACGTGATCTCGAACGACTCGGCATTCTGGTGGTAGCTTTGCAGCATCCACACCTTGGACACGTCGGGGAAGCCGAGGATCCGGTCGGAGGTCGCATTGTTGAACTCGGCGGCATCGAGCAGGCCGCGGTCCATGGCCGCCACAATCTCGCCGCCGGGAAGCGCGTTCACCGCCGCCCCCATGCCCGTGAACAGGTCAATCGAGATGCCCACAGTCCGGAACTTGAGGCCCTTGAAGTCGTCCGGCTTGGTGATCGGCTTCTTGAACCAGCCGAGCGGTTGGGTCGGCATCGGTCCGTAGGGGAAGGACACGACGTTGGCGTTGATCACCTTGTAGGCCTTCTCGAGCAGCTCCTTGCCACCGCCGTACTTGTGCCACGCGAGCAGCATGTTGGCGTCCATGCCGAAGGCGGGGCTCGACCCCCACATGGACACTGCGGGTTGCTTGCCGTAGTGGTACACGAACACGCCGTGGCCACCATCGAGCGTGCCCTTCGACACCGCATCCAGCAGGCCGAAGGCCGGCACCACCGCGCCGGCGGGCAGCACGTCAATCTTCAGGTCGCCGCCGGTCATGTCATTCACCTTCTTGGCGAAGTCGAGCGCGTACTCGTGGAAGATGTCCTTGGACGGCCAGGTGCTCTGCCAGCGCATCGTGATCGGCCCCTGCGCCTTGGCGACCATAGGGAAGCCGAGCGTTGCCGCGCCCCCTGCAGCCACTGCGGCGGCCTTTAGTAGGTGGCGCCGTGAGATGCCCTGGGGCTTTTCCTGCCGGTCTACCTTTGGATCGCTCATGCCTCCTCCTTTCGGGTGAAGCCGAAGACCCGGGGACGGAACAGCCTCGTCCCGCGCGCGGTCTTACGGCGAGTCATTTCGGCCCGACCCCCCTACCTCCTCCTCGCGGTTCCAGGCCTAGCAGAAGAGTCGAAGAAGTAAAAGTAAAATGCCGTTTGGATGACCGCGATCATGCTACCATCCCGATCGGATTGTCAAGCGTTTTTTCTTGATTCCGCGATGCGAAAATGCCCACAGGACCCCGCTACTACTTCTTCTCGGCAGGCTTCGCCGCGGGGGCGGCAGGTTTGGCCGCTGGCGCCGCGGCCGGCTTCTTGAAGAAGTGGTTATACGCAGTCTCGTTCTCGACCATAATGTCCAGTCTGAGGGCCCCGACGCGGGCTGCCCAGGCTTTTTGGGACTCGAGCACCTTGACGGAGAATGGGTCCGTCAAGTTCTCGGCGATGATCTCGTCCCACGCCTTGAGCTGCGCCTGGAGCACTGACTTCGGCGTCCTGACGACCTTGACACCGTGCTTCGTCTTCATCTCCTCCAGATCCTTTGAGTTCCGGTCCATCATCTTCCAGGTGAAGTCTGCCGATTCCGCCATCGCCGCGTACTTGATGATGGCCTGAAGGTCTTTCGGCAGCGAATCCCACTTCTTCTTGTTGAACATCAGCTCGAAGAACTCCACCGGCTGGTGATAGCTCTGGGCCATCAGGATCTTGCGGACATCTGGAAAACCGAGGAGTCTGTCCGAGGACGGATTGTAGAACTCGGCCGCATCAATGACGCCACGGTCGAGGGCCAGGATGATCTCGGTGCCCGGCAGGATCACGACCGAGGCACCCATCTTCTTGTAGAGCTCGGCCGACAGCCCCACGGTGCGGAACTTAATCCCCTTGAGATCGTCGGGTTTTGTGACCGGCTTCTTAAACCAACCGAATGGCTGGGTGGGCATGGGGCCGTACAAGAAGGAGACCACGTCAACCTTCAGTACATCCCGGAGGAACTCCTGGTGTAGCTGCTGCCCGCCCCCCTGGTAGACCCATCCCAGGAAGCCATCGGCGTCGAGTCCGAAGGAGGGGCCAGTGCCGAAGAGGCTCGCCGCAACATGCTTGCCGTACCAGTAGGTGGAGAGGCCATGGCCCCCGTCGAGGGTCCCCTGGTGGACGGCATCGAGGAGCTGAAATGCGGGAACCACAGCACCGGACGGGAGGACCTCGATCTTGAGGCGTCCGCCGGACATCTCCTCAGTCTTATTCGCCCAGTCCACGAAGGTCTGATGGAAGATGTCCTGGCTGGGCCAGGTGCTCTGCATCTTGAGGACGATGGGCCCCTGGGCCTGGGACGGGCTCAGCCAGACGATGGCCCCCACGATCAACGCCACCGCAGCAAGAGAAGCCAGCAAAACCTTGCATCTCATGTTTTCTCCTTTCGGGCCCTTCTGTTGGCCCGCAATCGGCTCCGAGGGTAGTTACTGTCCGTCCCATAAACCGTTGCCTTGGCTTCCAAGGCCCAGTCGATACTGATCTAGAGCGAAGCCGATTTTCATGCTGCGAGGAGACTCCCAAGTTGGCGAATCAAAAGGGTGCTAGCTGGAGAGGGCGGGGGATGTCAAGAACATTCTCCAGGCCCCTATTCCTGTCTTGGGCAGCGGGGCACGGCGAGCGTCTTAAGGGGCGTCTTCGACCCGGATGGTGAGATAGAGATCTCCCGGGGCCCCCTGGGCTCCGGAGTCTCCCTTTTCCCTGAGACGGAGGCGGGTGCCGGTCCGAACTCCCGGCGGGACAGTGACCAGCAACTCTTCCCGTTTTCCGTTTCTCAGAACGGTAATCGGTTTCTTGATCCCTTGGCGGGCCTCATCACCCGTCACCGAGAGTTCCGTGAAAAGATCGCGGCCGTGGGTCTTGATCCAGTCACCTCGGAAGAGGCCGGTCAGGAACCCTTTGAGCCTCCGCCCCGCCTCCTTGAGGAGACCGCCAGTCAAGGCAGGTCGATCAGGCGCTTGCCGTTCGACAGGCTCACGGCGGAACGTTCTCGAGAAGACGGCCGCGCCTGGCCTCATGACGAAGACCCCGCCGAAGAGGAACCCGCGCCCGCCGAAGAGGGTCTGGTGGAAGAACCGATCATCGAACCGGAAACCCATACGCTGGAATTCTCGTCGGAGCTCGTCGAAGATGGCGCTGGCGAACGGGTCGGTGAAGACGTCCCGGAAGATGTCCTCCTGGCGATAGCGGAATCCTGTATCCCCCGGTGGAAAGCCTGCTCGCCGGAAGCCATCATACTGGCGGCGCTTCTCCGGATTGATCAGGACCCCGTAGGCCTCACTGATCTCCTTGAACCGCTCCTCGGCTTTTCGGTCTCCCCGGTTCCGGTCGGGGTGGTTCTCGAGGGCGAGGCGGCGGTAGGCCCGCTTGATCTCCTCTGGAGTCACCTCAGGCGAAACCCCAAGGATGCGGTAGTAGTCGTTTGTGGCGGCATTTCTCCATGTCATGGCGGTGTCATTCTACTCCTCGCCACCAGCGCGGGTCAAGCTCGCCCCCGCACTCGAACATGATGACTCACCGGGTCGCGTGCTCGACGAGGTAGATGTACGAGCGGTACAGGCAGCCAGTGGCGCGGGTCATGGCAATCTCGCACGTGCGGCTGCTGGAGAAGTGGCCGTTGTGTCGGCCTGGCTCAACCTCGGCGGCCTCGCGCCGCGTGGCGGACGCCGTCAACTCGGGAAACACGAACCCCTGGTCGCCGGCGAACCCACAGCAGCCGGCGTGCAGTGGCACGAGAACCTCGTGGCTGCAGGCGCGGGCGATGGCCTCAAACGTTGGCGTGAGGTTCAGTCTGACCACCGAGCAAACCGGGTGCAGCGCCACCGACCCGAGCCACTGCGTGACGGTCAGCCGAGGCAGCAGCTCTGCCTGGACGAAGGCGATGCTATCCAGGATCCGCACCTGATCGAACTTCCGCTGGTTCTCTTCCGTGAGATGCGGTCGCGAAGTGACCAGGCTGGACGTGCACGGGCTGGTGTCGACCACGACCGGCAGCCGCCCATGCCCCGACCACTGCCAGAATCGCGCGATCGCGCGGTTGAGCGCGACCTGGTAACCCTGGTCGTACCCCTTGGACGAAAACGGGAGACCGCAACAGGTTCCCGCCACCTCCCCGGGGATCCAGAGTGGGAACTCGGCCCGACTGGCGACGGTGACGAAAGCCTCCATCTGGGTCATCTCGTGCGGCTCGCCCGGGAGGTGTCCCATCACGCGCGAGATGCAGCTCGGGAAGTAGACCGCCTGGGCGCCGGCCAGTGTGGTGGCCGGGGGCCTGGCGCGGGATGGCCGCGGCATGTCGGGGCTCCACTGCGGAAACGACTTCCCAGCCACCGCCCGCAGGGCGCGAGTCACCCCGGTCATGGCTCCGGCACCGAGCACCGATTGGATCACGTGGCCTGTCCGGAGCCCGAAGCGTGCCATGCCTTCCAGGAGGGCAAAGTTTTCCGCGAGACGCCGGGCGCGGGTCTGGGCGGCGGGGGAGTGGCGGAGTCTCCGGAAGCGCTTGGTGAGCTGACCCGTGTCGATCCCCACCGGGCACGCCGTGGCGCAGAGACCGTCCACCGCGCAGGTGTCGAGGGCCATGTAGGGGAAGTCGGCTTCGAGCGCGGCGAGAAGCTGTCCGTCGCCCTGACTCTCTGTGAGCCGGGCCATTTCGCGCCGCACCACGATCCGCTGGCGCGGCGTCAGGGTGAGGTCGCGGCTCGGGCACTTGGGCTCGCACATGCCGCACTCGATGCACTTGTCCACCTCCTCCTCGACCGCCGGCATCGGCTTGACATGGGTGACGTGCGCCTGCGGATCCGGGTTGATGATCACCCCTGGGTTCAGCAGCCCCTCGGGGTCTACGAGCGCCTTGAGGCGCTTCATGATGGCCAGGCCTGCCGCGCCCCACTCGGCCTCGACGAAGGGCGCCATGTTGCGGCCGGTGCCGTGCTCGGCCTTGAGCGCGCCGTCGTACCGCTCCACCACGAGGCGCACCATGTCGTCGATGAACCGGGCGTAGTGGTCGATCGCGGCCCGGTCGTTGAAGGGCGGGGTGATCACGAAGTGCAGGTTGCCATCCTTGGCGTGGCCGAAGATGATTGCGTTGTCATACCCGTACTTCCGGAAGAGCCCGGTCAGGTCCACCGCCGCGTCGGCCAGCCGGTCGATCGGGAAGGCCACGTCCTCGATGATCACCGTGGTGCGACTCTCCCGTACTGCGCCCACCGAGGGGAACAGTCCCTGGCGGATCTTCCACAGCAGGGCCTGCTCCGCCGGGTGGTGCGTGAAGCGTTCAGGCTCGAGTAACTGAAGGCCCCGAACAGCCTCACCCGCTTGGCTCTCGAGGGTGGGGCGCTCCTTCTCGTCCATGGCCTGAAACTCGGCAAGGATGGCCGCGGCGCCCTCGGGGAGGGTCTTGATCGAGGACGGGATTCCCGGCTGGTCCTCCACTGAGCGCAGCGATGGGCGGTCCATCAGCTCGAGGGCCATGGCTCCCGCGTCGCGGAGCGGCACAATGGAAGCGCAGGCGGCGTGGAGATCCGGGAACAGGAGGAGCCCGGTGTATTTCACTGGCAGGTCGGGCACCGTGTTGAGCACGGCCTCGGCGATAAACGCCAGTGTCCCTTCCGAACCGATCAGCAGGTGCCGCAGGATCTCGACCGGCCGGTCATAATCGAGAAAGGCGTTGAGCGAGTAGCCGGTGGTATTCTTCATCCGGTACTTGGACCGGATCCGTGCTGCAAGGGCGGGCTGGGCCTCGATCTCGTGTTTGAGTTCCAGCAGCCCTTCCGCTATCCAGGGCTCCTGCTCGCGAAAGATCTGGTCGGCGCGGGGATGGGCGGTGTCGATCGTCGTGCCGGAGGGGAGCACAAAACTCAGGGAATCGAGGGTGTAGTAGGCGTTCTGGGACACGCCGCAGCACATCCCGCTCGAGTTGTTGGCCAGGATGCCGCCCATCATGCAGGTGTGAATCGAGGCCGGATCTGGCCCGATCTTTCTGCGGTAGGGCTTGAGGACGTGATTCACGTGGCCACCGATCACCCCGGGCTGAACGCGGACCCTGTTCCCGCCGTCCTCCGCCGTGACCTGGCGCCAGTACCGGGCGACCTCGACCAGGATCCCGTCGGTGATCGCCTGGCCGGAGAGGCTCGTGCCGGCGGCACGAAAGGTGAGCGGCATACGGTGCTCGTGGCTAAAACGAAAGAGGGCTTGGATCTCTGCGACTGTGCGGGGCAGCACGACCGCCTGCGGGGTCAACCGGTAGAAACTGGCGTCCGAAGCGTAGGCGATCCGATCGATGGGGCGGGTGAGGACTCGCTCTCGCTCGACAATCCGCGCGAGAAGATCCGTGAGTGTATTGGTAGTCATGGAGATGACCTCGGTTTACCTTACCCTAACGGGCCTGGGCCGTCAACGGCGTGGGCCTGATCCTGGAAGGACACCTGAGAGTCGATCCGACGGCGGAGTTCCCTGAATCGCTTGCCTCGGCTAGCGGCAGTGCGTATGCTCTAGTGCCGTTCCAACTTTTTGGTCCGAACACGGGCCGGGCCCGTTTCAACCAAGGAACGGGCTCTTGGCATCGCACACGTACGCACCCCCTGCCTGTGGGAGGGGCGGTCATCTTGGAGGTGTGGTGGCAGCCATCGTCGGCATCGTCTTTCCGATCTTCGCCCTCATCGGGCTCGGATACCTCGGGCGACGTCTCGGCCTCCTCACCGGCGACGCCGCGGCAGCCCTGAGTGGCTACGTCTATTACTTCAGCCTGCCGGCGCTGCTCTACGTGAAGGTCGCCGAGGTCCCGGTCGCGGAGTTCTTCAGCGGAAATCTGATCTTTGCGTACTCTGGGGGGATTCTCACCGCGAGTCTGCTGATCTGGGCCGTGGGTAGGGTTCGGGGAATGGACCGGCGCACCATTGGCATGTTCATCCTGAATGCTACGTTCGGGAACGTGGGCTACATGGGCGTCCCGTTCAATACGGTGGCCTTCGGTGAGCGGGGGATCCCGGTCGTGGCCTTGACCATCGTCCTTACTTTGACCATCACTACTGTTTTGAGCGTGACGCTCGGCCTCGCCGTGATGGAGGGGGGCGGGTCCAACGTGGGTGGCTGGCGCGGTCTCATCCCAAATCTCTTCCCAGGCCGGTTTTTGAGCAACCCGGTTCTCCTCTCGATCGCCCTTGGCGTCCTGGCATCCCTCCTCGCGATCCGACTACCGGAGCCGGTCCAGAGATTCCTCGGACTCCTCGCCGACACCGCCGGACCCGTGGCCCTGTTTGCGATCGGGACGTTCCTTCACGGGACGCCGGTCCTCAAGGGGCTTCGCGGGGTGACGGTGCTTGCAGGAGTGAAGCTGGTGGCTCTTCCGCTCCTCACGATCGCGTGGTTTTACTGGTTGCCGGTGGAGCAGGTCCCCTTCTCGATCGCGGTCCTGCAGTCGGCGATGCCGGTCGCGGCGACGAACTTTGTCTTTGCCCAGCAGTTCGGCGTTGCCGTGGAGGTGACGGCCGCTGGCATCGTCGTCTCGACGGTCCTCTCGCTCTTGACTCTTTCCATCCTCCTGTTCTTGTTCTTGTGAGACGAGCGGCCCTCAGGGTGACCCTACGCGGGATGTTCTCTCTCCATATACTCTGCCATAAACTCGAATGGGACATTTAAGTCACGGGTCTCTCCGGCAGCGCCATGACGCGTTTCAAGTGCTCGATGGCACTCAGTCCGTCTGAGGAAACGGCAGTTTCCCTTTCGGAGGCTCAGGCTCAGAGGGTGCGGAGGTAGGCGGGGCCGCCGAGTTGCTCCATCTGCTCCTCGATCCAGTGCGCGCGCTCCTCCACGTAGGGTGACGGAGTGTTCGCGTGCAAGCGTGTGGGATTAGGCAGCACCGCGGCAAGGAGTGCAGCCTCGGACTGGGTAAGCTGCGAGGGATGCTTTCCAAAGAAGGTCTTTGAAGCCGCATGGACGCCGTAGGTCCCATCGCCGAACTCGGCGATGTTCAGGTACACCTCGAGGATGCGCCGCTTTGGCCAGAACAGCTCGAGGAGGACGGTGAAGTAGGCTTCGAGCCCCTTGCGGATGTAGCTCCGACCAGGCCACAGGAAGAGGTTCCTAGCGACCTGCTGAGTGATGGTGCTCGCCCCGCGGACGCGGCGCCGCGGCCCTTGGTCTTCGATGGCCTCGGCGATCGACTCGAAGTCGAAGCCCCAGTGGTGGGGAAATTTCTGGTCTTCAGCCGCGACGACGGCAACACGCATGGAAGGGGAAATCTGTGTCCAGCCTGTCCAGTGATAGCGAATGGGGGCGTCCTGTCTGGAGACCAGGTTGGCGATGCTTTTCCGGAGCATGAAGGCACTCGTAGGCGGCGGCATGAAGCGCAGATAGAGGACAGGAACGATGGAGAGGCCGACGGCCCCCACCAGCGCTAACACAAGGGCTTTCCCAGCTCGCCTGAGTGTAGTGTGGGTCAAGGCAGCCATGAATGGTGACTTATTCTCACCCTGCCCGCCTCTTGGGTCAAGCCTCTTTTGGCCTCCTTTGGCGTGGGAGGCTGGCACAGGCAGGCGAGACTGAAAGCAGGGGAGACAAAGGGTTGCACTAAGAGATTTGAAGGAGGGGGACCATCGTGTATACTCGAAGCAAGCCCTGAGGGATGCCACTGAGGCTGTCGGGGGAGGTGAGGGGATGCTTCCGGTCGTTGAAGCCCGTGAGGCGCCGGTGGTACGCAAGCCGGAGTGGCTCAAAGTCCGCGCCCCCGGCGGCGAGAACTTTATGCGGCTCAAGGGGCTGCTCCGGACCCTGAACCTGCGCACGGTCTGCGAGGAGGCCCGCTGTCCCAACATCGGCGAGTGCTTCGAGAATCTGACCGCGACCTTCATGATCCTCGGGGACATCTGCACCAGGCGCTGCGGCTTCTGCGCTGTCACCCACGGCCGGCCCACCGGCCTCGATCGGCAGGAGCCTGGCCGGGTGGCCGATGCGGTCAAAGTATTGGGGCTCGAGCATGCGGTGATCACCTCCGTAAACAGGGACGATCTCCCGGATGGAGGGGCGCCCATCTTTGCCGCCACCATTCGTGCCATCCAGGAAACCTCCCCGGCCTGCACGGTCGAGGTGCTGATTCCGGATTTCAAGGGAAACTGGGGCGCCCTGGAGACGGTCCTGGGGGCGCACCCTCACATCTTGAATCACAACACCGAGACGGTTCCTCGCCTCTACCGGGTGGTGCGGCCAGGGGCAAGATATGAACGGTCCCTCGAACTATTAGAGCGCGCCAAGCGCTTTGACACCGCGATGCGCACCAAGTCTGGACTCATGCTGGGGTTGGGCGAGGAGCAGGATGAGCTTGTCTCCACCATGCGGGACCTGGTCCGGGCCGGCTGCGACATCCTCACGCTCGGGCAATATCTCCGGCCGAGCACCAATCATCTGCCTATTGTTCGGTTCTACCATCCCGACGAGTTTCAGGACCTCAAGGCGATCGGGCAGGCCCTAGGATTCAACCACGTGGAGGCCGGGCCGTTAGTGCGGAGTTCGTACCACGCCGGCCAGCAGGCCCGGGCCATCGGGGGTGGTACCCCCCTCCTTCCGAAGGATTGATCGATGAGCGGGCTCTCTCCGCCGGAGGTCCATCCAGTGGCCTCTCGCTTGCATGAGGCCTTTCCAGGAGCGGTGCTGGAGGTGACGACCTTCCGGGACGAGGTGACGATTACTGTCGAGCGGGAGGCGATTGTTGGCATCTGCCGCTTCCTCAAAGAGCACCCGGATCTCCGGTATGACTTCCTGGCGGATCTCTGTGGTGTGGATTGGCTGGGAAGGCGGGAGCCGAGGTTCGAGGTGGTCTATAACCTGTACTCGATTCCCCGCGCCGACCGCATCCGGGTAAAGGTTTCGGTGCCGGACGGAACGGACGTGCCCTCGGTGACCGACGTGTGGCCCACCGCCAACTGGCATGAGCGCGAGGTCTTCGACATGTTCGGCATCCGATTCGCGGGACATCCCGATCTCCGTCGCATTCTGATGCCCGAAGACTGGGAAGGGCATCCCCTCCGAAAGGATTACCCGGTGGCGGAGATGCCGCGTTGGTGGGAAGTCAATAAACCCTGAACCATGAACCCTGATCCATGAACAAGGATGCAACCTAAGATGAAGATGCTCTCGGCCATCGCCAAAGGGATGTTCACCACCTTCAAGCACATCTTCCGCAAGGAGGTCACCGTCCCCTATCCCGAAGAGCGTCTTCCTGTCTCCCCCCGCTTCCGGGGACGCCACTTTCTGGTGGTCGATGACGACGGCCTGGAGCGTTGCGTGGGGTGCGAGCTGTGCGCCGTCGCGTGCCCCGCGGACGCCATCTACATCGAGGCGGCCGAGAATACGGAGCAGGTGCGCGTCTCGCCCGGGGAGCGATACGCCAAGGTGTACATGATCCACATGTTTCGGTGCATCTTCTGTGGCTATTGTGAAGAGGCCTGCCCTGAGGATGCGATCTTTCTCGGGAAGGAATACGAGATGGAATGCTACACTCGGGACGGCTTCATCTACGACAAGGCCAAGCTCAACGTCAATGTCCGGGAGGCGGCCAAGCAGCGTCCCGAGGTCTTGCATCGGTTGGAGGAAGACCTCTCCGGCTACCATCGTTGATTTGTTTTGAGCCATGAACCGTGAACCCTGAACCATGAACCGCCAACCAGAGGGCTCCATGGATCTCGACACGCTGAAAAGTCTGGCGGTCAAGGCGGAGACGAAGATCGTTCTCCTGGTCCTGGATGGCTTGGGAGACCTGCCTCGCGAGCCGGGGGGGCCGACTCCGCTGGAGGCGGCGCGGACGCCCAACATGGATGCCCTGGCGATCCAAGGTGTGTCGGGGCTGGTGGATCCGGTGGGACCGGGGATCACCCCTGGCAGCGGTCCAGGACACCTGGGTCTTTTCGGCTACGATCCCTTGAAGTACCGGATTGGCCGGGGGGTGCTCGAGGCCTTGGGGATTGACCTCGAACTCACTTCCAGGGATGTGGCCGCCCGTGGCAACTTCTGCACCATGGATGAGGCGGGCAGGGTGACCGATCGTCGTGCCGGGCGGCTCTCGACCGAGCGTTGCATCGAACTTTCACGACTGTTGGATACCATCCGGCTCGAGGGGATTGAGGTGATCGTCCGCCCGGTCAAGGAGCATCGATTTGTCGTCCTCTGGAGGGGTGACGGGCTTTCCGATCAGTTGACCGAATCGGACCCGCAGCGGCTCCACGAGGCGCCGCTCAAAGTGGAGGCCAAGACCCCTGAGGCCGAGAGGACAGCGAGGCTCGTCAACGCCTTTATCGAGAAGGCACGGTCGCTGCTGAGGGAGAAGCACCCGGCCAACATGATCCTCCTGCGGGGCTTCGCCACGCATCCCAATCTGCCCACCTTTCGAG
>JBOHQS010000010.1:0-33012 GCA_050732295.1 Methylomirabilales bacterium (SeqCode)
ACGGTTCTCCGCGCGGTGCGCGCCTCGGTGAAATGGCTCCGCATGAGGGCGCCGAGGGTCGTCGGTCTTTTCATACGCTTCTCTTTCGCCATGATCTCCCCTTATTTGCAGACGCAGGGCGGCAGTGATATGGTGCAGTCTAGTCTCAGGGGATACCCTTGTCAAAGGCTTTCGGACACGGGAGGGGGCGATGGGCGGCAATGTGACCGTTCGGTTCCTGCAAAATCTGCAGCACGAGATCCTCATCGGCGGGCACAGGTTGGTCGCGGACGAACCCAAGGAGGCGGGTGGCGACGACGCGGGGCCGACTCCTCAGCTCCTCGTCCTCGGCGCCCTCGGTGCCTGAATGGCTATCACGATGCGTATGTATGCGCAGCGCTGCCCGACCCACAAGGCCCTCTCGACCGGCATCTCCATCGTCCAGGTTTAGACTGGTGAAGAAGAAGCTGATCCTGGTCATGGGGGTGGCCGGCAGCGGCAAGAGTGAATTAGCCAAGGCCATTCTCGAGCAGATCTCCGCTGTCTATCTCGACAACAATTTTCTCGCCGATGCCTTTTCGCCCGGATCGCGTAGCGACGAGAGCTATCTCGCCATTCGAGACAATCTCTACGCCGCCCTCTATCGCATTACCAGGGAAAATCTTCGGATCGGAAATTCCGTGCTGCTCGACGCCCCCCACATCAGACAGGCGCAGGATCCGGAGTGGTGCCGCTGGATCCAGGATCTTGCGGCAGATGCCGGGGCTTGGTTACGGGCGATTCGTTGTTACTGTCGTGAAGAGGTCTTGCGGCAGCGGCTCGAGGCCCGAGGAGAAGAGCGCGATCGGTGGAAGCTCGACAACTGGCAGGCGTTCCTCGCAGAGCAACCGCCGCGGGTCCCCATCCCCTTTCCCCACCTGGATCTGGATACTGAGCAACCCTTAAAGACAAACGTCGCTCGAGCGGTGTCCTACATCCTCGATGAAGGGATGAAGGGATGAAGGGATCAAGGGCAAAGGGATGCTCGAGCGGCCTTTCTGACAATGATGCCGCGCACCTGTAACAGCAGCTGTCAGCAGTCCGCGATCGGCAATCAGCAACAAAGAGCCACGGACCTTTCTATCCACTGACGAAGCCGCTTGACCAGGATAATGACCTCGTCGTCGTTAGGGGCAGGTCCGGCCGAGCTCAGGGGCAGCTCAAGACACCACGCCGCCGAGGGCGTTCTCGGCGCTCCTGGAAGCCTCCTGCGGGCGGCGCTTACTGCTGCTTGAAAATGTCCACGGCGATGCCGACGGCGGGGATCGTCCCCTTGTTCTCGACCCAATGATGAGTCGTCTCTATGTTCTCGGCCCAGAAGTCACCCGGGCGATACTCCTTCGGCACGCCGCTCATGTAGGAGATCAACGTTCCGGAGAGCACATAGAAGAATCCGGGCCGCGTCGCCGGATCCTTGTGACTATGCAGGCCGAAGATTCCTGCGGGCGCGAAGGTCACCAACCGCATCCGGAACTGGCGGCCTTGCGCCCCCGGGATCTCCGGGCCGAGATCGATGGCATCGAGGGGGGCAATCGTCACGCCTTTGGTCTCCGTCGGCGCGGCTTGCTGACTGACCGCGGTCCCCAGTCCTGCGACAAGCACGAACCCTAGAAGCCAAACCGCTAGGTTGAAGAACCGCCTCGTACTCATCTCTTCTATCCTCCTATCCTCCATCCTATTACGGACCTCCCCGGGCGACCGCACGTGAAAAGGTGGCCGCCAAGAGGCCTCGCGGTTGGCTTCCAGCGCGTCAGCCTGTAGGGCTCTTCACCCATCGTATTCGCGGGCGACTGTACGATGGTCCGCCGAACCATTAAGTATGCTGGTCAGCATATCCCGTCCTCAGACTTGGAACGGATGCGGGGATTCTCGGCGGCTTCCAAGACATATCAGCGACAAGATCGTTCTGTGAGCCCATTTCTCGTTAGACAGCTGGACTAAGGCCCCAAAGGCCCAGTTCGTCCAGCACCGGCAGAACAGCTGGCGCCCGATTGAGTAAGTCCGTTGTCTTGGGCTTGAACAGCTCCTCAAAGGCAGAAAGCCCGGCGTTGATCGTAGCTCCAGGCGGGAAGACGGAGGCGAACATTGCGCATAGACTGTCCTGCATTACGACGCTCAAGTGGAGGAATGCTAGTACGTGCGCGCGATGTTCCCTCTCATCACGGTCAAAGTAGTGCAGCAGGAGATTGATGTGATCGGGCCCCCCGGGTGCCGCCTCGACATGTCGACTGTAATAGCGGGTGTTCGTATGCATAAAGTCGTCGTTGATTGTCCGCAGGACTCCTTGGATCTCCGAAGCCCGCGGCAGGCGCGACGATATCAGAGCCTTGCCCTCGTACGCTTTCTTGAACGCGGCCCGATCGTGCTCTCTTTCACTCCAGATGCGTGCATTGTCGGGTTCCTCGATCCACTTTCCGATGATCAGCGCGGACTCGACGCAAGGACGAAGCGCAACCCACGCTTGGTATGACTGATGACTCGCCAGGGACCAGAAGGCTGCGACAGCTTGCCTCTGCATCAGAAGAATGAACGGGATTAAGCTGATGTGACTAGATCCCCGTTGATCGCGTGTGGTGGCGAGTAGTCTACCGATTCTTCCAAACGTTCGATGGATGGTTTCATGGGCCCCGAAGGCGTCTGGCTGGTTGAGCAAGAAGATGTCGCGATTGGTCCGAAGTACGCTGTAGTACTCGAGGATCTCGCTCTCAGCCATGGATGGATACGTCTGCCGAGCCGCCTAACGGCTCGCTTGAGCCACCAAGGGGCGCGCAGCATTCCTGAGGTCGGGCTCCAAGCGGTTGTTAAGCACCTATGTGGTCTTGCGGTGTTTATCAGACGCGCGAATAGCCGCGAGCACGTCCTGCCTTTTCGACAGTTCTTCCGTCTCCCGAATAAAGCGCTCAGTTCTCGCTATTAGCTCGTTGCCGCGGTATTGAGCACTTGGCTTGGTATGATCCTTGTACGCCTGAGTACCCTCGTACCGCGCCTCATCCAATCCGAACCCTTCGAGCTTCTTAAGAAAAGCCTGCGTCTCAGCAGAGTAATACACCTCGATGCCGAGGCCACGAACATAAGCAGCGGGTTTGTGGAAGGGTCGGAACTCTTCATGCGGAAACGCTGAGCCTGTCGAAAGCTGCCAAAGAGCGCGCACGGCGTTTTCGCAAGCCTGGTTGACAGTATAAGTAGCCATCACGTTAAGCGAGTTAACGGACGTATACTCCCGCTTTGCCAAATTGAGCGCTTCACGTGCTTCATGAAATGGATCAGTCATCGTCCGATACATCTCCCTGAAGATGCCTGACCTAAGCGCTCAGCGGCTGGACGCGAGCAACCGCAAGCGCTCGGGAGAAAAAAGGTTCCTGGCACCCTTTTCCACTCTCCTCTTTATCGACGGCTAACGGGCCGAGCGCAGCTCTTCCTCGATCTTGTCCGCGACGAACATCTTGAGCAGCGACTGATAGGGAATGTCGCGCTTGTTCGCCAGGACCTTGAGTTTTTCGATCATCGACTCGGGCAGCCGGATGGAGATGGTTCGCGTGGTGGGGCGCAGGTTTGGGAGCTTGACCCGCTCGGCCCGGCGCCAGTCGACGTAGTCAGTCGAGTCGTGCGAGGCCCAGAAGTTTCGTTCCTGGTCTTCGCCTTTAAGCTTCGGCATTTTTCGAATTCGCTGCTTCGCTTTGGGCACGTTCATACTCCTTCTTTTCGCGCCGGCTCATATCCCGAGCCGAGATTACCCTTATCAACTCTTCGCGTATCGTGAACACGAGAAACAATAAACGCCCTACAAAAGGGAGGGTCAGAGTACATTTTCGTGGGTTGCCAGTCGAATCTTTCTCCGCCGGCCCCTCGATTCACCGCTCAGACGCCGTCCGACCTTAGCTTCGATCTACTTCTAGCACAAAAATTGTACTCCGACCCCATTTCCCCCTTCAGCTGAGCCGCAACGGCACAGGGCAGCGGCTCCAGCGGGCGGCTGGACCGCTCAGGCCTAGGGCTTGGAACGGGTTGGCAGGGCCGAGATCACCGAGCGCAACAGCGCGTTGACCGACTCCGACGATTTGAAGACCGCTGCAACGTCCGGATCTAGCACAACTACGACAGTCCCGGCTCCCATTTGCGAAGCAAAACGGTTGGGTTTCGCCTTCTTGTAGTTTAGGCGATATTCCCGCCGAATATCCTCGACGACCGCCCGCGACTTCTTACGAACCGACGTTTTCCTCATAATCCTGCTGCTCCCTCCTCGTTGCCTTTCGTGCATTGAGGATTCGGATCGATCCCCCCCGAACAGTAAAGCCGACCAGCAGCAGACGCTGGTCCACGGAGTGCCCTATAATGATCTCTCGCTGCTCTTCGACTGAATGATCTTTATCGTCAAAAATGCGGGCTAAGGGATCCGAAAATACCGTAAGAGCCTCTTCGAATGAGACGCCATGCTTCTTGAGGTTTGCCGCAGCCTTCTTCCGATGCCATTCGAAGCGTAGGCTCATTGCCAAATTGGAATTCTGCGAGCATTCGCCTCGTTGTGCTCTAACTATTGCGTATACTGGTCAGCATATCCCGATCCTCAGACGGCGACCGGATGCGGCGATTCTCGGCCGTTTCCAAGGGCTTGTCAAGGGCGTGCGGATCCTGCCAACGCCTCAAGGCGGGAGTGTATGTCGGACCTTGTGTCACGGACCAAACCAAGGGTGGGATGATACCGGAAGCCCGAGTGCGTAGCTCTCCCTGCTTCGAGCGCCTGTTTGGCCTCCTCTCGGGCATCTGCCGGCGCTCCTCGCTCCGCCGCAACCAGGGCGCGGATGGCGTGAAACCTGTACCGCTGGACCGGGAACGGCATCGTGTCCTTGAACTCCGTGAGGACCCCAAGCGCCTCATCGTACAGGTGCTGAAGTCTACGCTCGATCACGAGCCACCCGAAATCGAGCCACGCGGTGGTCCGGACGTTTGGGAACTCACGCTCCCGTGCGAGGGCGCACCGAAAGGCCTCGATTGCCTTCTCCACCTCCCCAAACCGGATATGACACTCGGCCCGTTGCGCGTGTGCCTGCGCCACCTGGATATCGCTGGGATACTCGGCGAGCATTCGGTTCAGCAGTGCGAGTGCCGCGCTCGTGAGCTTGGGGTTGGCAGCCTCCATCAGGTGCGAGGCCTGGATCCGCAAGTACTGCGCCCTGTTTTGCTTCCGCGCCCGCGCCAGGCGCGCCTCGAAGTCCGCCTGGTCATCTTTCGTCCACGTAGTCCGCCTGTACCACTCGTTGCCCAAGACCGTAAGCCTCTTGATGTGGCGAACTTGCGGGGCCGATTCTCATTTGGCCTGAGGTCTATTCGGGTCGTCTTCCGGATTCACCCAGGTGATGACAAACGGTGCTTCTCCAAAGACCTCAATCACATTCCCGGCTTTGTGAAAGCCAAAGTGGGGCATTGTCGCCGGCACGATGGAGTGTGCGCCGGGCTTCAGCTCGATCAGCTTGGAGGCATCGTATGTGTCTCCGTGAGCCATCATGAACGAGCCCTCGAGGTTAAAACCGGCACCAGCAGGATCGCAACAGCCAAAACCGGAATCCTGACTCTCATGACCAGAGCCCTCCCTTCCCCGCCGCATCGAACCGGTTGTTAGGCGTCAAGTCCTCACCGCGGAAGCATCTCTCTCGATAGTCATTGCTGAGGGCGCTTCACACACCGAACCGTTCTCGGGATCGACTTGTCCTGACTTCCTCCGGTTATTTCCTTGACCTCGCCCTTAGGACAAGTGCCATCATCCACGTAGATGACTTTGCCATACGGGATGTCACCGGTCGCGGGTTTTTCCTTCAAGTACTGGGTCTCGGCACAACCAAGAATGGGCAGGAGCACCCCGAGTGCCAATATTGAGAAACGAAGATTTCGCAACGAAGTCATTCGTATCCACCTTCGACCTTTCGTATTCAAAACAAGCCTAAGGAATATGCTCGTCAGCATATCCCGATGCTGAGACTTGGAACGAATGCAGCGATTCTCACCGGCTTCCAAGGACTTGTCAAGCTCCGGTGCCGACAAAGACACTGGAAGAGGAGTGGACTATTCGGAATGGCTGGGGGAGTGCACCTCTGCTGACGGCTGACCGCTGACAGCCGACTGCGGCAATCCTACATGAAGAAGGTGCGGGAGGTGAGGTCGGGGTAGAGTTTGGCCACCCACTCGCCGTAGCCGTTAAAGATTTGGGTCGGGCGGATCTCGTTGGTATCGATCAGGCGCTCGGTCACCTGGGACCAGCGCGGGTGGTTGAAGTTGGGGTTCACGTTCGCCCAAAAGCCATACTCGGTCGGGCCCACGGTCTCCCAGAAGGTCTTTGGACGCTCCTTGACGAACTCGATCGCGACGATGGACTTGATGCTCTTGAATCCATACTTCCACGGCGTGATCAGGCGGATCGGCGCGCCGTGCTGCTTGGGCAGCGGCTTGCCGTACACCCCGGTCACCAACAAGGCGAGTTCGTTCATCGCCTCTTCCCTCGTCAGGGCCTCGACGTACGGCCACGGGTGCCAGAACTGTAGCTGCCCGAACGCCACCGTGCGGTCGAGAAACGTCGTCATCTTGACGAACCGGGCCTCGCTGGTGGGCTCGACGGCCCTGATCAGCGCCGACAGGGGAAAGCCGGTCCAGGGCACCGCCATCGCCCAGGCCTCGACGCAGCGGAAGCGGTAGAGGCGCTCTTCGAGGGGCATAGCACGGATCAGGTCGTCGATATCATATATCTTGGGTTTTCGGACCAGGCCCCCCACCTGCACCTGCCAGGGTCGCGTCTTCAGCCGCTGGGCGAGCGTATACACCGTCTTGGTCCCGCCAAACTCGTAGAAGTTGTTGAAGGTGGCGGCCACCGACTCCTGCGT
Organism: Methylomirabilales bacterium (SeqCode); assembly: GCA_050732295.1. Classification (GTDB taxonomy): domain Bacteria; phylum Methylomirabilota; class Methylomirabilia; order Methylomirabilales; family CSP1-5; genus CSP1-5. The sequence goes on from JBOHQS010000010.1 coordinate 6,888, forward strand.
CAGCGGCCGGTCGAGGGTGAACTTCGGATTCCTCTTGGCGGGGTACAGATTCATGGTCCTATCCGCCGGCTCCTCGGCCGTCTTCTCGGCGGCGCCGACGACGGAGGTACCCCCCACGATTCCGCCTGCGAGGACTCCCAAGGCGCCCATCAAGAACCGGCGACGGTCCATGAAAACCGCCTCGGGCGTCGCTTCGTGCTCCGGAATCGCCCAACCGGGCTTACGCAAGTGGTGCATCGCTTACTCCGTGTTTCTGGGTGTCAGGTGTTGGGTATTGGGTTTCAAGGTCCCCACGCCCTCCGAATGTAAGATGCCGGGGGCGGCCTTTTGGTTTCAACCCAAATCGATCCTGGACACCATCTTGGCGTCCCAGTTCATGCCGAGGCCATTCAGCTCTTCGCTGAGCTTGCGACCCTCCTTGTCCGCAGAAAAGGTCCGCTTCCAGGTGTCCCCCCTCCATTTGCCGCTTCGGTCCCTGTGACTGTCAACCGGCATGGCGCCGGTAGAAGGGGAGGGGGGTCACCCGGGCTGGAACTGACCCGTCCGGGCTCTCAACATGAAGGGCGGTTCCAGGCTCCTGCCATTCACGCCGGAGCATCCCCAGGGCAATGACCTTTCCCAGAGTGGGGGAGAAGACGGCGCTCGTGATGCGCCCGACCTCTTTGTCGTCATGCAGGATCCGGTCCCGCGGGCGCGGAATAGGTTCGCGCTCTACGGTGAGACCGGCGATTCGCCGGTTGACGTGCCCCCGATGGGCGATCCGGATGACAAACTCCTGGCCGATGTAACACCCCTTGGTGAAGCTGACCGTTCTGTCCTCGATCCCCGCCTCTTGCGGGAAGTTTCCCTCGTCAAAGTCCACGCCGAACCAGGGAATGCCGGCCTCCAGGCGCAGGGTGTTCAAGGCGGCCATTCCGACGGGGGTGGCGCCGGCCCCCTGAAGGGTCTGCCACACGACGCCGGCTCCCGTGACGGAGAGAGCGAGCGTGTATCCCTCCTCGCCTGTCATCGAAGCCCGGGTGAGCCGACATGGGTGGCCGTCAATGGTGATTTGGGTTGACTGGAGCTCCGCTGCCGGCGGGATGATGCCGGGACCGAGGCGCTCCAGAAGAGTCGGTGAGCCGGGTCCCTGCAAGGCCAGGAGGATATCGTCCGTCAGTTCCTGGAAGGCGACATCATCCGCGATGAGATACTTATTCAGGTGGTCCAGGGCCCGCTCTTTCCACCGAGCGTCCATCTCAAGAAGGTGGCAGTCGGAGAGGGCGGTGACATTCAGGTCGGCCAGGATCTTGCCCTGGGGATTGAGGAGACACGCGTAGCACCCTTTCCCTTCCTGGAGCTGAGCGATGTCGTTGCTGAGCATGCCGTTCAGAAATCGGGTCCGTTCCGTCCCGGTCACGCGTATGAAGGTCCGGAAGGCAAGGTCGATGAGGCCGACCCGTTCCCGGACGGCCCGATGCTCTTCGATCGGGTCCCGGTATCGCGCCGGCAGCTCCCATCCTCCCTCCTCCTGAAGGATCGCGCCGAGAGAGCGGTGGAGATCATCGAGGGGACTTCGGTGTGCCATGGTGTGTCGTCCCCGATTACCCTGTCTCTCCGCCCAGGTATTTCCCCAGGAGAGCGGGAAGGTCGCGGGCGAGGGCCTCTTTGGTCACGACCTGATCGCAGAGGCGGTGGAGCGGTGCCGTCTGCTTCCAGGCCGCATGGGTGGTAAAGGCCAGGAGGGGGATGGGGGAAGCCTGGATCTCCCCCCGAAGCTGCATCAGGGTTTCTTCGAGGCTCGTGCCCTGTGCGGTCAGGTCCACGATCAGGAGGGCCGGGGAGAGCTCCTGGGCCTTTCGGACGAAATCATCGGGTGTGCGGGAAACGGTTGCGGTATGGCCCAGATGTTTGGCCGTATCCTGGATCTTGGTGGAAAAGAAGAGATCCGGAACAAAGGCGAGGATCGTCTTGTCGTCCCGTCCCATGAAGGGCTCCCGCGCTATTCCTTGACCCAGTACCGCTGATACTCCGCCAGATAGGTCAGCGTGTCGAGCCTCGGCATGCGGTCCAAAAAGAGGATGCCCTGCAGGTGATCGGATTCATGCTGGATCACGCGGGCGAAGAAGTCCTTGGCGGAAAAATCAAGCGGTTTCCCCTCCCGGTCGTAGGCCCGGACCCGCACCTCTTGATGCCGGGGGACCTTTCCGCGGATGTCAGGGATGCTGAGACATCCCTCCCAGTCCTGTTCCATGTCCTGGCTCACCAGCTCTACCGTCGGATTGATGAGGACGGTAAGGGGGATATTGGGTACCTGGGGATACCGAGGGTTTTCCTGGGCCTCGATGACCACGATCTGGAGGGATTCATGGACCTGCGGCGCGGCCAGCCCAACCCCGTGATACTCTCGCATGGTCTGGACCAGGTCGTCAATGAATCTCTGCACCATCGGTGACTTGATCGATTTGACCGGCACGGGGTCCGCCTTGCGGCGGAGCACCGGATTCCCCATCTGGGCGATCTTCAGGATGGCCATCATCTCTCCGCGTCGGTTCTTGAAGCTCGTACCGTTCCAACTATGCGTGCCCTCTCGTTGCCGGACCACGCACGCCTACACCTGCTGCAGCAAGGCGGGCGGGTCACAGTCGGCTCAGCAAGTTGGAACGGTACTAGCGTAACAAATTGGGGCAGGCCCCGCAACCTTCTACTCATTTTTGTTGACAGCGTAGAGCCGCGTGGAGACAATTGGGCGGATTTTTCGGAGGGTGCATGCCCCAGGTGGCCGCGGATATCCAGCGCCTGAAAAAGATCGCCCAAGAGCTCCGGGTGGATGTGATCCGGATGCTCACCGAGGCCGGATCGGGGCATCCGGGTGGCTCCCTCTCTGCCGTCGAGATCGTTACCGCCCTCTTTTTCCACAAGATGCGCCATCGCCCCGACGACCCCTTCTGGCCTGACCGGGACCGTTTTGTCCTCTCCAAGGGTCACTGCTGCCCGATCCTGTACGCGGCGTTGGCCAAGACGGGGTACTTTCCGCGGGACGAGCTGATGAGCCTGCGCAAGATCGGGAGTCGGTTGCAGGGCCATCCGTATCCGGGTCCGCCCGATGACCGGCTGCCCGGCGTCGAGGCTGCCACCGGCTCTCTCGGGCAGGGCCTTTCCGTCGCCATCGGCATGGCGCTGGCGGGACGGTTGGCCAGGAAGGCGCACCGGGTCTACCCGTTGCTCGGGGATGGAGAGTGTCAGGCGGGTCAGGTCTGGGAGGCGGCGATGCTCGCCCCGAAATACAGGCTGGACAGCCTCTGCGCGATCGTCGATCAGAACAAAATCCAGAACGACGACTTTGTGGAGCGGACCCTGAGCCTTGAACCCTTCCCAGCCAAGTGGAAGGCGTTCGGCTGGCACGTGATCCAGGTGAATGGGCACGAGATCTCAGGGGTGGTGCAGGCGCTCGAGGATGCCGAGGGGGTCAAGGGAAAGCCGTCTGTCATCATCGCTGGGACGGTGAAGGGGAAGGGTGTCTCCTTCATGGAGAACAATCCCGAGTGGCATGGCAAGGCGCCCACTCGGGAAGAGGCTGAGCGCGCCGTCCAGGAAATCCTGGCCGCGCCGCTATAGCGGCGTCGACCGTTCACCGATAACCGTTGACCGGTCGTGCGGTTCATGGTTCATAGTTCAGGGTTCAGGGATGGACGCCCTCGCCCTACCATGAACCATGAACTACGAACGCTGAACGCTGAATTGATCGGTCATCGATCTCAAGGGAGCGAACCATGGGTGGGAAGGCAACCCGCGTAGCCTTCGGCGAGACCCTGCTCAAGGTCGCCGCCAAGAACGATCGGGTCGTTGTCATCAATGCCGACCTGGGCAAGTCCACCAACACGGTGAAGTTCGTCGAGAGGTACCCTGACCGATCGTTCAACGTGGGGGTCGCCGAGGCCAATATGATCGGGATTGGGGCCGGCCTGGCGCTCGAGGGCTGGATCCCGTTTATCTGCACCTTCGCGACCTTTGTGGCGAGTCGTTTCGAGACAATCCGCGTTTCGTTGGCTTACAACCACGCCAACGTGAAGATCGTGGGGACCCATGCCGGGATAGGCATCGGCGAGGACGGGTACAGTCAGATGGCCCTCGAGGACATCGCCCTCATGCGGTCACTTCCCAATATGAGCGTGATCCAGCCCGGTGATGCGATCGAGACCGAAAGGGCCGTGGAATACATCGTGGAGCACCAGGGCCCGGTGTTCCTGCGCTTGACCCGCCAGAAGGTGGAGGACGTCAATCCACCCGACTACCGCTTTGAGTTCGGAAAAGGGGTGATCGTGGATGCCGCTCGGGGCGAGGGGCGGGACCTGACGATCATGGCCACCGGCGGCACCGTCTATAACGCCCGGGAGGCCGCGCGCGAGTTGAGAAGCCAGGGTCTCGATGTGCGGGCGGTCAACATCCACACCCTCAAGCCCATCGACGAAGAGCTGGTTCTCGACAGCATCCAGCGCTCGGGACGGATCCTGACGGTCGAGGATCACGGCCTTCGCGGTGGACTCGGAAGCGCCGTCTGCGAGGTGGTGGCCGAACGGGGCGAGGGAGTGGTCCGGCGGATCGCGGTCCGCGATTTCGGGGAATCGGGAGACCCGGTGGCCCTGTACAAGAAGTTCGGCCTGTCAATCGACAATATCGTCACCGAGGCCAAGAAACTCGTCAAGAAATAAGGGTCCGCGCCGAAACGGCGCTTGCGGTCCTTCCAACTTGCCCTCACCATCGCGTAACGGTTCCTTCGCCATTGCCCTCGCCTTCTATCGGTGCTCACCCCTGATCCTTCCGGATCGCGGGTCTCTGCCTTTGGCACCCCTTTCCTCCAGTAGGTCGCGAAGGCTTTCGTAAACGTCACGGCGAATGGTGGGGAGATTTCCGCAGTAACCTTGCCGGAAACCACGGGGTAAGAGCGATATGCCCGTCTGGATCAGCGAGAGGCTCGTCCTCCTTTTTCCACACGAGGATCCGTCCTCTGCATATGGCAGACCATACCTGATCATTGATCCGGGTGGCAAGTTTGGAACCGGGACGCACCCGACGACGCGCATGTGCCTTACCATACTGGAAGGCATTCTCCGCGAAGAACAGTCGGTATTGGACATCGGCACCGGCACGGGGATCTTGGCTATGTATGCAGCCACGCGAGCGGCCAGGGAGGTTATTGCCATTGATCTGGACTTTGAGGCATGCAAGGTATGCAGACAAAATATCATGAAGAATGGGCTGGATCAGAAAATCCGCCTCATCAATGGTCGAGTCGAAGCCCTGTCCGACAGGAGGCTTTTCGATATCGTCGTCGCGAATCTTGAGGCGAATACGCTGACCGCTGTCCTGCCCGCACTGAGGGCACGCGCTCAGCCGGATGGTCTCATCGTCATATCGGGGGTGCCCGCGGTTGCCCAATCCGAGTTCCTGAGCCTGCTGGAAAAGGCATCACTGAAAGTTGTGTCGTCAGTGGACCTCGATCAATGGGCGGGTTTTTTGCTTGGTACGTAGAGACAGAGTGACGAGAACCTCAGCGCCCTACATCTAACTGGTCGAGGTAGCCCCTATATTGTCCGAGGCCGCCATCATCGTTGAAGCCTACAAGTCGAACCCCGTGGTGAAATCTCCCTGCGCCGATTGGTTTGGGATCCCGCCACATCACCGTGCCTTTGGCGGTGAGTGGGCCGTCGGGGAGTCCCAGCCCGAGCTGAAGGTGGATCCCAGGCGCCAGCGTTTCGGGTAACAAGAGCAGGAGTCCGCCAAGGCTGACGTTGCCCGTTTTCCCTTTGAGTTCCGAGGCCTTGCTGAGATGCCCGCGGATAAAGCAGGACACGGGGACCTCTGCCAGGTGACGGGGGTGGCGGCGACGACGGTGCATCGGGGTATCGCGTAGAGCCAAGTCTGCTGCCAGCTCCACCACACGGAGCAGGCTCGCCGCACGAAAAGGCTTTGGCAAGAAGAAGTGGGCGCCAGCGCGAAAGGCCTTCTCGGTATACGTGAGGTCCGTTGAGGCTGTGATGCCGATCACAGGGATACCTTTAAGAACGGGGTCCCGTCTCAAGCGCTGCAATGTGCTGATACCGTCCATACCGGGCATCATCATATCCAAGATGATTGCGATGGGTTGGACCGTGCGCGCCAGTTCGATTCCTGAGAGGCCATCGGGAGCCGAGAGGACCTCGAAATCGTCGATGCTGAGAATAGCAGTGACCAGTTCGCATGACTGAGGATCGTCGTCAATCAGCAAGATTGGCCGGTTCCGCATAGGGTCCCCCTGGCTCGCTGTGAGCGATTGCAAGTGGTATGCCAGGGGGTGAGGAGCTAGTTGACAAAGCGAAGGTAGGCGGAGACGGCATCATCACTTGTCCTGAGTTCATCGTGGGTCAGCCCCGGCATCTTCACGTTCTGTGCCCCTTTGAGTGCCGGACTGTCCTGATCCCGCACCGGCCACCCCAACAGCCAGGGGAGGTAGAGGATATCGGCCCCTGTCCCATCATAAATGGTCAGAACCCGCGTCGGGCCAGGCGCCTCTTTCTCAGCGTTCGGGCCATTCAGGCTTTGTAACCAGGCCGACCCCGGCACCAACTCGTCGCATCCCATATGATCCCTCCACCCGATGATCCAGACCAGCCACAACCGGCGGCAGACCGTCGTCCCGTGGTTCGGGCCGGCGATGGCTACAAGATCCTCGACAACCTCGGCCAGCTCCGGGTGCTGTGCCAGCATGCCCCGGGCAATCGTCACCCCCAGGGAATGGGCGATGAGGTCCACCTTTGCGGCCCCCGTATAGGCCAGAACCGCCTTCACGAACGCGGCCAGGTCCGGAATGTTGGTCCGGTTATCAGTCACGCACTGTGAGCCCGGCAGGCGGTCCTTGGTGCTCTTCCCGTTGTACGAGACGGCCCAGAGCTCTTGCGGGGAATAGCCGGCATCCAGGAAGCGTTTCTTCACACTGCGCCCCGGTTCATCCCAGTCACTGGCATCACGGGTATTGCCGTGGATGAAGATGACAGGATGCCGGCGCAAGGGGTGCCCCTTGGCAAGGCCGCCCCATCCGCCGAGGCGGTAGCCCCATTCCTGATCCTGCAGGGCCGGAAAATCTGACGGGAAGGCCGCATCCCCAGGGAGGGGCTGGCAGTGCGCAACCTTGTGGGCGGCCTCCGCCTTCCCATATGGCAGCAGAAGAAGAACGAGGAGCGGCATCCAGCGCATGTCGAGACTCATTCTATACTAACTCTTCCAGGCGCAGCCCCCTGAGCGACTGGCGCGTCCATTCCTGTAACAGCTCAGAAGCGACGCCACGACGGATCGCAGCGATCAGCTCTTCGCACTTCGTGATGTAGTCTTGACACCATGTTCGCCCGTTAGCTCGATACAAAGAGATCGCCTGTGTGAGGCGCCTTTCCGCTTCTTATGCCTTCCCAAGTTGTGTGCTATTGCGAGATCTTGCCGAACGCGAGCAGGATTCGGGCTCAGGCGGACACGGATCTGGAGGGTATGTGACCCGCCCGGGAGAGACCTCTACGGATTACGCGGGAGAGCGGTCTCCTGCAGCGGATGGGCAGGGCTCTTGATCTTAGCCTTTTCGCTGGTTATCTTGCCCAGCATGAAGGGAGAGAACAGGGCGCCGGACAGACCGAGGGCAACGAGAAGCAGCGAGACACCGACCAACACTCGACCTCGCAGCTTCGCCTTTTGACCCACGATCGGCCTGGTGTCGATGATGACCTTTGCACCTGGCAGCGGAATCCGTTCATGTTTGATCACCTTCCGCCCGAGCGAGAGCATATAGAGGGCGATTGGAATAATGCTGAGAAAGGCAAAAATGAACCACCCCTTGAGAATGCCCGCTGCGGTCTTTGGATTTGCCTGCCTGAGATACTCCTCTAACCAGGGGAGACCCCATACGATGACCGCGGCACCGAGCAGCATAAAGATAGCGTGCCACGTGAAAAACTTCCTGCGATACAATCTGTCTGCCCGAACTATCTCTTCACTCATCGCGATGACCTCCGTCTGCTCCGGGGACTAGCTCCATACGTCTGACGGTCCAACTGGATTTGGGCGCCTCCCTGCGGATGAAGGACCATGCAATTCTCGGGCCTAGATCGGGCGGCTCGTCATGGCGGACACCCGAATCTCCCTCGGGGCCGGGCGGCCCTTCAATGATCGGCTCGAACCGAGTGCCGCTCCTACTTCCGATCACGTCCCGGATCTCCTTCTATGTCCGCTCACCGCATCGAGAACGTCGACGCACAATTCCGTCAACACGGGTAGCTGGGGACCGAGGTAAAGCAGCCTGAGGACTGTGTCACGCCGTAGCACGAATCCCATGACGGCAACCCAAACCAGCCCGCCGATGAGTCCTCCGACGGGGAAGCTCGTCACTACCATCATAAGGAATAATGAGATCTCGATGCCGTGGGAAACCGGTTGGCCCGGTGCACCGAGCAGCAGTGGCGCGATCGTGAAGCCGAGTAGCAACATAACGGTCATCCCAAAAACAAACACGAATGCGAGCAACAACACGAGGGCAGCTACGTCTCGGAAACCCACACGCCTTTCTCTAGACATCGCCAGGAAGGCATCTCCAGCGTACGTGCCCCTCTCGCTGCGGATCCAGGTTCCCTCCGACTGACGATAGCATAATGCACCCGCAGCCATTCCGCAATCTCTCGTGGCGATACCCTTGACGCGTTTTGGAAAGCCGTGCATAATGCCACCTGACTTCTCCTTCTTCACGCCCAGGCCCATCCCGCTTGGGATCCTGGACGTCTAGTTCCGGATGACGGAATCGTATGTTTGACCGTCCATATGATCCAATGTTCCTCCGTGGGATCTTTGAGCGGACGCGAGTCTTGCGGAGGCCTATCACCGGCATCGTGGTCGGGTACCACGTGCTGCCCTACATCCTGGTGGGGCCAGACGTCGAGATGGAACGTTGCGCCGTCGAGGTCCGGGGTAAAATCCGCGTCTCGCCCCGTCTGGTGATCCGGCCGGGAGGCGAGGGACAGACCTACGGGGAGGTGTTCGGCGACTCCGAGCTCATGGACCGGACGCTGGTGGGGCGTGTGTTCGGCTTCCGCTACGCCGCTCGCCGGCACGCGGTCATCGAGAGCGAGGAACTCACCATCCATCCCGCCGAGGGGGACCCGGAAGCGCGCATCGAGCGGATCCTCGACGAACTGGCGCGGCGCGAGATCTGGGACACCGGCCTGATCCTCTCACCGGACGTCAAGTTCTACCCCGTCTCGATCGATCGCTTCCTGCACGAGATCCTCGACCGCGAATTCTCCGACTAACGGCCCGTCGGTTGCCCCTACCTTATGTAGTATCCTGCGACTCGCCACTTCCCATCCTTCTCGCGCATTGGAGTTATGGTTTCAATGGCAGATGCTTTCTTTTCAAAGGATGTCTCGTACTGAATGACAACATAATGACCATCGGGTGCGCCAGGCAGAGTGGTCGTATATTGCCTTGCTTTTTCCTTCCTTGAAAGGACCCGACCGAGGGGCTTTCTGGCAGCCGAAAGGGAAGCCTCCCACTGGTACTTCTTCACCGCGCCCTTAAAAAAGCCGGCAGCATTATCCCAGCTCTGTGGGTACTTCCCTTCGTCCACAAGGGCGACCCACTGGCTGGCAGCCTCGACAGCTGCTTTCTCCGCGGCCTGGTCTGCCACAACCGCCTGGCATAATACGACACTCCAGAATACGCTCAGCGCGACGAGTGCATGCCTTTTCGTTTTCATTGCCACCCCCCCGTGTTCATCTGTTGCTGGAACGTAGCCAGAAGTGGACTGTCTGAGGACATAATGGTTACGTCGAAGAAATGCAATTCCTAGGCCTAGGGGTTCCGATCAGGCAAGTGGAAAGCCCCATGACGGGCACGCGCACGCATAGCTCGGGAGAGAGTGCCCGGCTATACGTGGGGACGGGACAAAGCAAGAATTGCTAGACAGACCGGATGAAGCCCGCTACCATATTAGCTTGGTCGGGGTCGACACAGGCCCCCTCGCGTCCTCGCCTGTAATGGGGCAGGCCAAGGGCGGACCAGGTTCGGGGTCGATTTCGGCGGTCGGCTTCGGGCTGGCGGGTTCTGGGCCCGCGATGGTGGGTGCGCCGAGAGAGGAGGTGATCCAGTCGTGGAGATAATTATGGTGATCTGTGAGGTGGTGGCCTCCTAGGCCAGTGCACCCGTAAGAGCAGGGTGGCCGCCTGGGAAGGCCCAGGCACCACCGGCCCCGATGGTCCCGCTTTCACCGGCGGGGCGGCCCGGTCGCTTTCGAACCGACCGCAGGCTCCATCGGGGCTTTTTCTTTGCGGAAAGAGGCGGACCGATGCTTGGAAGAGCTCAGAGCAAATTAAAGTGGTGAGTTCAGGCGGAAAGGGGGGCAGGATCAGGTGGAGAACAGATCGGTGAGATGGGTGAAAAATATAATGGGGGCTCCCTTATGGGTCAAAGGCCCGCCCCCGAGGCCCTAGCAGAAGGAGAGAGGCTTTGGTTTCCCCTTCTGGATATCTTTCAGGAGCAAACTTTGTGCCAAATCCCCGTTAAGCTTAAGCTTTCGATTTTCAAGTGATCTTTCTCGATGCATACTCTGCTACGGCATTCGGGGTATGGAGAAATGCTGTTCAAGTGTCCGGCAATCGTGCGCCTTCCACACCCGTCATTTCCTCAGGGGTTTACAAGGGAGCGGCGTCTTGACAAGCAAGTTTGTACACTGTATACAATGTACAAACCTCTCTGTGAAAGGCCCTCCATGAAGATCCAGGTTCACCGACCGCTCCGCGAAGAGGTCTACGACGCCGTCCGTCGGGCTATCGTCCAGGGAGAGCTTTCGCCCGGGATTCGGATTGTGGAGACCGAGTTGGCGGGCCGGCTGGGAATCAGTCGCACCCCGGTCCGGGAGGCGCTCAGAAAGCTTGAGGCCGAGGGGTTTCTCTCCAAAGGCCCCGGGAGCAGCCTGGTGGTGAGCGCGATGTCGCCCGAGGAGGTGGAAGAGACTTTTCGGATCCGGGCGGTGCTGGAGGGGTTGGCGGCGCACCTGGCGGCCGAGCGGGCAACGCCTGAGGGGATCGCACTGCTCGAAGGGATCCTGAAACGGTCGGAGACCGCATTGGACGGGGAGGCGCCCGAGCGACTCCTCGAGTGGAACACGCGGTTTCACGACGGGCTCAACGTCTTGAGCGGGAGCGTGCAGCTCCAGCAGCTCCTGCAGGCGATTCACGACAAAATCCTGCGCTACCGCCGGATCACGCTCGAGGTGGGCCGGGCCCGAAAGGTGTGGTTACAGGAGCATCGGGCGATTCTTCAGGCGATCAAGGACCGCGATCCGGCGCGGGCCGAGCGGCTGATCGTCGAGCACGTCCTCCGGAAGAAGGAGACCGTGCTCGCGTATCTCAGGAGTCGAGGGGAGACGAGGAGGAACGAGAAGCCATGAGCCGCGCAGAGCTCCTCACCGGCAACGAGGCGGCAGCCCGGGCGGTCCGCTTGTCGAAGCCTCAGGTGATTCCCACCTATCCCATTACCCCCCAGTCCCCCATGCTCGAGATTATCGCCCGGGATGTCGAGACAGGCTTGCTCAAGGCCGAATTCGTCAACATGGAGTCGGACTACGCCGCCATGGCCGCGGCCGTGGGGGCCTCCCTCGGCGGGGCGCGGGTCTTCACGGCGACCAATTCCCAGGGGCTCCTCTTCATGGCCGAGCACCTGTACACCGCCTCGGGCAGCCGCTGCCCTATCGTGATGGCGGTGGTCAATCGCGCCATTTCGGTCCCCCACAGCCGGTACGCGGACCACAATGATGCCCTGGCCGTGAACCGCGCCGGCTGGCTCCAGCTCTTCTGCGAGGACGCGCAGGAGGTCCTCGAGACGACCATTCAGCTCTTCAGGATCTGCGAGGATCCGCGGGTCCGCCTGCCCGGGATGCTCTGCTACGAGTCCTTCATCCACTCGAACACCGCCGAGGGGGTCGTGGTTCCGGAGGCCAGGACGGTGGACCGATTTCTCGGCGGAGTCCACGTTGAGGCATTGCTCGATCCGGCAGTGCCACGCTCGCTGAACCCGCCCACGCCCCCCGAGTGGTATACGGAGTTTAAGTTCGCCGAGCATCAGGCGATGGAAGCGGCGCTCGCCGTCATCCCCGAAGTCGGTAGGGCGTATGCCGAGGCGTTCGGCGGCCGCCCCCGGGGGCTGATCGAGATACCCGAGCCCGTGGGCCGCTCTGTGATCGTGTCCATGGGCTCGATCGCCAAGACGGCGCGCCGGGCGGTGCGCGAGCTCAAGGCCGAGGGGCTCTCCGTCGGCCTCCTCAGGGTCCGCGCCTACCGGCCCTTTCCGGCCGAGGCCATTCGGAAGGCGCTCGGAGAAGCCGAGCTGGTCATCGCCATCGACCGGAACTGCGCCGCCGGGAGTCACGGGGTCCTGTATGACGAGGTTCGGTCGGCGCTCTACGGCACTGCCGGCCCGCCCCGAATCGTGGGCGTTATCGCCGGCCTCGGCGGGCGGGACGTGACCGTCCGGCAGCTCAAGGAGGTCGCGCGGAGGGCACTCAAGGGAGAGCCGCCGTTCGATAAGAGGGACGACGCCATCGAGTGGCTCGGCCTCGACCGGGCGCGCGTGCGCGACGAATCACCGCAAGCCCGCCCCCTGGCGCGGGCCGGCTAGGGAGAGACCGCCATGGGCCGACACACACCGCTGCCGACGATCCCCCGCTCGCGGCACTTCAGCCTGCCGCCGGTGATGAAAGGGACCGCGTGTGAGGGCTGCGGAGCCCTCCCCGCGGCCGATCTGTTGGCCGAGCTGCTCGGGCCGAAGATGGCCGTGATATGCCCGGCGAGTTGCGCGGCCACCTTCAGCCTGTCCTATACCAACGCGTCGTGGACAGTCCCCTTCGTCCACTGGATCTTCGAAAGCGCCCCGGCCGCGGCGACCGGGCTGCGGCACGCCTATGATGCGCGCGGCATGCGGGACGTGCAGGTCGTCTGCTTTGCCGGGGACTCCGGGACGCTCGACATCGGCTTTCAGGCCCTGTCGGGGGCCGCGAGTCGAAACGAAAACATCCTCTACATCTGCTACGACAACGAAGTCGCCATGAACACCCAGGGCCAGGCCACCTCCAGCTCGCCGGCGAGAGCCCGGACGCCGACCACGCCGGGGGGCGTCTCCACGCTGAAGAAAGATGCACCCCGCATCATGGCCGCGCACGGCGTCCCTTACGTCGCGACGGCCGCGGTCTCGCACCTTGCGGACTACCGGGCGAAGCTCAAGCGCGCCGCCCGCATCCGGGGATTTCGGTATCTGCACGTGCTCAGCCCGTGTCCCATCGCCTGGGGCTATCCCCATGACCAGACCATCGAGGTCACGCGAGCGGCCGTCGAGACAGGGATGTGGATGCTCTACGAGATCACGGACGGGCGGATGAAGATCACCCACCGCCCGAAGCGGCGCCGGCCGGTGCGCGAATATCTCGCGCGCCAGCGGCGGTTCGCGCATCTCAGCCGTCGCGAGGCGCAAAGCCTCCAGAAGCGTGTCGATGAAAGCTGGAGGGCCTCCCCGTGAAGGAGCTCCGCTTCCACGGCCGCCGGCTTCCCCGTTACGATCACACGGCCCCCTTCGTCGGCGCCGCACGCCTGCTGGCGACGGCGGCGCTCCGTGAGGGGAAGCAGGTCCAGTTGCGGCCCCCCTGGCTGTTCCTCCGGGGCTACGTCCCCGAGGCGGCGCACCTGCGGGTAGCCACCGAGCCGATCGAGAGCTACTCCCAGGAGTACGTCCTGGATCTGGTAGCGGTGACGGATGCGAGCATCCTCACCGCCGTCGATGTCACCGCCGGGCTCAAAGAGACCGGAGTCGTGCTGGTCAACGGCAGGTCGCCGGTCTCCCTGAAAGGCCGGGCCCGGACCGCGGTCGCCGATCTCGACGCGATCGCCCAGCGATTCGCCACGGACCTGGCGCTACCGGTGGCCGCCGCCGCCGCGGCCCTGTCAGGGGTCGTGAGCCAGAAGGCACTCGCGGCGGTGGTCCAGGCAGAGACGTCGGGTCGCGCACGACAGCAAGCCCTCCGGGCTCTCGAGACGGCCGCCCAGGCGGTCGCGGAACCCAGACGGTGAGGTCATGAGCGACGCGCTTGGCGCGAAACTCCAGGCCGTGGCCGCCGACCTCCAATCCCTCATCCGGGGCGACGTGCGCTTCGATGAGGTGACGCGGGTGCTCTACAGCACCGGGGCCTGCATGTATCGGATCACGCCGCTCGGCGTCGTCTTCCCCAAGAGCCGCGAGGATGTGGTCGCAACCGTGCGCTACGCCGCCGACCGCGGCATCCCCGTTATTCCCCGCGGAGGCGGATCGAGTCGGTGCGGGCAGGAGCTCGGCACCGGGATCGTCCTGGATTTCACGCGGTACATGGACCGGATTCCGGCGCTCGACCCGGTCAACGGTCGGGTGCGGGTCGAGCCCGGCTGCACGCTCACGGCGCTCACGACGGCGCTCAAGGCGCACAACAAGTACTTCCCTCCCGACCCGTCGAGCGGCGACGTGTGCGCCCTCGGCGGGATGCTGGCCACCAACAGCAAGGGAGCCCACTCGGTCAAGTACGGCACGACGCGCGATTATCTGGAGTCTCTCGAGGTCGTCCTGGCGAGCGGGGAGGTGATCCGGACCGAGCCCGTGGACCGGAACGGCCCCCGCCTCGCGGCGATGCTCACGGATCCGATCCAGGGCCCGATCTACGCACGCCTCCTCGACATCCTGAACCGTTACGGCGATCAATTGAAGGCGAAGGCCCCGGAGGTGACCAACAACAACTGCGGGTACAACCTCTGGCGGGTCGTTCAGGACGGGATGATCGACCTCGGCCAGCTCTTTACCGGATCGGAGGGGACGCTGGGGATCTTCACCGAGGCGACCTTCCGGATCCTGGATCATCCCAGGCACCGGACGATTGCGCTCGTCACCTTCGACGCCCTGGAGAAGATGGGAGAGGCGGTGGTCCTCCTCCGGGAGCTGCAGCCGAGCATGATCGAAGTCATCGAGCGGCAGCTCCTCGGTTTCAGCCGCGAGGCGAACCCCGAACTCCGCCCCTTCCTGCCAGAGGGGATCGAGGCGATCCTGATCCTCGAACACGAGGGGGAGCGTCCGGAGGAGGTGGAGGAACGGATGGCGGCGACGCGCCGACGGCTGCTCGAGGAGAGCCGGCTCGCCACCGGCATGCTCCTCGCGACCGATCGAGCCGACCAGGCGAGGATCGTCGCCATCCGGAAGGTCGCCGGCGCGGTCGCCAACAAGGTGAAAGGCCCCCGCAAGCCGCTGGCCTTCATTGAAGACGCCGCCGTGCATCCGACCCGGTTACCCGACTTCATCAGTCGGATGCGCACGCTCCTAGAGAAGCACGGCGTGATGGCCGGCATCTACGGCCATGCCGGGGACGGCAACCTCCACATCCTGCCCTTCCTCGACCCGAAGGAACCGCGGGACGTGGGCCTGATCCGGACCATCGCCGAGGAAGCGTACGCGGTCGTATGGGATCTCAAGGGGACCATCAGCGCCGAGCACGGGGACGGGCTGGCGCGGACTCCTTACATCACGGGACAGTACGGGGGCCTGGAGCAGGCCTTCCGGGAGGTCAAGACGCTCCTCGACCCGCGCGGTATCCTCAATCCGGGCAAGATCGTCAGCGACGATCCGCCACCGGTCAACGGGCGCCTGCGCTACGGCCCGGGGTATCGGGCGGCCCCGGTCACGACCCACCACCGCTTCCGCGACGAGGGGGGCTTCGCCGCCGCGGTCGAACGGTGCTCGGGGGTGGGGAACTGCCGCAAGGTACACGGGACCATGTGCCCCTCCTACATGGTCACACGCGAGGAGGAACACTCGACCCGCGGGCGCGCCAACCTCCTGCGAGCCGCCCTCTCGGGGGAGCTCCCGCCCGAGGCCCTGAGCGGGCCGGAGCTCTACGGGGCGCTCGATCTCTGCCTCGAGTGCAAGGCCTGCAAAGTCGAGTGCCCTGCGAGCGTCGATATGGCCAAACTAAAGGCAGAGTTCCTCGCGCGCTACTATGAGAAGAACGGCATTCCCCTCCGGGCGCGGCTCTTTGCCCATGCCGCGAAGCTGGGGAAGTGGGGGAGCCGGTTGGCCCCGCTGTCGAATTGGGCGACGGCGATCCCCGCAACCCGGTGGCTCCTCCATCATCTGGTGGGCATCGAGCGGAGACGTCCGTTGCCTTCCTTTGCCTCTGTGAGCTTCACCCAATGGTTCCACAAGCGGGGTGCTTCGCTGCCAGGACCCAAGGGGTCGGTTGCGCTCTTCCCCGACACTTTCATGAATTATCACTATCCTGAGGTGGGGATGGCGGCCACGCGGCTCCTGGAGGCGTTGGGGTATCAGGTGATCCTGGCGGAGGCCGGCTGCTGCGGCCGGACCTTGATCTCCAAGGGCCTCCTGCGCGAGGCGGCGCGGTGCGCCCGGGCGACGGTCGAGCGGTTGTCTCGGTATGTGAGGTCCGGGATCCCCATTGTGGGATGCGAGCCGAGTTGCCTGTTGACTCTACGGGATGAGGTCCCGGAGCTCGCCGAGGGGCCGGAAGCCGAGGCGGTGGCGCGTGGGAGTTTTCTGCTGGAGGAATTTCTCGCCGGCCGGCGGCAGGATTGTGAAGGCGTCTTTCGGCCGACCGAGCGGCGCGTCCTCGTCCACGGCCACTGCCATCAGAAGGCATTGGTGGGGACTCGTCCGACGCTCGAGGCCCTCCGCCTGATTCCAGGTCTCAGCGTGAAGGAGATCGATGCCGGCTGCTGCGGGATGGCGGGCTCCTTCGGCTTTGAGCGAGAGCACTACGACCTCTCGGTTGCCATCGGGCGACAGCGACTGTTTCCGGCCATCGAGCAGGCGGGCGAGGGCACAGAGGTCGTTGCCTCGGGGGTCTCCTGCCGACAGCAGATTTTACACGGGACCGGCCGCCGCGCGCGCCATCCGGCCGAGATTCTCTTCGAGGCAGTCGTCACGCATTAACAGCAAGAGAAGAGGAGGGAGATGCCATGAAGATATGGGGCAAGGTCCTCATAGCCGTTCTTCTGATTATCTTCGCCATCGCCAGCGGCAGTCACCTGTTCGTGACGCCGACGACGGGAGCTGCGCCTATCGAAATTCGGTTCGGGCACGTCGGATTCCCCGGCTCGCTTTTTGACATTACGGCGAACGAGTACGCGAAGCGCGTGAACGAGGCTTTGAAGGGCAAGGTGGAGGTAAAGGTCTTCCACTCCAGCCAGCTGGGCACCGATGAGGCCATGGTCAAGGGGGTCAAAATCGGGGCGCTCGAGATGTTCCTCCCCTCCACGATTATGAGCACCGTTGATACGAAGTTCGGCGTCTTCGAGATGCCGTATATCATCGTGGACCGGGCCCACATGAAGAAGGTCGCCGGGGACCCGCGTGTCCGCGACGCCCTGTTCACCCCCATCCCAGGCAAGGGGATGCGTCTCCTCGGGTACTGGGAGAACGGATTCCGGCACGTGACGAACAACGTCCGGCCCATCAACGTGCCTGAAGACCTGAAGGGAATCAAGCTCCGCATTCCGGGCGGCGTCTGGCGGGCCAAGATGTTCAAGGCCTACGGGGCGAATCCGTCCCCCATGCCGTTCGCCGAGGTCTACTCGGCGCTCCAGGCCGGAGTCATGGATGGGCAAGAGAACCCGTTCCCCCAGATCGCCTCGGCGAAATTCAACGAGGTCCAAAAGTACCTCTCCCTGACCGGCCACGTGTACACGCCAGCCTACCCGGCCATCAGTGAAGACTTCTGGCAGAAGCTCCCCAAGGACATCCAACAGACCCTCGAGAAGATCGCCGTCGAGATCGGCGACTTCGCCCGAAGCGAAGGCGAGCGGCTGGACAAGGAATTGGCCGCCAAACTGACGACCGGCCAGATGAAGATGAACGAGGTGGACAAAGACGCTTTCATCAGGACCTCCGCCCCCATCTACCACGAGTTCAACGTAGAGGTGAAGGGGGGCGGCGATCTGGTCAAGCTCATCCAGTCCTTGAGGTAAGTCGCGCGCAGCGCCGCCTCTGCCGTGCGGCCGGGGCGGCGCCGTCTTTGCACCGGGCGCATATTACAGGAGTCGGGAGGGCCGTCCGTGTTGTCGCGCCTCTACCGGTGGCTCATGGCGCTGGCGGAAGCCTGGGCGATGGTGTTGCTCATCGCGATGGTCGTTGTCGTGACGCTCGGCGTCTTCTACCGCTATGTCCTCAACGCGTCGCTCATCTGGTACGACGAATTCGCCTCGTACCTGCTCGTCTGGCTGACCTTCTACGGGGCGGTCGTGGCGGCGTACCACCGAAAGCACATCGCCTTCGAGACCCTCGTCGAGGGGTTCCAGCCGGCGGTCCGCCGCTGGGTCGCCGTGGGTGCCGAGGCATGCGTCCTCGTCTTCCAGGGAATCCTCTGCTATTACGGTTGGGTCCTCATGGTCGCGGTCAGGGTGGAGACGGCGGTTTCCCTGGAGTGGGTCCGCATGAGCTGGGTCTACAGTGTGTTCCCCATCAGCGGGGGGCTGATGCTACTGATCAGCCTAGTGGACCTCGCCCGCGTCCTCCGGGGCGAGATGCCGGGGAAGGAAGAAGCTCGACTTGCCACGACCGAGTAATGGTGGTGCCGCGCGAAAATCCGGATCGTCCGGGGGTGACGTCTCGTGGAATGGCTGATTCTCGCCTTCGTCCTCGGCCTGACGGCCATTGGCGTCCCCATCGGCTACGCACTAGTCCTCAGCACCGCCGTCTTTCTCGTGGGGAAGGGGGTCGCGCCGCTGACCGTAGTCCCCCTGAATCTCTTCGGGGGCGCCTCCAGCTTTCCACTGCTCGCGATCCCGCTCTTCATCCTGGCCGGGGGCCTCATGGAGACAGGCGGGATCTCCCTCCGCCTGGTCAACCTCGCCAGCTCCGTGGTGGGGCACATCCGCGGTGGGCTCTCGATGGTGACGATCCTGGCGACGATGATCCAGAGCGAGATCTCTGGCTCCTCCGTCGCCGATGCCGCGGCGATCGGCAAGGTGGTGATCCCGGCCATGGAGAAGCGGGGGTATCCGCGGGCCTTCAGTGCGGCCGTGGTCTCGAACGCGGCCAGCGCCGCCATCCTCATTCCGCCAAGCATCCCGATGATCATCTACGCCTGGATGGCGGAAGTATCGGTCGCCCGGCTCTTTCTCGCCGGCTTTGCCCCCGGCTTCCTGGCCGGGGGATGCATGATGCTCCTCTCCTACTACTACGCCCGCAGGTATAAATTCCCCGTGGAAGAAGCCTTTTCCCTCCGGCGCGTCGGCACGGCCACCCTGGAATCCTCCTGGGCTCTTTCGATTCCCCTGGTGATCTGGGGAGGGTTCCTGCTGGGGATCGCGACGGCCACAGAGGTCGCCGCGCTCGCGGCGGTGGCGGCCCTTGTCGTCGGCGTGTTCATCTACCGCGAGGTCTCCTGGACCTACCTGATCCGCGCCGTCAAAGATTCGGTCCTCCAGACGGCGGTGGTCATGGTGATCGTGGCTGCCTCGGCGGTCCTCGGGTGGTATCTGACCTCCGAGCGGATTCCCCAGCAATTCGCCCGTGCCATCCTCGAGACGACCACCAACAAGTACCTGGTCCTCCTCTTCCTGAACTTTTTCTTCTTCCTGGCCGGGATGTTCCTCCACAGCGCCGCGGCCATCATCCTGATCGTGCCGATCGTCATGCCGCTGATCCGCCAGCTCGGGATCGACCCGATTCACTTCGGCATCATCGTGACCATCAATCTGGGCGTCGGGCAGCAGACCCCGCCGGTGGCCAGCGTCCTCCTCACGACGGCGGCCATTGCCGACATCCCCTTCTGGGAGGTCTTCAAGGCAGGATACGTCTACACGCTGGTGCTGGTCTTCGTGACGCTCCTGGTGACCTACGTGCCATGGCTCAGCCTGTTTATCCTCGACATCGTCAAGCTCTAGTGATCGCGGGTCTCGCGGCCGTCCTCGCAACAACCCCGTGGCCTGCGGGGGCCTGCGGTGACGGTGAGGTACGCCGGGTCTTCGATCGGGTTGCCGAACTGATGTATATCCGGGTGGAGAAGGACCAACCCTGCCCAGAGATCGTCAGGCGGAACGAGATAGATCCGGACCGCTTTGCGGCGCTCATCGGTCTCGACACGGGGGGCCGGGTCTTTTCCGCCTACATCCCCTCGGCCAACTTGATCGTCGTCGAGCCGAGCCGCCCGGACCTGCTGGCCCACGAATTGACGCACTACTTTCAGTTCGTCTATTGGGGGATGACAGAAAACGACTCCCGCGATACACTCGAGCGCCAGGCGACGGCGGTGGAACAGCAGTTTCGAGACGAGGAAGGGATGCGCGATGGGCCAAGAGATTCTGCTCGCTAGAGCCAACGGGATCGCCACCATCACCGTCAACCGACCGGCGCAACGCAATGCCGTCACCTACGCGATGTGGCACCGGCTCGCCGCTCTGATGGCCGAACTCCAGGCCGACCCCGACGTGAGGGTGGTGGTCTTCCGTGGGGCCGGGACGCAGGCCTTCTCGGCCGGGGCCGACATCGCCGAGTTCGAGGAGCAACGCAAAAACTCCGCGTTGGCCAGCAAGTATCACGCGGCGGTCGAAGAGGGCCTGGAGGCGATCGCCCATCTTCCCAGGCCGACGATCGCCATGGTGGCCGGCTATTGTGTGGGGGGTGGGCTCGAGCTGGCCACGGCGACGGATCTAAGGATTGCCGCAGACAACGCCCGGTTCGGGATTCCCACCGCCAAGCTCGGGATCGTGGTGGGGTACCGGGAGATGTCTCGACTGGTCCAGCTGATGGGTTCCGGGATGACCATGGACATCCTGCTCACGGCCCGGCTAGTCGAAGCCGAGGAGGCACTCCGGATCGGCCTCATCTCGCGCTTGGTCCCCCTCGACGAACTCGAGTCGTACACGGAAAAGGTCGCCGCGGAGATCGCCGGCTACGCGCCATTGAGTCACCGCTGGCACAAGCAGATGCTCGAGACGGTGCTCCGCGATCCCGGCCTCGAGGGGCTGACGCCCGAGGAGAAAAAGCTCATCTTTGCCTGCTTCGATACCGAGGACTTCCAGGAAGGGCGGCGCGCGTTTCTGGAGAAACGAAAGCCGGTCTTCCGGGGACGCTGAGCTGCCCGAAGTAGGAGGGCAGGCCGATGACGGCACGCATGCCGCTGGAAGGCGTCGTGGTTCTCGATGCGACCCAGGTGATGGCGGGGCCGTTCTGCACGCTCCTCCTCGCCGACATGGGGGCGGATGTCATCAAGGTCGAGAAGCCCCAGGGAGGAGACGATTCCCGGTCCTTCGGCCCCCCCTTCATTGCTGGAGAGTCCGCCGCCTTCCTGGCCATTAATCGGAACAAGCGGAGCGTCGTCCTCAATCTCAAATCGGAAGAGGGGCGCGACGTCTTTCGCCGCCTCGCAAGGCGGAGTGAGATCCTGGTGGAGAACTTCCGCCCGGGCACGATGGAAGGCCTTGGGCTCCACTACGAGGCGATCCAAAAGATCAATCCCAACATCATCTACTGTTCCATCTCCGGATTTGGGCAGACGGGCCCCTACCGGAGTCGCGGGGGATTTGATCTCGTCGCCCAGGGGATGAGCGGACTTATCAGCGTGACCGGCCATCCCGACGGCCCGCCCACGAAGGTGGGGGTGCCCATCTCCGATCTCAATGCGGGGATGTATGCCGCCTACGGGATCCTGTCGGCCTATGTCCACCGCTTGAAGACGGGGGAGGGACAGTACGTCGATACCTCTCTCCTGGAGGCGGCCGTGGCCTACACATTCTGGGAGTCGTCCGCGTACTTCGCCTCCGGGCAGATTCCCCAGCCGATGGGTTCCGCCCACCGGCTGAATGCGCCCTATCAGGTCTTCGAAACGGAGGACGGCGCGCTCTGCATCGGCGCGGCCAATCAGTCCACTTGGGAGAAGCTCTGCGCGGTCCTGGAACGACAGGATCTGGTCCAGGACCCGCGTTTTGCCACTAATGCCGAACGGGTCCGGCATTACCGGGAGCTCGCCACGCTCCTGCAGCCGATCTTTCTCAAGCGCAAGATGGTCGCGTGGCTCGGGATGCTCGAGGCTGCCGGCGTGCCTGCCGGCCCGATCTATAATACGGCCCAGGTGTACGAGGACCCCCACGTGCTGGCTCGTGAAATGCTCGTAGAGCTGGACCATCCCGCAACCGGCACAATCAAGAATATCGGCATCCCCGTGAAGCTCTCTCGCACGCCGGGCCGGATCCGCCGCCCGGCTCCTCTGGTGGGGCAACACACTGAGGAGGTCCTGTGCTGGCTCGGCCTCGATCAGGCCCAGATCGGCGAGCTGCGCGACGCCGGCGCTATCGCGTAGCCTGACGGGCGGTCTCCGCACCGGGTGCTCCGGACGGGCCGTTCTTGCTCCGACCGACATGAAATGTTAGGGTGCACAGGACCGCTTCGGGATGCCGGCGTCCCGGCGGCGCCAATCACACACCCACAGGGATCTCATGATCCTCGGTGTTCCGACAGAGAGGCTCCCCGGCGAGCGGCGCGTCGCGCTGGTCCCCGAGCTCGTTCCGAAGCTCACGAAGGCGGGCCTCGAGGTTCTCGTGCAGTCGGGCGCGGGCGCGGCGGCCGGCTTTTCGGACCCGTCCTACCTGGAAAGGGGCGCGCGCCTCGATCCAGAGATATTCCAGAGGGCCGACATCCTCCTCAAGGTACAGCCGCCAACAGCCGATGAAATCGGAAAAATGAAAGAAGGCTCGACCCTGATCGGCTTCCTCCAGCCATACACCAGTGCCGCCGAGATCCGGGCCCTCGCCGCGCGAAACGTGACGGCCTTCTCGATGGAGCTCATGCCGCGCATCACGCGCGCCCAGCCGATGGACGCCTTGAGCGCCATGAGCACCATCTCGGGCTACAAGGCGGTCCTGCTTGCGGCGAGCCGCCTGCCGAAGTTCTTCCCTCTCCTCATGACCGCCGCAGGCACGATCACCCCGGCGCGCGTCCTTATCATCGGCGCCGGCGTGGCGGGGCTGCAGGCCATCGGCACCGCGAAGCGGCTCGGCGCGGTCGTGGAGGCGTACGACACGCGACCCACAGTGAAGGAACAGGTGGAGAGTCTCGGCGCGAGGTTCGTCGAGCTTGACCTCGAAACGCAGGATGCGGAGGACAAGATCGGGTACGCCAAGGCCCAGTCGGAGGAGTTCTACGGGCAGCAGCAGCAGATGATGTCTCGATACGTCACGGGTGCGGACGTCGTCATCACGACGGCCCTGGTGCCGGGCCGGCGGGCCCCGGTCCTGATCACCGCAGAGATGGTCCAGGGCATGCGACCGGGGTCCGTCATTGTGGATCTCGCCGCCGAACAGGGGGGGAACTGTGCTCTCACCGAGCCGGGCCAGGAGGTCGTCAGGCACGGCGTCGCCATCGTCGGCCTGACGAACCTTCCCAGCACGGTGCCGCTGCACGCCAGCCAGATGTACGCCCGGACCGTCACGAATTTCCTCATGCATCTGCTTCAGGACGGGAGAGTTCATCTCGACCTGAACGACGAGTTGACCCGTGGCCCCTTGGTCGTGCATCAGGGAGAGATCCTCCACGCGGCGGTGAAGGCCAGGCTCTCCGTGGGGGCCCAGGTCCCCTGACGGCTCCTCGAACGAGCACGGGCGAGTCCATGACGACAGAACTTGAGATTGGGCTCTACATATTCATCCTCGCGGGCTTTCTCGGCTATCACGTGATCTCCCGCGTGCCCCCTCTCCTTCACACCCCCCTCATGTCCGCCACCAACGCGATGTCGGGGATCTCGCTGGTCGGTTCGTTAGTGGTCGCGGGGGCGGATTTCGGGATGTTGAGCACGGTTCTCGGATTCATCGCCGTCGCATGTTCGTCGACGAACGTGGTCGGCGGGTTTCTCATTACCGACCGCATGCTGAAGATGTTCAAGAGGGCGGAGGACGGCAGGGGGGAGTGGGGGGTCCGGTATCGTCTGCTCAGGCGCGTGGCTCTCCTCATCCTTGTGGCCGGCTTCCTCGCGAGCATCATTTGGCTTGAGGAGCTGCGGGGATTCTTGCGGGGGGTCGATCCCACGAATGCGCTCGGCTTTTTCTACATTGTGTCGGCCGTTCTGTTCATCCTGGGCCTGAAAGGGCTCAGCTCGCCCAAGTACGCCCGGAAGGGGATGTTCCTCGCCGAATTCGGGATGCTCATGGCCGTCGTCGGGACCCTGTTTCACCACAACATCGTCGAGTACCGGTGGATCATCGGGGGTCTCATCATTGGCACCATCGCCGGGGGGAGTATGGGGTGGTGGATCCCGATGACGGCCGTGCCGCAGCGGACGGCCCTTTCCCACTCCCTCGGGGCGTTAGCGGCAACGCTGATAGGGATTTCTGAATACGCCCGGCATGGCGCCGAACTGGTCCATGATAGGGTGCTGATGACGGCGATCGGCTTTGAGGTGGTCATTGGCGGCCTGACGTTTACGGGGAGCCTCATGGCGGCCGCCAAGCTCCAGGAACTCCTCCGGGGAGCCCCCATCACCTACAAGGGGCAGAACACGTCCAATATCACCCTGCTGGCGGCTATCGTGGGGAGCCTCATCTATTTGATCGCCGTGCCGACGGCCACCTCGCTCTTCTACCTCATGGTCAGCCTGGCACTGTTGTTCGGATTCCTCCTGGTGATTCCCATCGGGGCAGCGGACATGCCGGTGGTCATATCCCTGTTGAATTCCTACGCCGGCCTCGCCGATGCGGCGATGGGTTTCGTGCTCATGAACAAAATCCAGATCATCACCGGGTCGCTCGACGGGACCTCTGGCTTCCTTCTATCCATCCTCATGTGCAGGGCGATGAACCGCTCGGCGATGAATGTCCTGTTCGGTGCGTTCGGTAAGATCGAGACAGAGACGGCTGGGCCGGGGGCGGACGCCAGGGGAACCGTCCGCAGCATCGTGCCCAGCGAGGCGGCCCTCCTCTTCGATGGCGTGCGGTCTGTCATCATCGTTCCGGGCTACGGCATGGCGGTCGCCCAGGCCCAGCACGGGGTCAGTGAGCTGGCGAACGCGCTGGGGAAGCGGGGCGTCAAGGTCAGATATGCCATCCACCCGGTGGCCGGCCGCATGCCCGGGCACATGAACGTCCTCCTCGCCGAGGCGAACGTTCCCTACGATCAGTTGTTCGAGATGGACGAGATCAATCCCTACTTCGCCGAGGCGGACATCGCCCTGGTCGTCGGGGCGAACGACGTGACGAACCCGGCGGCCAAGAACGACAAGTCGAGCCCGCTCTACGGGATGCCGATCCTGGAAGTCGAGCGCGCCAAGGCGATTATCGTGTTGAAACGCAGCATGCGCCCAGGCTTTGCCGGGGTGGACAATGAACTCTATTACAACCCGAAATGCATGATGCTTTTCGGGGACGCCCGGGACTCTGTGGTGAAACTGATCAATGAGTTGAAGCACACCTGATCCCCAGGGATCGGTCAGCCAGATGTCCTTTGCCCAGGGCAGTCACCCACCCGAGGCTTCCTCCGATCGGTTCCACCCGTTGCGAGACAGATGGATCGTCTGCTGCTCCTGATGACCACCACGACGTACCGGGCGAGCGCCTTTCTGGAGGCAGCCCGGCGGCTTGCCGTGCCAGTCGTGGTTGGATCCGACCGCGACCAGGTGCTGGCGGGCGCGAATCCGGGTGGCCACCTGACCCTCGATTTTCTGGCACCGGAGGAGGCCTCGCGCGCCATCGCCGAATTCGCCAGGCGATACCCGATCCGGGCCGTGGTTTCCGCCGATGACGACGGCGCAATCCTGGCGGCGATGGCAGCCGCGGCATTGGAATTGCCGCATAACTCCGTCGATGCGGTGGCCGCCGCCCGCAGTAAGCACCGCATGCGCGAGGTCCTGGCGGCGGCCGGCGCCCCCTCGCCGCGCTTCGCGGTCTTTTCCATCGATGACGATCCCGGGGTCGTGGCTGGCCGGGTGAACTTTCCGTGCGTGGTCAAGCCCCTGTTCCTCTCGGCGAGCCGTGGGGTGATCCGTGCCAACGATCCGGTTGAGTTCGTTGCTGCCTTTCACCGCCTGGCCGCCATCCTGCGTCGGCCGGAGGTCGCGGCCCAGGGCGGC
>JBOHQS010000011.1:0-32410 GCA_050732295.1 Methylomirabilales bacterium (SeqCode)
GGACTTGACACGGGGCACCGCGGGGTGTATCTTCTTTGTAGATACACCACGGAGGCGATCGGCAATGCGCGTGCCGGTGAAAAAGTGGGGCAACAGTCTCGCGCTGCGGATTCCCAAGCCATTCGCAGAGGACGCGGAGGTGCGGGAAGGCACCGTGGTGGATATCTCGGTCTCGAAGGGCAAGATCGTTGTTGTTCCGGTTGGGCGGAAGCAGGTGACGCTGAGGGAGCTCCTCGCCAAGGTGAGCCAGCAGAACCTCCACGGCGAGGTGGATACTGGGCGGCCGGCAGGCCGGGAATCCTGGTAATGCCCCGCCGGTACACACCGAGACGCGGCGATGTCGTGTGGCTGACCTTCACCCCGCAGGCTGGCCACGAGCAGGCGGGAAGACGGCCTGCACTGGTCCTTTCTCCCGGGTCGTATAACGGGAAGGTCGGACTGGCGATTTGCTGTCCCATCACGACCCAAGTCAAGGGGTATCCCTTTGAGGTGCGGATGCCGCCTGGCCTCACGGTGGGCGGGGTTGTGCTTTCCGATCAGGTCAAGAGCCTCGACTGGCGGGCTCGAAACGCTCGGTTCATCTGCCGACTGCCCGGCGCCACGACGGCGGAGGTGTTAGAGAAGCTCGGGACGCTGGTCTCGCCGGGCGGAGTCTGACGGCGCGCTGGAGCCGACGGCGCCTTTCCCTTGACAGGACCCCCGACCTGAGCCATCCTGTGACTACTTCAAGGGGGTCAAGGGATGGTCCGAGGTGGGCATAGGACCTCAACAGTCCCCCGAATTCCGTTGGCGGACCTCAAAAACTCTGACGCCTTCTCGGGGCTCGTGCGGCCCGGGAGGGCGTTTAGTTTTCGGTCTCGGTCGCTCGTCATGTTGCGGTCAGAAACCTGTGGAACTTAATAGCGAAGGCAACCGAAAAAGGAGGGCGCTATGAAACGATGGTCGTCCATCACAATGGGGCTGCTTGTCGTCGCGTTGACGGCGTTCGGCTTCGCACGCTCGGCCACCGGCCAGGCCGACACCGGATGGATCACACTGATCGACGGTGCCACCGGCCTGGATAACTGGAACCGCGTCGGGGACGCCAATTGGCGAGCGGCGGAGGGCGCCATTCAAGCCGACCAGAAGACCGACAAGGCGGCCAGCTTCCTCGTCACCAAGAATTCGTACACGGACTTTCAGATCCGGGTCGAGTTCTGGGCCAGCGACGACGCCAATAGCGGCATCTTCATGCGCTGTGCCGACCCCAAAGCCCTCACCGACAAGACGTGCTACGAGGCGAATATCTTCGACCAGCGCCCCGACCCGACCTATGGCACGGGGGCCATCGTCCATATCGCCGCGGTATCCCCCATGCCCAAGGCCGGCGGCAAATGGAACACCTATGACATCACGGTCAAAGGCACGCATCTGACCCTGACGTTGAACGGCGTCCGCACCGTGGATATTGAAGACAACAAACTTCCCAGCGGGCCGATCGCATTGCAGTACGCCGCGGGCGTCATAAAGTTCCGCAAGGTGCAGATCAAACCATTGTAGTCGCTAGAGAGCAGCAATTCTCTCCCGGAGTCACCGAGGAACCTTTGGCCAGGAGGAACCATCATGGGAAAAAAGATTGACTGCGGTAAGGTGAACCCCGCCAGCGGGTGCCACCACATCGTCCGGGGCAAAACAGAAGAGGAGCTGTTGAAGAACGCCAAGGTCCATGCCAAAGAGCACGGCATCCTCGAGGTGACGCCCGAGCTCATGAAAAAGATCAAGGCCCATATAGAAGACGAATAGCCGTCACCGGGCCCGGGCGGAAAAGAGTTCGGGCAGTTTCACAGCACCGGGTTGGGCTTTGTCGCCCCCCGGTGCTTTTTAGTTTGTCGGATACTGTAGCGGTGACCGGGACCGTGTCGGAATCCGTTGACACGGGGGACCGGGAGCAGCTAACCTATTGCCACAATGGCCTGGGGCCGTGATCGGTGGGTGGAGGCTGGTGGATAGTGTTTGGTGATCGGTGGTTGGTGTCTTGAAACCCAACCCCTCACCCCTTACCCCTCACGCCGAGAACGCCCAACACCTAACGCCCAACCGGGGTGATTCGTGGTGCGAAACCCAAAACCCAATACCCAACACCCAACCCCCAGTAAATCCCTGGCGCGCAAAGGCACCGGGATGGGCTTTCGCGCCCCCCGGTGCTTTTTGGTTTTATAGGGGGCCAATCTTAGTCTGATGTCTTTGGGGGTAGACCTCGTGGCCCGTGGAAAGAAGAGAAAGAGACGAAAAGAACAAAAATAGTGGGACGAATCTGGGCTTCGAGGCCAGTCTCTAGCAGGCGGCCGATTAGATGTGCGCAGGAAATTCGACTCCGACCCCAATTTTGAATTTTGTACCAGGGCAAGTGAAATCGATGACCCTAGCGGGAGGCAGACATGGCCAGGTACGTTGGACTAACCGATGACGCTGACCGGCGCAAACGCGAACACGGCAACCCACCCGACTGGTGGCAAAGGTCCTTCTCGACTGAGCGCGAGGCTCGCGATTGGGAGAAAGCCATGCTCGCGAAGGGCTACCTCGGCGATACTGGTGGTGCAGGTTGGCGTTACGGTTACACCTTCTCCAAGGGCTAACAACCTCGTAGGCCGACCGTAGCCTTCCGGGCTCTGTCCTCGAGCTATGCCTTGCCGCCTAACAACTCGCTGGACCCGACCCGGACCGCGGCC
This sequence comes from Methylomirabilales bacterium (SeqCode), assembly GCA_050732295.1. Taxonomy (GTDB): domain Bacteria; phylum Methylomirabilota; class Methylomirabilia; order Methylomirabilales; family CSP1-5; genus CSP1-5. The sequence continues at coordinate 2,709 of JBOHQS010000011.1, forward strand.
GAAAAGGGGAACTAGGTCTGGCTTTGAAGTTGTCGTAGAGTACGGCAGGCTGATCCGAGCTGGTCCGGGCGGCTCAGCTCGAGGCCGTTGGGCGGACTTGAGACGAGGAAGCAGGCCATGGCGGCCCCGAGGGCAGCGATGCACCAGATAGATAGCGAGACGCGACTCAAGTGTCTCCTACGCGAGCTGTTTCAGCTCGACGTGGCCGACCTGGATTTCGGCCTCTACCGGCTCTTCCACCTCAAGCGGGCCGAGGTCGAGGCGTTCTTGGACAAGCAGCTCCCTGCAGAGGTGGACTGGGCATTCAAGGCCGCGGCTGGCGCCGAGCGCGAGGGTCTACAGAAGCGGCTCGAGGAGCTGGCGGAGCGGGCACGGGCCACTGTTGCCGACGACGCCATTCTCCCGAGCGGAGAGCCCAACCTCGTCCACGCGTCGGCCAAGGCGGTCAAGGAGTACGCAGAGGCCCGGAAGCGGCTCCAGGCCGTCGAGGCGACCGAGGCCCAGCGGGCCGAGGTCTTCAACCTCCTCTACGCCTTCTTCTCCCGGTACTACGACGCGGGGGACTTCATCCCTCGGCGGGCTTACGGGGCCCGCACCTCCTATGCCGTGCCTTACAACGGCGAGGAGGTGCTCTTTCACTGGGCCAACAAGGACCAGCACTACGTCAAGACCGGCGAGGCCTTCCGCGACTACGCCTTCACGGTCTCCGCGGTGAGCGGGCTGTACCGCGCGCGCTTCAGGCTGGTCGAGGCGACGGTGCCCAAGGACAACACGAAGGGCGACACTCGGTTCTTCTTTCCGCTCCCGAAGGAGGCGACGTTTGATGAGGCCATGCGCACCTTCACCGTGCCATTCCACTATCGCCTGCCGACGGAGGCGGAGGTCGCGAAGTACGGCAAGAACGCCAAGGGGCAGGAGGCCATCCTCGACGAGGCCGCGCCGAAGATCCTCGGAGTCGTCCCCGACAAGTTCTTGCAGGCGGCACTCGCGTCGCCGTCTCAGACCGGAAGAGAGACCGAGGGCGAGGAGCCGCCCACACTCCTGCGTCGCCGGCTGAGTCACTTCACGAAGAAGAACACCACCGACTACTTCGTCCACAAGAACCTGGGGGGATTCCTCAGGCAGGAACTGGAGTTTTTCGTCCGGGACCAGGTCGCCCATGAGGCCGACCTCGAAGGGGACTTCGATGCCAAGCGGCGGACCATCCGCGTCTTCCGAAAGCTCGCCGAGACCGTCATCAGATTTCTCGCCCAGATCGAGGACGCCCAGAAGCGGCTCTTCGCGAAGAAGAAGTTTGTCCTGCGGACTGATTACCTCGTCCCGATTCAGCACGTCCCGCAGGCGCTGTGGCCAGAAGTTCTGGCCAACAAGGCGCAGCTTGCCGAGTGGAAGGACCTGTTCGCCCTCGAGCCGAAATCGGACCTGTTTAACTTCAAGGGGCAGGTCAACGAGCGCGTACTGGAGCAACATGCGACGCTGGTTGTAAGCACAGGGCATTTCTCCGATGACTTCCTGGCTCGCCTGCTCGCAAGCTACGAGAACATTGATGAGGCAACCGATGGGATCCTAATCCATTCGGAGAACTATCAGGCACTTCGCCTGCTCACGGAGCGTTTCCGCCAGCAAATCAAGTGTGCCTACATCGATCCTCCCTACAACACTGGCAACGACGGGTTTATCTACAAGGATCGCTACAGACACTCGACTTGGGCCTCGATGCTCCAAGGCCGCTTAAAGGAGTTGAGAGCGTTGTTGGACTCCGACGGAGTTCTCTTCTCCAGCATTGACGATAATGAGGTCGCTGCTCTCCTGCGCCTCGCTGAGGGAGTTTTTGGCGAGAAGTCCTTCGCCGCGCTGATAATCGCGCTGACGAACCCTCGCGGAAGGACCCTCGACCAGTACATCGCCAAGACTCACGAGTACATTGCAACCTTCGTGGCCCAACCGGCCTCCAGTGCGATCGCCGAGCTCCCGAAGGATGAGTATCAGCAGGCGGAGTACAGGCATGAGGACGAGAAGGGGCGCTACAGGCTACTCGAACTCAGGAACCGGAACCCCGTATTCAACAGAGTCAACCGCCCGAATCTCTACTTCCCGCTATTCGTGAATCCGAAGACCGGCGAGGTAAGCCGGTCCCGCTCTCGCTCGCACACCGAAGAAGCCCTGCCGCGCAACTCGAAGGGTGAGGACGGGTGCTGGACCTGGGGAACGCGGAAGGTAGACGAGAATCTCGCCCTCCTTGTAGGGAAGCAGACGTCCGGAGGAGTCTGGAGAGTCTTCCGGAAGGACTACTTGGGGTCGGGCGAAGAACTCGCGACGACAATGGCAAAGTCTGTCTGGACTGACAAGGAGATCAATCACGAGAATGGCAAGGAGAGCCTGCGTTCCCTCTTCGGAAAGCATGTCTACTCGTTTCCGAAGTCCGTGAGGCTCGTGCAGAAGTGCGTCGAGATCGGAGGCGCAGAAGGTAAGGTTGTCTTGGACTTCTTCGCCGGATCTGGGACGACTGGCCATGCGGTGATTGACTTGAATCGGCGGGACGGTTCGGCTCGCAAATTCATCCTTGTCGAATGTGCAGCGGAGTTTGGATCGGTGGTTGTCCCCCGCATCCAGAAGGTCATGTTCTCTCCAGAGTGGAAGGACGGGAAGCCGGCACGGCTCCCGACGAAGGAGGAAGCGGAGCGGACGCCGCGACTGGTGAAGGTGCTTCGCCTGGAGAGCTACGAGGACGCACTCCACAACAGCTTCTCGGACAAGGCGGTCGAGCGACTCGCGGAACGGGAGAAGGCGTACCGGGAGGCGGTCGGCGATGAGGAATACCGCATCCGCTACCTCGTGAAGCTGCCGCTTGAGGCCAGCGACTCGATGCTGAACCTGGCCAAGCTGGAGCATCCGTTCGACTATACGCTGGAGGTGCTGACGGACCACGGGCCGAAGACCGAGACCGTGGATCTGGTGGAAACCTTCAACTGGCTCCACGGGCTCCGCGTGCACCGGCTGCTGACATGGGTGAACGAAAAGGACAAGGGGGGCGGGAAGGAGAAGACCGGAAGAGCCTACCGAGCCGTCGTTGCCGGTGACCGGGAGGGGAAGAAGCGGGTTCTGGTGGTCTGGCGCGACATGACAGACCTCGACCCCCAGGTCGAGCGGCCATTCCTGGAAGCCAAGGCCGCCGAGCTCGGGCCGTTCGAGGAGCAGTGGATCAACGGCGACACGGCGGCAAAGGGGTTCGCCTCTTTGGACGGCCCCTTCAAGCGGCTTATGGAGGAAGGCGAGCGATGAACCTGGAGCGCTCCCTGGTTTTGAACCGCTTTCTCCACAGTCTCTTCGGCGCGGAGCGGTTCGACGACCTGCGGAGGGGGCTCAAGGACCAGGAGGAAGGGCCGGGGCCGGACGGTCATAGCCACTTCTTCCACGTGCTGGCAGGCCGGGCCGGGCTGCGCATTGACCGGCGCGCGCTCGCGGACTACGACCTTCGTATCCTTGGTTACGAGGTCCGGCTGGCGAAGAACCGGCGGGCCGAACCGTTCCGGACCTTCAAGTACTTCCAATACCTTGCGTTGCTCTACACCGAGATCTTCCTCGACCGCCTGACCGCGGACCCGAAGGCGTTCCTACAGGAGCTGAACGCGTTCCGGGCCGGCAAGGCCGACTTTACCGCCATCCCGGCCTTCGAGGCGGACGATCTCCGGCGCCTGGCCTTCTTCATGGCCACGGGGAGCGGCAAGACGCTTCTCCTCCACGTGAACATTCTGCAGCTCCTCCACTACCTCAAGAGTGGTAAGCATCCCGACGGACTGGTCCGACGGCCGGACGGCCGGAAGGAGTTCGACAACATCCTCCTCATCACGCCGGGTGAGGGCCTCTCCGACCAGCACCTCGCAGAACTGGAGGACAGCGGCCTCGACGCCGGGAGATTCGACCGGAGCGCCACGGGCGGGCTGTTCGGGCCCCGGGTGCAGGTCATCGAGATCCACAAGCTTGCAGAAGAGGCTTCGGGCGAGGGCGTGAGCGTGCCGATTGTCGAACTTGGAGCACGCAATCTCGTCATCGTTGACGAGGGGCACAAAGGGACGGGGAGCGAGGCCAAGAGGTGGAAGAGCCGGCAGAAGGCGCTGAGCGAGGACGGTTTCCTCCTGGAGTACAGCGCCACATTCGCCCAGGCCATCGGAGCGGCGACGAAGTCCGTTCGGGAGGACCTGCTCTCCGAGTACGGGAAGGCCATCCTCTTCGACTACTCGTACCGCTACTTCTACGGTGACGGCTACGGCAAGACGTTCCGCGTCCTGAACCTGAAGAAGGCCTCCGCCGCCAAGGCCCATGAGCTCATGCTCGGCGGCCTCCTGGTCTTCTACCAGCAGGCCATGGTCCACAGGCAGCACGGCGAGGAGCTCCGGCTCTACAACGTCGAGAAGCCCCTCTGGGTCCTGCTCGGCACCAGCGTGAGCAGGAAGCGGCCTGACGAGAAAGACACATCCGTCGCCGCTCAAGAGGAGCGCACGGACGTGGCCGAGGTGGTCGCGTTCCTCCGAAAGTTCCTTGAGGATCTCGACTGGGCGGTGGACCGTATTGCCAAGACCATTGCCGGCAAGAGCGGCTTCGCCGACCTCTATTCGGGGAACGACCTCTTCGAGAAGCACCTCCGGTACCTCCCGAAGGAGAAGGCCGACGCCCTCTACAAGCGCATTTGCAAGGATCTGTTCCACGGCCAGGGCGGTCTGGGGATCGTGGAGATCAAGCGGAGCGGCGAGGTTGGCCTCCGTGTCTCGGCCGGCTCACACAAGGAGCTCCCGTACTTCGCCATCATCAACATCGGCGACGTGGCGGACTTCCGGAAGCACCTGGAGAACGTGGTCAAGATCGAGGTCAAGGAAGACGTCATCAACGACTCGCTCTTCGACCGCATCAGCCGCGCGGACTCGCCCATCAACATGCTGATCGGCGCGAAGAAGTTCATCGAAGGCTGGTCGAGCTGGCGCGTCTCCTCGATGGGCCTGCTCCGCATCGGCAAGGGCGAGGGGTCGCAGGTCATCCAGCTCTTCGGCCGCGGCGTGCGCCTCAAGGGCAAGGACAAGTCGCTCAAGCGGAGCCACGCGCTCGGTGGCGCGCCGGATTGGCTGGAGAGCCTCGAGACGCTGTACATCGTAGGCTGGAACGCCGACTCCCTCCAGGAATTCCGCAGGACGCTGGAGAAGGAGGATCTCGCCAGGGAGCTTCCGCCGCTTCACGTCGTCCAGTACGACCTCCCCACTTGGGCTCTCGTCCCGCAGACGCCGGACGGCTTCGACTGCTCGGAAGAGACGTGGGAGCTGAGCGACGAAGGGCCGCGAGTCGTCATGGACCTCCTGCCACAGCTCGTCAGCCTCGCGCCGAGCACGGCCGGTGCCACGGAGGAGGCGGCGCGGGCCGGGGTATCCACGATCATCCTTCCCGGGCAGGCTCCGCACTCCGGCCTCGTGGATCTCGACCGGCTCCATGCGGACCTGGTGGAGTACAAGGTCGCCAAGGGGTACGGCAATGTCTTCATCCGGCGCGACGCGCTTCGTAAGGTCCTGGCCTCCCGCTGCGAGCTCCGTATGCTGGCTGAGGAGGCGAGGGAGCCCGCAAAGGTCCAGCAGGCGGCGTCCCGGGCGCTAAAGACCTACCTGGACCGCTTCGTCCGTCTCCGCGAGCGGCAGGCGGAGAGTGCGCATGTCGAGCCGCGGCCGATGGTTCGCGAGCGCCAGGTTGTGTACGAGTACCGCATCACGGTCCACGCGGAGGGGGACGGCGAGAGGCTCCTCAAGGAGATCGAGGAGCTCCTCCGGAAGCCGATCAATGAGCTGCTCGGGAACGCCGGAGATCCGTTGCCCCGCCTGTACTGGGACCGGCATCTCTTCAACCCGCTTCTCCTGGAGGGCGGTAAGGAGTGGCAAGCGCGTGTGAGCATCAGCCCATCGCCGCTCGTCCCGAGCGAGAGGAAGCTTGTCGAGGACCTCCGCGACTTCTGGAAGACGAACCGCGCCAAGCCACAGTACCGCGACACCGAGGTGTGCCTACTGCGGAACCTGCCCAAAGTCGGGGTCGGAATGTTCATTCGGAGCGGGTTCTACCCCGACTTCATACTCTGGACCCGGAATCGAAAGAGCAAGGGCACGCAGGTCGTCTTCCTCGACCCGCACGGCCTGCACCACGAGGGCGTCGAAGGGAACGACCGCTTCGAGGCCATCGAGAAACTCCGCCAGCTCGGCGCGGATGAGCGCTTCAAGAGGAAAAAGATCAGCCTGGATGGTTACATTCTCGCTCCGGCGAACACGACGCCCGACAGCATCCCTGGCGCAAAGAACATGACTTGGCCTGATCTGGAGGATAAGTTCCCCATTCTCCGGCAGGACGGACCCTACATCCAAAGGGTTTTCGCAGGGCGATGAAGCCCAAGGCTCTTCGCCATTCAGTTCATTTCGTTGGTCCGCGGTCGCAAGTCTGGCGGCGGGGTCTGTTGGCGGGCTGCCCAAAGTCTAGTTAGGCTGGCGGGGCTCGCGGGAGGGCCGGGAGGCCCCCGCCTGATGAAGAAATAGGGGTCGGACTCGAATTTTGTTGCCTCTCGGAGGGGATTCTGGCCGCCCTCGGCGCCGCGCACCACCGCCCGCTGGGCCGCCCCGCCCGTCATCGCCCGCTACGCCCCTTGACACCCCCCTCCCTGTCGGGCATACTGAGGCCCCATTCAGGAGATTCCGCCATGGACCCGGGGTAGCCATAGCCCTTCGCCCACCTCCGGCACACCCAACGGCGCACCAAACAGCCTTTCCTCTTGACAATGAAAACTCATCCATATATATAGTTGAGTGTTATGCCTTTAAAAAGCTACTTGGTGAATATGGACCCACGCGATCACGCCAAGCTGAAACGATTAACGCGGGAGCGGGGCGGCACCTTGTCCGCGCTGCTTCGGCACATCGTGCGATGCTATCTCGACGAGCGGGAAGGGAAGAAACACAGTCGCAGGAAATTGAGAGGGGGAGAACAGATGGCGACATATCGGAAGGTCCAAGATGAGGTACTCCGAACTGCTGGCAGGTGGGTTCATACGTGCTGGATTGCTCACGTCAAGGAACTCAACCAGTTGCCGGTGCGCCGGGCGGTGAACCGCTTGCCGGGACGTCGTGCCAATCCCTGTCCGCCGTGGGCGCGGTCACTAATTGAAAGAACCTTCGGGCGGTTTGGTATGCTTTAGGCGTCAAAGAAAGAGGGGCAAAGGCTAGTGCGGGTAAAGGGGGGGATCAATCACCCTATGGATCCTCCCCCGATATGAGAGACTTGCAATGTCTTCTTTGGGGAACAGTAGGGCAGCGTTGATCGAAGGGAGAACCGCCATGGCTAGGCCTATCGACTTCGGCAAAGACGGAGTCATCTTCATCAACTGTCTGCGTTGGCTCGGCAAATTGCTGTGGAGGCTCAAGAACCGCGGGTAACCAATTCACCCCACTCGGGCGTAGGGCCATAGAGCCTGCGATGGTGTCAGGCTTGCGATTTGTCCATGCTCCTGGAGGGGCTCCTGACGCTAGCAGGGCCAGGACGGCAGCCCAGGGAAAATGGGACATTCAACTTTTTCGGGTGAACCTTTTCACTTAGAGGTCAGATACTAATGATTATTGCTCTGCTCAAAGAAAGAAAGAATTGGGGTCAGAAAGAATTGGGTCAGAAAGAATTGGGGTCAGAGTACAATTTCTTTGTGAACCCCGTCCGGGAGAACGTCCGTGCCCATCTGCGCGTGATCGTCAAGCGGATCCTGCGGAAGCACGGTTATCCCCCGGACAAACAGGGAAGGCCACCCAGACCGTCCTTGAGCAGGCGCAACTTCTCGCCCTCGACTGGGCCGCCTAGATCCTTACGTGCTGTGGTGATACCGTAGGGGCTTATCCGCCTTGAATGCATAGAGGGTGGATCCCATGGCTGAGCAACAAACAGTCAGTCCTTTGATCGGATTTCTGCTCGTCGAGAAGACGGCTGCAGTCGATGGATACATCGCAGCGTTGATGGTCACTGACGACCGCGGATATCCTTTAGAGTTCCGCGCCACTACTCCGATCCGACCCACATTAGTTCAGAAAACCCTCTACGGGGGCCAACTAGAGCAGTACATAGGAGTGGAGCTTTGCGGGAAGTCCCTTGTTCGGCAATCCTCCCGGAAACCGAGGATTATCCTTGTACCCAAACGCTGGTTGTTAGATCTTGCCAATCACGTCGAGTCAAGCACGGTTGCCATTTGGCGCGCTGGTGAGACCTTGCAAGTTGAGGAAAATGAGGTTGCGATAACCCGCGGCACCATCAAAGCGACTGCGTCGCCTTACCAATCCCTCATATATGAGGGGCGTTTCAAATATAAGGATAACGAGAAAGACATTATTGGGTTCCTCCAAGAGTGCGCTAGCCGCTTCGATCTTGCCGAAGCGTTCGAGAGGATGCGCTCAGCGTTGCAACTTTTAGGGAAAGAAGACCCGCGTTACGCGTAGCAGCTAAAATGGGCCTGTTAACTAGTATCCGACGGCTTTTCTCCATTCCCCCCCCTCGCACCTTTTCCCTCCCCACAGGGCAGCTGGCCTGGCCCCAGGTCGAGGCCAGGCAAGTTCTCGTTCCAACCATTGACTCAGCCGTGGTGTCACGCGATCTCGTTCCCACTGAATCTGCAGCGCATGGGTTTCCATTTTTGAGGGATCCGGAAGTTCTAGATCTTTGCACTGACACTGTGTTGCCACTATTTGAGATTGTTGATCTACTAACTTCGATTGCTTTGCCAGGCATCTACGGCACTATTTATATCAAAAAGCAGGAGGAGTTACTCGAACGTGGGCAAAAACGGACAAGAACACGAGTCGAACCTTTCGGCCTATCCCAGCGATTAAATCCCATAGAACCCAAGGGCCTTGACATTTTCGAGATGCTTCTCCCCGTACTGATGCCACCAGCTACGACAGAGTTTCGGGATGACCTGCTTTTTCCCTACGAACTGTATCCCTTTCAACGGGCGGGGGTAAAATGGCTCTTTGATAGTAAGGCTGCACTGCTAGCTGACGACATGGGGCTTGGCAAAACGGTTCAGGCCATCACGGCGTTCCGAGCTCTCATTCGCCGATCGCTCGCCTTGCAAGCGCTCGTCATTTGCCCCAAGAGTGTACTTACGAACTGGATACGTGAACTGGAGCGTTGGGCCCCAGAACTCATAGCAGTCCGGCTTCATGGCAATCAGTCGATGAGAAATATTGCCTGGCGAGCCTACGTGGGTAAGTGCCACGTTCTTGTTACTACCTATGAGACTGTGCGCCAGGACCGCGAGCTAATTACGGGGCGAACTTTTGATCTGGTGATTACCGACGAAGTACAGCGAATCAAAAACCCGGACATTCCCACGTCCCGCGCTGTATGTAATGTGGCTTCCAAGCGTCGCTGGGCTCTCTCCGGCACACCCCTGGAAAACAAACTTGAGGACCTAGTCGCAGTTTTTAGATTCGTTAAGTCGGATCTTTTTCAGGCAAAGGAAGTACCCTTCCTTTCGGTAAAGGTGGCACGTGACCGGGTCCGGCCGTTCATTCTGCGACGCCGAAAAGAGGAAGCATTACCCGAACTTCCTGAAAAGGTCGTCGATACAAAGTGGTTGGAGCTTTCCGATCGCCAGCGGCGGCTGTATGATCAGGTAGAGAAGGAAGGTGTACATCGTCTACGTCGAACCCCGGGTGTGACTGTCCATCATGTTCTTGCTCTAATACAAGAGTTGAAGCAGATTTGCAACTTCGAGCGTGGTTCTGGAACGAGCAGCAAGATAGACTTTCTCACTGAGGAGTTCCTAGAAAAGGCCTGCCAAAATGATGGTAAGGCGATCGTTTTCTCGCAATATGTGAAGACTCTTGAGGAAATTTGTAAGCATATCAGACAATATGAACCGCTGCTTTACACCGGTCAGCTTTCAGCAACGCAGCGGGATAACATCGAACAGGCTTTCAACACTAACAATGAAAACAAAGTCCTTCTAGTGTCTTTGAGAGCAGGGGGACTAGGACTCAACTTGACCCGTGCCAACTACGTGCTCCATTTTGATCGCTGGTGGAATCCAGCAGTGGAAAGACAGGCGGAGGACCGAGCACATCGGATCGGTCAGGGGAAAACGGTCTTCGTTACCCGGCTGATTTGCCAGGGCACCATTGAGGAGCGTATCGAGCAGCTTCTCGAACGTAAGAAGGTACTATTCCATGATGTCGTTGACGAACTGGCCGACGTGTCCCTGGAGCGGGTGTTGTCGGAGGAAGAGCTGTTTGGCTTATTCGGCCTTAAACCACCAAGACGCACACGTGAGGAAACTCCCGAAGGTCGTCCTGAGGTTGCGGAACGAATCAGGCCTGCCGACGCCGAAACTGCAATTGTAATTGCACCCGAGAAGGCATTTTCCAATGTTATGAATCTCAGAAGAATTCTGCGCGATGGCGAGCAGTATATTTGGTGGGCCGATCTCCATTTCCATGCCAGAGGGCTGGAGGAAGTCATTGTAAGCATAGATCCTGCTGTAGTGCGTGAAATACGGATTCTCTCCGGCCCGGCACATGTTGATGAGCGCGCGAAGAGGGACTTCGCAAGATTCAAAGAGGAGATGGCAAGGAAATCAATTTCTGCTGAATGGCGCGTCCTCAAGGAGTTTTCTCACGACCGCTACATCGTGAGCAAGAATTTATGCTACAACGTTCCACCCATCAACAGTCTCTTGAGAGGCAGCTACTCTGAAATTTTACTAACGCCTAACCGTCCTCCATTTGAGGGTTGGTGGGAAATCGCAACGCCGATTTAGGAAGAGCCGATGGGAAGAGCCGATGGGGTCGAGTCTTGACAATTAACATTTTCCTTGGCCGTCGGATCGCGAACCTTCACTGACCACAGCCCCTCGCCTATGCGGCTCGCACCCCCCTCGCCGCCACCCGCCAGACCGGCCCCTGCCTCGCCCTCCCCTGACGCCCCTTGACACCCCCGGCCCTGTCCGGCATACTGAGGCCCCATTCAGGAGATCCGCCATTGACCCGGGGTAACCGCATCCCTTCGCCCACCTCCGGCACAATCGACGTCGCCCCATGCCCACCCGCGTAGGAATGGTGCCTGGCTTTCGATTTGCTCTCAAGCAATATACTTATGAGGTGCGCCGCCACGTTGCGTGTAGCATGAGCCTCACAGGCTGGTCACGAAAACTTAGGTGTGAATATGTTTTCACTGCTGGAATCCAAAGACGAAATAGCAAAGGCGCAGCGAAAGCTTGAGACCTCCATCCGCCGGGATTTGAATAAGCGGGCCACGAGGAACATCGGCTATCCCGGAGGAATGACTCCTGACGCCAAGGTCTACACCGACGGCCATTACTGGTTCTGGTCAGAGGATTGCGACGACACCGAGGAAACAAATCCGCGACGGCTGAATTGGTTCGGTCTTTTTCGGGAGGACGGAGACCTACAAATCTCCGTCGAGATCAACACGCCTTACGAAGGGCGAAATGACCGAGTGGCGGGATTTTTCGCACGCGACAACGACACTGGTTCAACATACCTCCTGCACTCAGGACGCGTCGGGGGCGGAAGGAAGGGTGTCGGCAAGAGGAAGTTTCTGGCATGGAGTGATCAGCGCCTGAGAGATGTGGTCGACTCATCCGGGGGTATCCTTCATGGCGTATTGGTGATGCCCATCGAGGGTACGGCGACAACTCGCTCCGTTGTCCGCTACATAGACACTATCGCTCGCTTTAAACAGGCTGTGCGGGCAGGAGAAACAGATTCGCGGGAGTTTCAACGCAAACAAAAGCTGTTTGACGACTTCTACCCTGAGTCCCGCGGCCGGCGAAAAGGCAAGAGATCTGGTGAGATTGATTATCTTTCACGCCACGGAGACATCGTGGACGCCCTTTACACTTGGCGTAGATCACGCGCCGTTCAAAAAGGTTGCCGATTGGTCAAGAACGCGCTCATTGATCTGGGCGTTGCAGTGGGAAGGGAGCTCGTGGAGGTCTATGAGGTAAAGAGCGCCACGGCGCGATCTGACGTTTACTCTGCCATAGGCCAACTTATGGTTCACGGAAATGCCCCTGACTGCCGAAGAGTAATTGTGTTACCTAAGGGGGAACCAATCGCCGTTGATCTTGCGGATGCACTGAAACGGCTCGGCATCCTGCTTCTGAAATTCAAGGTCGACAAGGTGAAGGCGACGATCGTTTCCTAAACTAGTCCCGGGGGGGAAGAAAAGGGGATAAGTTCAATTTCCCCGGCTATCCGCCGGACAAGCATGAGAAAGCAACCCAGACGGTGCCCGAAGAAGATTTTGGGATCAAAGCTTTACATTTGACACGCCAAGTCCGTCGAGGCGCCCCTGAGCCGCCTCGCTGGTCCTGACGGGCCTCGCTCCGGTAGGTCGAGAAATATGGACGCGAATTCCGGGATTAACGAGGTTCACACTGCTCCTCTGGGCGATAGGTATTCGCATGTGGCCGCGTATCTTCGAGATCCGCAGCCAAAAGGTCGAAGATCGTACGAAGAATACATAGACAAGGAGAAGGCAAGAAACCCGGTTTACAAGCTAAACCACGTCGAGCAGTCTATGACCTTTCAGAGCGAGTGCCTTCTTCCTCAGAACGACCAAAAACGTCCTCGAGTTCTTCTGTTGTTCAGCAACGCGCATCCCGAATCCATCAGGAATGGCATGTTCCACACCGCCGAGGGTGGAATTGCAGCATTATGGACGGATCTCTGTTGTGCCGATCTCTTTTCGGGCGACTGCAGAATGATAGCAAGACCTGAAATTCTCCGAAACCACTGCCTCAACGCTGGATATGATGGCCCTTTCACGCTGGGACTTGCGTGCTATTGGCTGTTTCCAACTTTCGATCCAAGTCACTTGCAGGCCCTCTTCGGACGGGCCATGGAGCCACCGGGTTTTGACCACCCAAGGCGTAGATTCGACCGGCTCCTTGGAGAGTGGCAGCCCAAAGCAGTAATTAGCTTCAATAAAAGAGTCTTTGAGGAGTTCGCGGGGGCCCGAACAACCGGAAACATTATCGAGCGGCTGCGGACTGACTTGATCCGACACAATTATCGCGCGGGGGATCTGGCTGTTCCGATATTTGCGACATATCCGGCTGGTTGGCGTTTCGACCCTGATGCTGGCCGATTACGTCAGGCTAGCCTTCGTAGAATCGCAGGGGCCATTCTATCAAGATAGTGGGGATCGGGGTCAGGCGAGGTAGCCCCGAGTTGACGAACACCTCAATAGCAATGGAGATCCCCTAGGACGCGCGTCATGCGATGCCTACCACTACTAGCCCTCCTCGATGCTGCGGCCAGGAGTGGGTGAATGGAACCCGATAGCGAACTCGTCGACTTCGTCGCCCAAACATTAGAGAACATGCTCATTTCGCCTCAGTACCAGGATGAAGAGCACGGCCTCCAACCTGACGTCAAGAGTACCTTGGACACTGCCTTGAAAGATCGGTACGGGGCTTTGTTTCGGAGTGTAATTAGTATCGGTCCGGATACGCCCAAGCCTAGCGTTGAAATGTTTGGAACGAGCTTTTGGCCTGACATGGAAATCTTGCGAGGGGACAAACCGGTCCTGGGGATAGAAATTAAGATCATCCGCAAGGGGCAATCGGCTGCCAGGCAGCTGTCGGAGGCCTTAGGCCAGGCTCTAATATACACGATCCGCTACCCGAATGTTATCGTATTTGCACTTCACTCCGGGATATACAATCCAAAGCTTCTCAGGGAGGATCCGAAGATGTCAAGGCTTCTTCAAAAACTTAACATTCGCTTTGTTCTGAGAAGACACGACACCGCAGGTTGATAGCGATGAGATGAATGGAGATTGGCGGGAACAGGATAAAGCAATTGGGGACGAAATAGGGGTCGGAGTCGAATTTTGTTGCCTCTCGGAGGGGAGGCTGGCCCCCTCTCGCCGCCGCATGTAAGACGGGCCGCTGTGCTGCCACGCCCGTCATCGCCCTCCGCTTCCTCACCCGCACCCAAGCCCGCCTGTAGGTCTCGTGCGCATCTAGACGACATCCCCTGCTAAGTATGGTATAAGCAAGGGAGCGGACGGTAGTGGCACTCGTGGTCCGTTGGCTCCGGCAGGGAGGCTGATGACCGTCCACAACCTGCTGCGACTGGGAGAATTGGCGGGCGACGCGCGCGGAGGCGCTGTGGAAAAAGTTAAGACGGCGACTCACACGGAAGAACTGATCAGGCGGACCCTCGAATACCTTCGGCAGAAAGTCCAGGTCCAGCAGGCCGTGCTCTTTGGCTCCCACTCCCAGGGGGGGGCGGATGAGTGGAGTGATGTGGACCTCGCGGTCATCTCACCCGATTTCGCTCGGATGACCCATGCGCGGCTTATGGATCTCCTTGTGGATGTCTCGCTCGCTGTCGACCCTTCCGTCGAAATTCGGGCATACACCCCTCAGGACCTGAGGGAGGCCCGGCCCAGCAATTTCCTCGGCCATATCCTCGCGGAGGGCAAGGTAGTTTATCGAGACGGCAGTTCCTCCTGTAGAAATAAAGGCCCGTGCCGAGTAGTAAAGGGAGGAATAATAGAAATACGGGTCGGACTCGAATTTTGTTGCCTCTCGGAGGGGAGGCTGGCCCCCTCTCGCCGCCGCCCCGACAAGCCCCGCCCCCCTCGCCAATGCCCCCGTTCTCGTGTATGCTAGGCCGCGAGATAAGATCCCGAGGGAGGTGACAGCTCGTGACGCCACAGCAGGCAACAGCAGAGGTTTTCTATACCGCCTTCAAGGCTCTGTCCAAGCAGGAGCAGCAAAACGTCCTGGCCCGCATTGCCCGTGATCGAAAGCTCCGACGAATGCTCGAGGATATCTCGGACCGTCTGATCATCGATGAGGAGCGGGACAAACCATCGCGACCGCTTCGGGAATACATCGATGAACGGGAGCGTCGGGAGCGCGCGAAGGCCAAGGCGGGACGGTGATGTCCTATACCGTCCGGCTCAAGCCCAGGACGGAACGCGAATTGGACCGACTCCCCATCGCTGTTGCCAGGCGCATCTGGGAAAGACTCCTTGCCCTTGAGCGCGATCCCCGACCCCGTGGGGCTGCCAAGCTAGAGGGCGTAGAAGGGTATCGAATACGGATTGGCGACTATCGCGTTGTTTACCTGGTCGATGATGATCAGCGGGTCGTCGACGTTGCACGCATCGCTCATCGACGCGAGGTTTATCGATAAAGGGTCTAAGCGGAAGGGTCAAGTCTCCGTGCCATCCTTTCGGCTCCAGAGCAGCGGCTGGAGATTCGCCCTGGTCGAGTCGTTTTGCAGTCACGGGTTCAACTGGACACACCCAAACGGACATACCTCGTGCGGGTCCTTGTGGATGTGGACCGGCATCCTGCAGAGGTATAACGGCGTACCGCACGAGCAGGATTGCCAAGTACTGGAGGAAGGAATCATGAAGGTCACCTATGATCCGAAAACCGACACGCTAAGCGTCATTCTCAAGGACGCCACGCCTATTGCCGAGAGCGACGAGGACAAGCCTGGGGTCATCCTAGACTACGACGACGCAGGAAATCTGGTCTCGCTAGAGATCCTGGATGCGTCCAAGCGGGTGACGGATGCCCACAGGGTCGAGTTCCAGATGACCGAGTAAGAGTGGGAAAAGAGGATAAGTTCAATTTCCCCGCCGATCCGTCGGACACGCAGGCATCGTCCCTTCCCGTTCCCCGCACGTTTTCGCAATTGCGAAAATATGAGGGGGAAGGCGCCGGGCGTGGGATTTGCGGTTCTCGAGCCCTGTAGAATCAGGCCATCCGGTTCGAATCTCGGTCAAGGGCACAGGAAATAGACTGCGAGAAACTGCTGTTTCCGGTGCTAGGCAGTTTTGTCTAATTGTACTCGGGCCGCGCTGAAGATACGCCCTCTCTTGCGATCAACACCATGAACCATCGCTGTCCTACATCACTCAGCATTGGTCGCCTTCCGATCCTCGTCTTTTCCGTGGTGGCCCTGCTGACGAGCAGCCGCATCGGGCACGCGCAAACACAACCTTCGCCCGGCACCGACCCAAACCTCTCGCATCCAACCCACGTCATGACCGTCAAGCGCAATGGCTACACGATATCCGGACTCGTGACGCACCCTCAAGACGGGAAGACGTTCAAGTACGCGATTGCCCTGTTTCCCGGCCATCCCGGCATCATGCGTCTGAGGGAGGAAAATGGCCAGCCGAAGTTTGAGCTTGGGGGCAATTTTCTCGTGCGCTCGCGCAGGCACTGGCTGGACGAGGAGACGCTCGTCGTCGTGGTGGATGCACCTTCCGACCAGTGGACCACGTTCTCTCAGCAGTTTCGAGAGACTCCTCGATACGGCGCCGATGTGGAGGCACTGCTCAAGGAGATAGGTCGCCGATACAGCGTGGAGGATTGGACGTTCGTCGGGACAAGTGAAGGTTCGGTCAGCGCGTTTCATGCGGCGCGCATGAATCCACAACTGGTACGACGGACGATTCTGACGGCATCGTTGTTCCGGCCCACGCGCAATGGACCGGGCCTTTCTGCAGTAAAGTTAGACGAGATGTCGGCCCAGTTGCTCTGGGTACATCACGAAGACGATCCGTGCCCCTACACGTCGTACCGGGACGCACAGGAGTTCTCCCGCAGAAGCCGCAAGCCCCTCCTCACAGTCCGTGGTGGCGGACCGGGACGCGGAGAGGCCTGTCAAGCGTTCACGGCCCATGGATTCGTCGCAGTAGAGCGCGAAACGGTGATGGCAATGCGGTCCTGGGTGAAGACCGGAGCGGTCCCTGCTGACCCGGGACGGTAACTGATTGCGCGCCGCACCGCCGGTGGGGTGGGGGTCGGGTCTTGAATCTTGACATCGCCCCGCGGGGGCTGGCGCTTCGGTGCAACGTGCGTGGTTCGAGAGCAAATGGGGCCAGGGGAAAAGCTGATACCGGCCAGGATGGCCATCGATCATTTGCTGCTGGGTAGCCCTGATCTCGATGCGGGAATTACCTGGGTTGAGCAGAGGACCGGGGTGAGAGCCGTCAGCGGCGGAAGCCACCCCGGTGTCGGGACGCACAACGCTCTCATTGCGCTAGGCGGCCGGCAGTATCTGGAAATCATCGCGCCCGACCCGGCCCAGACGGCCCACAACTTTCCCATCGATGTGCGAAGACTCACCGAGCCTCGATTGATTGCGTGGGCGGCTGTAACAGGCGACCTCGGTGCCCTGGCGAAAAGCGCTCGCGAAGCCGGTCATGACATCCTCGGCCCTCGCGACGGTTCTCGCACGAGACCTGAAGGAAGGGTTCTCACGTGGAAGACCCTCGGCGTGCTGAGCACATTGGGTCTGCAGGGTGTGGAGCCGATTCCATTCTTCATCGAATGGTCTCCTGATTCCTTGCATCCATCGCAGGACTCCCCCGCAGGCTGTGAGTTGCGGTCGTTTGCGATCCACCATCCGGACCCTGCGCGGGTGAGGGACGTACTGAAAAGGCTCGGCATCGAAGCAGAGGTAAAGCCAGCAAGAAGCGTGGAACTCGTCGCGATGCTGGCAACACCGAAAGGCAACCTGGAATTGCATTGAGAAGAAGAAGGTGCGCGAAAAATGCCCTCTGACCGGCTTTTGTCTGCAGAGAATGCCTCGCTGGCCGAGGAATCGCCATTCCCGCCACCTTTTCGCAATTGCGAAAATATGGGGTGGTGGACGGGATCGAGTCCCGACAATTAACGGTCTCCGATGACGTCCGGAGCGAGTCCGGATGGGGCTGGTTTCCCCTTCGCCACCGGAACGGGACCGGCGATGGGGCAACGGGGGCCTGCCCCAGGATCCTCCACCCCGAGCGGGAAGGTCGGATGTCCGCTTTTTTCCTTTTCTGTCTTGGATGATGTATAATGTGATACACGTCAGGAGGAAGCGATGAGTCGGATGGTGCGGAAGCAGATCTATCTCGAGCCCGGGCAGGAGAAGCGGCTGAAGCAGCAGGCGCGGGCGCTGGGCGTGAGCGAGGCCGAGCTGATCCGCCGGGGGGTTGGCCAGGTCACCCGCCTCAGCGCCGCAGTGCCGCTGGATCCCAAGGCTTGGCAGGACGAACTGGCGTTCATCCGGAAGCGGGCCCGCCGCCGGAAGGCGCTGGGCCAAACCCGCCGCTGGACCCGCGAGGCGCTTTATGCGGAACGGCTCTCGCGCGTTTCTCGTTGACACCAACGTCCTCGTGTACGCCTACGATCCGACCGACGGGGGCAAGCGGGAGCGGGCCATCACGGTCCTCGACTCGCTGGGGAACCGCCACCAGGGCGCGTTAAGTGCGCAGATCCTCGGCGAGTTCTTTGTGGTGGTGACGCAGAAGATCCCGTCGCCGCTCTCGAAGGCCGAGGTAGAGCGTAGTGTGACGAACTATGTTCGGTCCTGGGTCGTCTATGACCTGACGGAGCTGGTGGTCCTGGAGGCCGTGCGCGCAGTGAGGCGGCATCGGCTGGCTTACTGGGACAGCCTGATCTGGGCCACCGCCAAGCTGAACGGGGTGCCCAACGTGCTGAGCGAGGACTTCAGTGACGGGACCTTGGTGGAGGGGGTGAGGTTTCTCAATCCTTTCGTCGAGGCGTTTAACCTGGCGTGGCTCCAGCCCCGTTGAGCTGGCCATCGCCCGGGAGCTCGTCCGGACCGTCCATCATCGGCTTGTTACGCGCGCAGAGGCTTTCCGGCGGCAGTCCCTGCTTGACTTCTCTCTAGGCCTCTTCTATACTTTCGTTCCGTTGTAAGTAGCGAAGAGTGCGCGGTTTGTGCGAACCGCGGGAGAATCTCGATGGAGCGGAATCTAGCGCTTGATGTGGTGCGGGTGACGGAGGCCGCCGCGCTGTCCTCGGCGCGATGGATGGGCCGGGGAAACCGGCAGCTCGCGGAGCAGACCGCGCTGGACGCCATGCGCCGCGCCTTTGATGTGGTGGAGTTCGCCGGGACCGTGGTGATCGGGCGAGGCGAAAAGGGAGAGACACCCACCCTGTATGTCGGCGAGCAGGTCGGGTCTGGCAAGGACCCTCGGCTGGATGTGGCGGCGGAACCCCTCGAAGGGGCCTCCATTGTCGCCGAGGGGCGGGCGAACGCCCTGGCGGCGGTCGCCCTCGCCGAAAAAGGGTGCCTCTTTCCCGCGCCGGATGTCTACATGGAGAAGATCGCGGTCGGGCCCAAAGCGCTGGGCGCCATCGATATTACCGCAGGGCCAGAGGCGAACCTGCGCTCCATCGCCGAGACGATGAAGTGCTATGTCGAGGATCTCACCGTTGCCGTCCTCGACCGCCCCCGCCATGCCGATCTCATCCGGACGGTCCGCGAGGCGGGGGCTCGGATCAAGCTGATTCAGGATGGTGACCTGTCCGCGGCGATCGCCACCGCCCTCGAGAATTCAGGGGTGGATATCCTCATGGGGATTGGCAGGGCTCCGGAAGGGGTGCTGGCGGCGGCGGCGCTCCGATGTCTGGGCGGCGACATGCAGGCGCAGTTCAAGCCGGCGAGCGAGCGGGATGTCGAGCGGGTCCGCCGGACCGGCCTGAGGGATGTGGATCACGTCCTCACCATCACTGATCTCGCCCGGGGGGGAGAGGTCACGTTCACCGCGACCGGGGTCACCGACGGCGATCTCCTGAAGGGGGTCCGGTTCTTCGGTGGGGGGGCAAAGACCCACTCGCTGGTGATGCGCTCCAAGTCGGGAACGGTCCGGTTCATTGAGGCCATCCACCGCTTTGACCGAAATCCCATCTACTAAGCCTTCTTTCTCTCCTTCATATCAGGAGCGCGCCCGTTTCCTCCCACTCCAGCCTCGTGGAATGTCGGGAGAGTGCGGACGGTCCGAGGAGATTGGATGCGCGAGATCCGGCGGATGATCAAGGGCGTTCGTGGGGCTCCCGACATTCTGCCCGCCGAGGTCGGTCGCTGGCAGCGTGTAGAGACCGAGTCCCGGCGCGTCCTGGACAACTACGGCTACCACGAGATCCGGACCCCCATCTTCGAACGGACCGAGCTCTTTGTCCGCGGGATCGGCGAGGGGAGCGACATCGTCCAGAAGGAGATGTACACCTTCACCGATAAGGGCGGCGAGAGCTTGACCCTTCGGCCAGAAGCCACGGCAGCCGTGGTCCGGGCCGTGCATGAGCATAGCCTCTTGTCAGAGGGAAAGCCTGTCAAGGTCTACTACATCGGTCCCATGTTCCGCCACGAACGCCCCCAGGCGGGCCGGTTCCGGCAGTTCCACCAGATCGGGGTAGAGGCGATCGGTGTGGAGGGCCCGAGAGTTGATGCCGAAATGTTGGCGTTGCTCCTGCACCTCTTCGAAGAATGGGGCCTCCCCGACCTGGAGCTTTACTTGAACAGCATCGGCGATCCTGCGTGCCGGCCGTCCTATGTCGAACGGCTCACAGCATTCTTGCGTTCCCGGCAGGCCAAGCTCTGTCCCGACTGCCAGGAACGCCTGGACCGCAATCCGCTGCGGGTGCTGGATTGTAAGAACCCCGGGTGCCGAGCGGTGACGGCCGATGCGCCAAAGAGCATAGACTTCCTGTGCGATCCGTGCGCCGATCACTTCCGGCGCGTGCGGGAGCTCCTGGATGCCCTGGACGTGAAGTACGAATTAGATCCGCGCCTCGTGCGAGGGCTCGACTATTACACCCGGACGGCCTTTGAGCTCGTCAATCCGGCCCTGGGGGCGCAAAACGCGGTTGCCGGCGGGGGGCGCTACGATGGACTCGCTGAGGAGATCGTCGGCAAGGCTGTCCCTGGCATCGGGTTTGCCATCGGCCTCGAGCGGGTTGTGGCCTCGTTGGCAGGAAAGGGTAAGGACAGGAAGCCCCTCGGGGACCAACCCCTCGAGGGGGTCTTCGTGGCCACCCTGGGCCTCGAGCCTGACCGGCATGGGTTCCTCCTCGTGCAGAGGCTCAGGCGAGCCGGTGTCCGGACGGGGCTGGACCTGACAGGGGAAGGGGATCGGAGCCTGCGATCCCAGCTCCGCCAGGCAGACAAGGAGCGATTTCGGTATTGCCTCATCCTGGGGGAGGATGAGCAGCAGAAGGGGGAGGCGACCCTGAAGGATATGGAGGGGGGAGGCCAGGAGTCCATTCCGTTGGGGACAGTGGTGGACCGTCTAACAAGGGTGGGACGGGGAGAGCACCCCTGATAGCGGATTGTTGAACGGCGGGAGTGGGCGAAGGTGAGACGAAGCTGTTATTGCGGAGAGGTGACGGCGGAAAAGATCGGCGAGACCGTCACGCTGATGGGCTGGGTCCACCGGAGGAGGGATCACGGGGGCCTCATCTTCGTGGACCTCCGGGACCGCGAGGGGATCGTGCAGGTCGTCTTTGGGCCGGAGCACGGCTCTGACGCCTACGAGACCGCCAGGCGGATGCGGTCGGAGTATGTGATCTCCGTGACGGGCCAGGTCCGCCGCCGCCCTCCCGGGACCGAGAATGTACGCCTCAAGACCGGCGAGGTGGAGGTGCCGGCCGCCGAAGCGGTCATCCTGAATGAGGCCAAGACCCCGGTCTTTCCCCTGGATGAGGAGCGGCCCGTCGGCGAAGAGCTCCGCCTCACCTATCGGTATCTCGACCTGCGCCGCCCGTCGCTGCACAGAAATTTCCGCATGCGCCATCAGGCCTCCCAGGTAGTCCGGGCCTTCTTCGACCGGCATGGCTTCATCGAGGTAGAGACCCCGGCGCTGACCCGGAGCACCCCCGAAGGGGCCCGGGACTATCTGGTGCCGGCCAGGCTCTACCCCGGCCAGTTCTTCGCGCTGCCGCAGTCGCCCCAGCTCTTCAAGCAGCTCTTGATGGTGGCCGGGTTTGACCGCTATTTCCAGATCGTGAAGTGCTTCCGCGATGAGGACCTGCGGGCCGACCGGCAGCCGGAGTTCACGCAGATAGACGTCGAGATGTCCTTCGTGGACCGGGAGGACGTGTTGGTCCTCATGGAGGAGCTCGTCGCCACCATCTTCCGTGAGGTCAAGGGGATGGAGCTGGACCGGCCCTTCCCGCGCCTGAGGTATGAAGAGGCGATGGCGCGGTACGGCCTCGACAAGCCGGATACCCGATTCGCAATGTTCCTCGGCGACCTCAGTGACCTCTGCGCCCGCACCGCCTTCCGCCCCTTCGCGGACGCCCTCGCCAGCGGGGGCCAGGTCAAGGGGATCAAAGTGCAGGGGAAGGCCGAGGCATTCTCCCGCAAGATAATCGACGACCTCACCGAGTTCGTGAAGGGCTTCGGGGCGAAGGGCCTGACCCCCTTTCGGATGACCGCAGGGGGGCTGCAGTCTCCTGTGGCCAAGTTCCTTGGCCCTGAGGTTCTCGAAGGGCTCGTCCGGCGTTTCGAGCTGGGTGCGGGCGACCTTGTCCTCACGATCGGTGACAGCCCGGCCGTGGTGGCGGAGGCCCTCGGCCGCCTCCGGGTGAAGTTGGGGCTTGAGCTGGGCCTGGTAGACGCAACGATCATGCGACCGGTCTGGGTCACCGATTTTCCCCTCCTGGAGTACAGCGAGGAGGAGAAGCGGCACGTGGCGGTCCACCACCCCTTCACCGCCCCCATGGACGAGCATCTCTCACTGTTCGAGAGCGCCCCCGAGAAGATGCGGGCCAAGGCATACGACCTCGTCATCAACGGCCATGAGGTGGGTGGCGGCAGCATCCGGAACCACGACCGGGAGACTCAGCAGAAGGTGTTCGATGCCCTCGGGTTCAGCCCGGAGCAGGCGCGGGAGCGGTTCGGGTTCCTCCTGGAGGCCCTCGAATTCGGCACCCCACCCCATGGCGGAATCGCCTTCGGGTTCGACCGCCTCATCATGCTGCTGACGGGGGCCGACTCAATCCGTGAGGTGATCGCCTTCCCCAAGACGCAGCGGGCCCAGTGCCTCATGACGGGTGCCCCTGCGGCGGTGGACCCCGTGCAGCTTCAGGAGCTCGGCCTCAGACTCCATGTGATCTAACCCCTTGAAATTACGGGAAAAACAAGGAGATTTTTCAGTTGACAGTGCCGAGCGACGGGAGTAGCATTTGAGAAAGCGGGGACGGCCAGGAGTCGTCCCTTATTTGCTCTCAGGAGGCGATGCGGTCCGGGGCGAGATGAAAGGCGAGCGCGCGACGGTTCGAAGGCAAGTGCCTCTTCCTTCCGGGGGGGATATCCAGGCCCTTTTCGGCCGGAATGATGAACATATCCGAATGGTCGAGGAGCATCTCCACGTGCGGTTGGTGGCCCGCGACGGGCTGCTGACCATCAGCGGGACCGAGGAGGAGGTCGGGATCGCCGAGAAGGTGATCGCCGAACTCACCACGCTCCTGGAAGGAGGGCGGACCATCGAAAATCACGATGTCAAGCTGGCCCTCCGGCACATTGGACAGGAAGGGCAGCAGACCTTCCGAAAGATCCAGGATGACTTCATTGAGGTCTCGGCGAAGAAGCGGCCGGTCCGACCCAAGAGCCTGGGGCAGCAGCGGTATATCGATGCCATCCGCACCCACGACATCGTCCTTGGGATTGGCCCCGCCGGGACGGGCAAGACGTACCTGGCGATGGCGATGGCCGTCTCGGCCCATGTCAAGCGCGAGGTGAGTCGGATCATCCTGACCCGGCCCGCGGTGGAGGCGGGGGAACGGCTCGGTTTTCTCCCCGGGACCCTCTACGAGAAGATCCACCCGTATCTCCGCCCCCTCTACGATGCGCTCTACGACATGCTGGAGACGGAGCGCGCGAACCGGCTGATCGAGATGGGCGTCATCGAGATTGCCCCTCTCGCCTTCATGAGGGGGCGCACCCTGAATGACGCCTTCATCATCCTCGATGAGGCGCAGAACACCACCTCTGAGCAGATGAAGATGTTCCTCACCCGCCTCGGGTTCAACTCGAAGGCAGTGATCACCGGCGACATCACCCAGGTGGACCTTCCCCCCGGAAAGATCTCGGGACTCATCGAGGTTCGTTCGATCCTGAGCGATGTCAAGGGGATTGCCTTTGTGTACCTCGGCCAGGAGGACGTCGTTCGCCACGAACTGGTCCAGCAGATCATTCGCGCCTACGAGCAGCGCCAGACCTCACCCCTCGCCTCCCACGACCCGAGCCGGCGCGAGGAGGCTCCAGGGACGGGCGAGGGACGTTGAGGCGGTGGCCGGGAGTCCGTACCGATGAAGATGCCCCAGTGGGTGGTGCCGGGCCCGAAGAGGGGGAACGACACCAAGACGAGTAAGCCGACCAGCTTGCCGACCTACCGCTACCGCCTTTCCCCGGTGGATCGACTCTTCCGGGCCTCGGAGCAGCGGCCACTGATTCCTCTGCTCGTTGGGTGCCTTCTGGCGTTGACCGTCGGGGCAGTTGTTGCCTCCTATCGTCCCCTTCCCTTCGGTCCCGTTTCGGCCGCTGCGGTCGTGCTCCTTGCCCTGTGCGTGGTCGGGACCCTCCTCTTTTATGCGCGATTCCTCGAGGCCCGACCAGTCACCTCCCCACAGATGCTGTACCTCTTGGGGGCGGTGATCCTCTTGGCGATTCTGATCAACCGCTTCCTCCTCATTATCCTCGTCTCCTTGAGCCAGAGTTTTCCTTTCATTCCGCTCCATTCCTTCACCTATGCGATCCCCGTCGCCCTCGGGAGCGTGCTCCTGAGCGTGCTGTTCAATGCCCGAGTGGCCTTCGGGGGGGCGATGGCGTTAGCCATTCTGTCGGCGCTCTTGGTGACGGATGAGGTGGCCTTCTTCCTCTACGGATTGATCGGGGCCGTCGTCGGCGCCTTCAACATCCGGAAGACTCAAGACCGCACCACCTTCTTCAAGGCGGGATTCTGGGTCGCCGTGGCCAACGTCGGCACCGTTGTGACCTTTATCCCGATCTACGGCCGGTCAGGCGTGGCGCTGCCGTATGACCTGGCGGCCTGCCTCGCGAACGGCGCGTTGGTTGCCCTGTTTGCCTCCACCCTCCTTCCAGTCCTGGAGTATCTCTTTGGGACCGCGACGGATCTGAAGCTTCTCGAGCTGTCCAATCTGAATCAGCCCCTGCTGAAGCAGCTGATGAAGACCGCCCCCGGGACGTATCACCATAGTCTGATGCTGGCGGAGCTGGCGGAAGCGGCAGCCGAGGCCATCGGCGCCAATCCGCTCGTGTGTCGGGTGGGCGCGTACTATCATGACATCGGCAAGGTGAAGAAACCGGCCTACTTCATCGAGAACCAGATGGACGCCATGAACAGGCACGATAAGCTCTCTCCAAGCCTGAGCAGCCTCATCGTCATTTCTCATGTGAAGGACGGGATCGAGATGGCCCTGGAGCATCGGCTTCCGGCCGCCATCGTGGATCTCATCCCCCAACACCATGGCACCCGCCTGGTCACCTACTTCTATGAAAGGGCGAAGGAGTCGCAGGACCCGGACCTGGGTGAGGTGAAGGAGGAGGATTATCAGTATCCGGGCCCCAAGCCCCAAACCCGGGAGGCAGCGATTCTCATGGTGGCTGACGCGGTCGAGGCGGCAGCCAGGACGCTCACCGACCCCACGCCGGCGCGGGTCCTGGGGCTGGTCCAGCGGATCGTCAATACCATCTTCATCGAGGGGCAATTGTCGGAATGTGACCTGACCCTCAAGGACCTCCACCAGATCGCCAGGGCCATGGTCCGCGTCCTCACCGCCGTCCACCACCACCGGGTGGACTATCCGGGATACCGATTTGAAGAGGTCAAGAAGAAGGAGGGTGAGAAGCGGGGGGATGGGGATACAGATTCGAAACGGGCAAAGGAGGAGGCGGGTCGGTCTGTCCCGTCTAAGACGGGTGGGGGAGAGGACCTTATCCGTCTTGGGCAGACCGAGTGATGAGGTCTCGGTGCTCCTCGTCGGTGATCGGGCCATCCGGCGGCTCAATCGGGCGTACCTGAACCACGATCATCCCACCGACGTCCTGGCGTTTCCGCAACCGCAGGGCTTCCCATTGCCAGGGCCGCACCTCCTCGGCGATGTGGTCATCTCGGTCGACACCGCTGCCCGCCAGGCCAAAGCGCATGGCCATTCCCTCAACCAGGAACTGGCCCTCCTGCTGATTCATGGCCTCCTCCACCTCCTCGGGTACGACGATTCGACGCCAGCGGCGCGTCGCCGCATGTGGAGCACGCAGGCCCGCCTTCTCGCCATCTCCGCCACGCCCCCGTCCTGACGCCAGCTTCTCAAAGGGGAGGGGTCTACTTCACGTCTTCCGTTACGCGCGCCTGAAGCCTTGCGACGGTCTTCCGCAGCGCGGATACCTCTGAAAGAAGGTCCGGCAGGCGGGCCAGGGCGGCGAGCTGCCGCTTCGTCTTTTCGATCGGACGGGCCGGACTGCCGAGGACGACCTCCCCCGACCTGATGACCTTGCGGGAAGGGATGCCAGCCTGGGGCCCCACCATCACCCGGTCCTGCAGGGTCGCGTGCTCCCCCACCCCCACCTGCCCCCCGAGGACGCATCCCCGTCCTACCGTGGAGCTGCCGGAGATGCCCGTCTGGGCGACGATCAGCGAATCCTCGCCGACAACCACGTTGTGGGCGATCTGGACGAGATTGTCGATCTTCACGCCGCGTCTGATGATGGTCGATGCCAAGGTGGCCCGGTCGACGCAGACGTTCGCCCCGACCTCCACATCGTCTTCGATGATGACGTTCCCGACCTGGGGAATCTTGACGGCCCGCCCCTCGTGGGGCGTGTAGCCGAACCCATCGGAGCCGACGACCGCCCCGGCGTGAATCACCACCCGACAGCCGATCACGACGCGTTCGTAGAGGGTCACGTGGGCCCAAAGGGTCGAATCGGCCCCGATCGCGCAGTCATCCCCAATGACGCACAACGGCCCGATCACCGCGCGGTCCCCGATCTGGACCCGATCCCCGATGGCGACGAAGGGGCCGATCGACACTTCGGCCCCGAGGCGGATATTTTCGCCCAGGGCGCTTGAGGGGTGCACCCCGGGCCTCGGCGTCCTCGCCGGATGAAAGAGGCCGATGGCCCTGGCGAAGGCCAGCCGGGGGTGATCGACCAGGATCAGTGTCTTGCGCGAGGCGTGCTGGCGTCGCGGGGCAATGATGCAGGAGGCCTGTGAGGCCTCGGCCTTCTGCAAGTAGACGGCGTCTTCGGCAAAGACTACCGACCCTGACCGGGCCTGATCGATGCTGCTCACGCCGTGGATCTCAAGAGATTCATCCCCCAGGACCTGGCCCTGGAGATGATGGGCGATTTCCCCGACGGTGTAGCTCATCTCGTTCCCTCCTGAGGCAAAGGGGTCGCTATGCTGACCCGCTGTGGTCATGGTGGGCCCTCGTGGCGAGAGAGTACGCAGAGAGATTCCTCGTTGTCAAAAGGGATTTTCGCTGGCACCTTCTCCGCCGCAGGCTGGAGCCGGCCACAGCGTTTCCTCTGAAAGGAAACTCCTTGAACTTTCCGCAGGATCTCCCCTATAATCGGCCCTGTGCCGCCACCAATCATCTCATCCCGAAGGACGAAACTGAACGATGCGATGGGGATAACCGCCTCCTGTCTCACCGATTGCCACAGGGCGCCGAACATCTTGGGGTCGCAGGAGCATGCGGGATGAGCACCCCGGTGCGCCAAGATCACGCCCCGCCGCTCCGCGGCTTGAAGGCGCTCACGACCGCCTTCCAGTTCATGAGCGATCCCATCCCCGTCATGCGCTCGATCTACCAAGAGCGGGGGCTGATCAGTGCCTTCGGTAAGATCAATCCGCTGTCCAGGCACGAGCGGCTGGTGGTTATGGCATTCGGCCCGGAGTACAACCGGCAGATCCTGAGCGACCCGGATATCTTTCGCGCGCGCGGGATCGTGCTGCAAGGACCGCAGGGCTCGGCCCACCAGCGGATCCGATTCGGCCTCATCAGCATGAACGCCGAACAGCACCGCCAGCAGCGTCAGCTCGTGATGCCGTCGCTCCATAAGAAGCGCGTGGAGGGATATGGCGATGCCATTGTCGAGCTGACCGCCCAGATGCTCGACTCGTGGCGCGATGGCGAGCAGCGGGATATCTGGCGTGACATGCAGACCCTGGCCCTGCGCGTCGCCAGCATGGTCCTCTTCGGCGGCAGCGACGCCGAAGAAGCGGTTCGGATCGGGCAGATGATGAAGGACTGGCTGTCGATGGGCTGCTCTCGGCGTGTGCGGTTCTTCCAGGTCAACGCGCCCGGAACGCCGTACCGCCGGCTGCTCGACCATGCCGCGCAAGTGGAGGCGCGCATTCGGGCGATGATCGAACACAGACGGCGCGACGGAACCAATGGCAGGGACATGCTATCCATCTTGGTGCACGCGCGGGACACAAACGGCACCGCGATGACTGAGGACGACTTGATCGGCCAGGTGAACGTCCTCTTCGGCGCGGCGCACGAAACGAACGCAAGCGCCCTCACGTGGACGATGTTTCTGCTGTCACAACACCCGCGGATCATGGCTGAGCTGTTGGATGAACTCGAGAGGTGGCTCCAGGGTGATGCGCCGAGGATCGACCAACTCCATCACCTGGCGCTCTTGGAACGGGTCATCAAGGAGAGCCTGCGCCTTATCCCCCCGGTGGTCTGGAGCACCCGGATCGTCGATCAGCCGGTCACGCTTGGACCGTACCATCTGGCAAAGGGTTCGAAGGTGATCTACAGCCAGTACATGACGCACCATCTTCCGGAGTTGTACCCGAATCCGGAGCGGTTTGATCCGGACCGGTGGCTATCCACCGAACCGCCGCCGTACGCCTATCTTCCATTCGGGGGTGGGCCGCGGATGTGCATCGGGTACGCCTTCTCCATGACGGTGCTGCGGATCACCCTGGCGATGATCCTTCAGCGGTATCGCCTGTCGCTGGTGTCCGGCGCGAGAATCGACCGCAAGGTCGCAGTCACGCTGTCGCCGAAGTATGGCATGCCCATGATGGTCCACAAACAGGATCGGCAGTTCACCAAGGAGACCCCTCGGGGCAATATCCACGAGATGGTCGATCTACACACGCATTGATCGCTGGACACCCGGGGCCCGCTCGACACCCTGGCCGCACATCAAGGACCGGAGAAGGAAACGGTAACCTCCCAGGGGCGGCGGAGCAGCCGGCGGTGGCGTCCACCAGGCTATTGACAGGGATTGCCGCTTGGGGGATACTCCAGCCCTGCACAGGCGATCATGATTGAACCACGGCCCCCCACCCACAGGTGAGGAGAGGAAGGATGGGGCAGCGGATCCTGGTTGCCGACGATGAAGGGGCTTCCCGAAAGGGGTTGAAGGCGCTCCTTGCCAACTGGGGCTACGAGGTCGAGGAGGCCTCCAACGGGGAGGAGGCCCTCCAGAAGGCCGTTGCCTTCCTTCCCGCGGTCATTGTCGCCGATCTCGTCATGCCCGGACTCGATGGGTTGGGGCTCTTGAAGGCCGTCCAGGAGGAGTTACCCTTCGCCGCGGTCATCATGCTGACTGGCCACGGGACCATCGAGACGGCGGTGGCCGCCATGAAGCAAGGGGCATACGACTATCTGACAAAGCCGGTGGAGGTCCCGCGGCTCAGGGTGCTCATTCAGCGGGCCCTCGAGAAGGGAGAAGCGCTCCGAGAGGTCACGCTCCTGCGGCGGCGGCTGAAAGAGGTCTGGGGGTACGGGAAGCTGGTGGGCAAGGGCAGGGCGATGCAGGAGGTGTACCGGCTCATTGACCTCGCGGCCCCGACCTCGGCTCCGGTGC
>JBOHQS010000012.1:0-31189 GCA_050732295.1 Methylomirabilales bacterium (SeqCode)
CGATGAAAGTGCCCCCGTCGTCTCCGCCCCCGCCGGGCCACCGGGCCCTCGGCTATCCGGAGCTGATGAAGTTCTTGCCTCAGCGCCTCCACCTCCTGTCGCTTTTCCTGATAGGCGAGGTGCTCTTCGACGGTGCAGCAGGGCATATCGACCCGCCGACCTTCTTCAAGCTTCTCCCTGAGTCCTTTGATCTGCTCCTCGATCACTCGGATCCGCTTCCGATTCTGGAATTGACCGAAGCTGGATTCGATATTGCGCCGGATATCGTGAGGGTCCCTGTGCGTGAGAAGCAGCAGGGTGGCAGAGCTGTAGCCGATCCGGAACCGGCTCTCGATGGGTTCTGATGGCTTCCGGAGGAGATGCAGTGTCTCTTCCACGGCGTCCGGGCCGTCGAGGCCGATAACGCACTTGCCCTCAGGATCGATTCCTCGCCGGCCGGCGCGGCCGGCCATCTGGGTCAGCTCATTGTGGCTCAAGGTCCGGAAGCCGACATCGCTCCGCTTGGTCAGGGTCTGGATCACGACGCTCTTGGCCGGCATATGGATGCCGAGGCTCATCGTCTCGGTGGCAAAGACCACCTGGATCAGCCCCCGCTCGAATAACGTCTCGGTCAGACGCTTGAGGGCGGGAAGGATCCCGGCGTGATGCACCCCCGCCCCTCGGCGAAGCCCCTCGAAGATCAACGCGTTCAGTTCCGACTTACTCACCAGGGTCGGATTCTCGCTGACAAAGGTCGCGATTGCGTCATCGACCTCCTGTTGCTGTTTGGGGTCCAAGGGGGAGAGCCCTTCCTCCAGAAAGCGTCGGAGGGACTCTTCACATCCGGCCCGGCTGAAGATGAAGTAGATGGCCGGAAGCCACCCTCGCCCCTTCAGGCTCGGGACCAGGGCCGACGGGCTCACCCGCCACCTGACGGGCCTCGCACGTCGCTCCCGATCCTGGCGTCCCCGCATGCGAACCCGGGGGATGTCCCTCCAGGAGCTCACTGCCTGATACAGTTGAGCCCGGGAACGTCCATCGACCTCGACCATCTCCGCCTTTGGACCACAGAGGTAGTAGTGGAGCGGGACGGGACGCCACTGATGCACCACAACCCGGATGGGCCGGTGCACCCCGCTGATCCACTCCGCGATTTCGTCAATGTTGCCCACGGTGGCCGAGAGCGCGATGAGCTGGATCTCCCGAGGGCAATTGATAATGATCTCCTCCCACACCGTGCCCCGTCCCTCGTCTCCCATGTAGTGACATTCGTCCAACACCACGTAGGCGATATCCTCTAGCGAGTGGGTGTAGAGCTTGTTGCGGAGGATCTCGGTGGTCATCACGACAAGAGGGGCGGCCGGGTTGACCTTGACATCTCCCGTCAGGATTCCCACGAACTCCGCGCCGTACTGCTTACAGAAATCGGCAAATTTCTGATTGCTCAGGGCCTTGAGGGGAGTGGTGTAGGCAAGGCGCCTCCCCGTGGCCAGCGCCTTGTAAATCGCGAACTCCGCGATGAGGGTCTTCCCGGCGCCGGTCGGTGCCGAGACGATGACCGAATCGCCCTCCAGGATGCAGCGAATCGCCTCCTCCTGAAAGGGATCGAGGGCGAATGGATACCGGAGATGGAAGCTTTCGAGAAGCTCTGTGTCCATAGGTGCTTAGTGTACCATACGGGCTGGAAAGGGGAAATGAGCGCAGACCGCCGGCAAAATCCCTTGGCTTCTCGCCTGGAATCTGCTATGGATGGGTGCCGTGGACTACCAAGAACTTGCAGAAAAATCGATCCGGGGAGAGGTCCCGAGCCGGGAGGAGATGCTTGGGGTCCTCAGCGACCCTGCGCAGGACCTGCAATACCTCCTCCAGGCGGCCCTTCGCGTCCGTGAGCACTTCTGCGGACGCAAGGTGCACCTCCATATGCTGATCAATGCGAGAAGTGGCCTCTGCCCCGAGGACTGTCACTACTGTTCACAGTCGGCCATCTCGCAGGCCCCCATCTCCAAGTATCCTCTGCTCTCCCGAGCGCAACTCGTGGAGGGGGCCTATCGGGCGAAGGCGGCCCGGGCGGTGCGGTATTGTATCGTGACGAGCGGTCGGGGGCCGAGCAACCGGGACATCGATCGTCTCGCCTCGATTGTCCGGGAGATTCGGGAGCGGGTGGAGATCAACATCTGCTGCTGCCTCGGCCTGATGACCGAGGATCAGGCGAGGTGCCTCAAAGACGCGGGCGTCGAGCGCGTGAACCACAACCTGAACGCCAGCCGGCGCTTCTATCCCCAGATTTGCACGACCCACACCTACGACGACCGAGTGCGAACGGTCGAGAATGTCCGGCGGGCGGGCCTCAGCACCTGCTGCGGTGGGATCATCGGGATGGGTGAGACGGACGAGGACGTCATCGACCTGGCCCTGAGCCTTCGGGGACTCGATGTGGCCTCGATTCCGGTCAACTTCCTCCATCCGATCCCGGGGACGCCCCTGGAGGGGAACCATCAGCTTACGCCCGAGCGTTGTCTCAAGACCCTCTGCCTCTTCCGTTTCGTGAATCCAGCCAAAGAGATCCGGGTCGCGGGGGGTCGGGAACTGAACCTCGGAGACATGCAGCCCCTCGCGATGTACCCCGCCAACTCGCTCTTCGTGAACGGCTACCTCACCACGCCAGGCCAGACCGCCGCCGACACCCACCGCATGATCGAGGCCCACGGCTTCGAAATCGACGACTCCATCCCCCCGTTGCCGTAAGAAAGTCCGAGCTTTCTCCCTTCGACCACCCCAGCTATACTAAGCCCAAAAGGAGGTTGGAATGCCTCGCAAGACCCGCATTCTTAGATTTGTAATTCCTCAAGGGCTGAGGCAGGAATACGAGACGCTGGCGAAGGAGCTAGGCAAGACCAAGAGCGAGCTCTTCCGCGAGATGCTGGCTGTCTTTAGGGCTAGAAAGAACGAAGAGGACCTATTTCAGCTCCAGCGCCGGATTGCCCGCCAGTTGGACTGTCGCAAGCGCCCTACCGAAGCGGAGATCGACCGAATCGTCTTCGAAGACCGCTAGCTTGCCCAGAGGGGCGGCCCCATCACGCACGACTTCGACGGTACACCCATCTTACGAAACCCAGCAGCACGTACGCCGCTAAGACGTAAAACGTGTATACACCAAACAAGAACACAATCGAGGGCCAATGTATATTTCGAAGGGTCTGCCCCCAGATGAACACGAATGTCAAGCCGATCGGAAAATACCCAACGTGGGGGATGTTGGGGTGGGGTCCCAACATGCCTATTGCCAGCGCCAGAAGTATCCGGAAGAGCCGCTTGGTAACCACGGTCGCCTGCTGAGTTCTTAGGTGCTTGCGGGGGCTTCTCTGGCACGCTTGGCCAAGCGCCAGTGCACGAAGAAAGCCACGACGTCAATAACCAATACAATGAGGATCTGGACGAGGCTCTACATGGGTAAGGGAGAGGTGCAGAGCAGCCTTTTCCGAACGGCCTGCGTGTTCGGGGTCAAGGTCCCTACGGAGACCGCTTGGGACGATGCCCGAGACGATTGAGTGCGCGGACCGCCGCTCGGGCCTTCTTGGAGAGGCGACGGGGGTTCCCAGTTTTCGGTTCCCGAAGGACCTCGTCCTCCTCCTCGTCCTTATCGGGGCTGGGGGGCGCGAGGACGCGGGCGAGAAAGTCATCGGCGGTGATGGCGATGGCCCGCGCGCGAGCAGCCGCTTTCTGAACCTCGCGGTCGGTCGAGACCACGGCGACTCCCGCACTCGCCAGACGCGCCAGGACATCATCGGCCCTCTCCTGGGCGCGGGAGAAGACCACGCGGACGTCCCTGCTGCCTAACGCCGTCCCCCCTCCGCGAGCGCCGTCGAACACGACGGTGAACTGGTCCCCTGAGGAGCGGGCGGCGTCGGCGAGCAGACGGCAGAGCGCGTCGCGCCCGGCTTGCAGGCTCTCCTGCTCGCGGGCGGCCAGCCCTGGTGCATGCCGGATCACGTTGTACCCGTCTACCAGCCACCGCATAACCACACTATTCTACACCACGGGAACGCTCGGCCAAAGTGGGAGGTCGTCGAAACTGCCAAGGAGGGGGGGATCAGAAGAGGGTCTCGGTGTACCGTGGCTGCCCATTGACCAAGACGGCTTTGATCCCACCATTGCCGAATTGATCCACTGCCACACAGATGGAAATCTTCTCTCCCGGCTTCGGACGCTCCAGGTCTCGGCCCTCACCCTCCGGGACAAAGTAATTCTCGATGCCGTACCGCACCATCAGGTGCTCGGTCGCTTCCCACGACTGCGACTGCCGGTTCCACCGCCTGTTCCCCGCGCGGATTACCGTCCCCTTGAGGGTGACGTGGTCGGGCGGCAATCCGGGCCGTTCGTGATGGAGCGAGACCGGTTCCCAGTAAGGATCCCCATTCCTCAAGAGGACGTAAATCCGCTCGTGTTCCTTGAACGGACGGTCCGAGGGAAGCTCGGCCAGGCGCAGGCTGCTGATTGTGTAGTTCAGACGCACATAATCTCCCTGGAAGAGGGAACGGGGATCGATTGGCTCAGTCTCGAGCACAATGGGGGTGCCAGTGCTCAAGGTCCACTGCTTCACGGCGATCATCGACGCCAGGACGACGAATTGGAGTACGACCAGGATAATGAGGCGCAGCGCGATTCTCATAGCCGTCCACCCTCAGTCTGGGCTCCTTGCATGCGGGCAGTCAGCTTCCGCCGTTGTTTTTCGAGCAGATACCCGCCCCCGATCAGGAGGAGCCCGCCGGCCATAAAGAAGTACGACCGATTGAGCAGCGTCCAGAACGTATCGAAATAGCGGCTGAGCAACCCCAAACCGAAGAACAGGAATGCCGCATTCACCAGGAACCGATCATTGGCATGCATGCCGGCGTAGACAAGCCAGACGAGCCCTCCCAGGAACAGCAGATTGAACACGACGGCGACCTCTCCGCCGTGCTTTCCGCTCAAAAAGAGATTGGCAAGGATGACGGCGATAGCCAGGCCGAGGAGCCCGCCTCCCCAGTTGAGATACGCCGGCCTCCCTATCCCTGTCGTTCGGATCCTGTGCCATACGGCCAGACCGACCACGATGAGCAGGACCGCGACAGTGACGGTAACCCAGAGGCCAGGAGCGGTACCGTGCAAACGACCGCTTCCCGCCCGCCATTCCACCCCCCGTTGAAGACCGGGAAAGGTCAGGGCGCAAAAACTCACCAGCGCCGCAAAGGCTGCATACCGTTGGACGACCACGCCGAACGAGGCGAGCTGTCGATCCGTCGCCATGACCATGCCCAACACGAAAATCCCCAGGTAGGCCAGAAAGTAGATCTGCATGAGATAAAGCGGCACGCCGCTCCCCCAGTCGTGGGCTGACCAGGTGAGATGCTGAAAGGTAAACCAGCTCCAAAGCAGGAGGCCGATCATGGCCACGTGTGAGGCGGGCATCCATCTCTTCTTATGGATGGCGGGAAGGCACGAGGCCCATAGGATCAGGAAGGGCCAATGCAAACTCCGGTCGAATCCGAAGGTCTCCATCCCGGTCCACAGGACGGCGAGCGCGATGCCGGCAATCATGGCGGGCTGCGAGTGCATGAGATAGGCCGTCACCATGCCGCCCAGGGCCCATAGCAGGACCCCGTTCGGATAGTGGGCGTCGATGTGGTAAATCTGGGCGATGAGCATGATGTTGGACCCAAAGAGGATCACGCCGAGCAAGAGCAGCGCCTCGCCGAGCTGCGGAGCCTCTCGATATTTCAGTGCATAGCCCGCCCCGGCGTATGCCAGCCCCATGCTGCCGAAGACCAGGGTGAGCTTGGCGACCTTGGGCATAACACTCCAGTTGGCGGCAAAGAAGGTGATGACCCCCGCACCCAGCAGCAGGACCCCGAGAATCGAAAATGCCAGGGGGAGGTATCGAACGCCGGGGCCGCGGTGGGCGGCGGCATGGTCGAGGATCTGCTGTTCGCTCCCCGGCGTGACCCAGCCTTGCTGGACCCACACCGGGAGTTCTTTGCGCAGCCGTCTCAGAAATCCACTTTCCTTCAGCATCTTCCCCTTCCACTTCTCCGCCTAGACGTGATGAAGCAAGGATAGCCACTATGGAGCCGAGCAAGGCGTGTGCCATAAGGCCAGGCGCAACAATGCACCTTACACATCGTGACCTTACGCCTAGTCGAGGCGGTCCTCCGCTCCCTCACGTCTGGCAGGGAATGCCATCACGCACGCATTCATTGTACAGCGACACAGAGGCGAACAAGCCATGCAACTAAGCCAGAGTGCTACTCAGCGGGCTTCTGCAGGAGGTGTTTGGGGATCAACAGCTTCTCCAGCCCCTCGAAGCCCCATTCGGTCACGACCGCCAGCAGGGCCGCCGGAACCGCCCCCTCAAGGATCAAGGCGGTATCGTTCAGCGCGAGTCCGGTCACGATCGGCTCGCCCAGTCCTCCGGCGCCGATGAAGGCGGCCAACGTGGCCGTGCCGATGTTGATGACCGCAGCGGTCTTGATGCCGGCCAGGATTGTGGGGGCGGCCAAGGGCAGTTCGACGTACCGCAGGCGCTGCCATGCGGTGAGCCCCATCCCAACCGAGACTCTTTTCAGGACCGGATCGATCGAAAAGAGCGCTGCGGCGGTGTTTCTCAGGATCGGGAGCAGGGCGTACAGAAACAGGGCCACGATGGCCGGTGTCGCCCCGATGCCGAAAAAGGGAATCATGAACGCGAGCAGGGCGATGGAGGGGATGGTTTGCAGCAATCCGGCGAGGTAAACGACCGGCTTCGAGATGGCGCGGAGTCGGTAGATCATTATGCCGCCGGGGATCGCCACCGCCATACCCGCGACGAGGGCGATCAGGGTAAGCTCGATATGGGTCGCCGCCCGAAAAAGCAGGGTCCCCCATCTGCTCCCTAAAAGCGCCTGTCCTTGACTTCGGAGCAGACCTTCCTCGCGCAAGAATTGCTGGGCGACCTCGGCAAAGCTCTTGCGCTCGAGAAGGACCTGCCCATTGAGTCCTTGCATCTCAGCCGCGGTGATAGTGCCTGCCAGTTCGCCGAGGATACGCTTGATCTGGTCATCCAGTCCACCCCGAACCAGGAGTGCAGCCAGGTATTCAGGAAAGTAGCGTCGGTCATCCTCCAAGAGGACGAGATCGAACTTCTTGATGTCGCCATCCGTGGAGTAGACATCCGTGACGTCGAGCCTGTTTTCCCGGATCGCGTGATAGACCAGCCCGTGTTCGATCCCCACGGGCCGCGCGGGGAGTCCGTACGTCCGCGCCAGCCCCGGCCAACCATCCTGGCGGTTGAGAAATTCATGGCTGAAGCCGAAACGAAGGTTCGGAAGTTTGGCCAGGTCGCTGATCGTCTTCAACCCCCGCTCCCGGGCGAGGCCTCTGCTGACCGCGATCGCATAGGTGTTGCTGAATCCGAAGGACTCCAGCAGGTCCAGATCGAACCGGTGCTTGAGGATCTCCCGGAGTTCCCTGTGGGAGACCCGATGGGGCAATTTGAGGATCGCCTGTTCGAGTGTCCCGGAATACTCCGGGTAGAGGTCGATCTCGCCATGTCTCAACGCCTCGAAACAGACCAGCGTCCCCCCCAGACCGAACTTGCGCTCGACCCGGAACCCTCGATCCTCAAGGAGCTGTGCGCTGATCTCGGCCAGGATGTACCCCTCGTTGAAATGCTTGGAACCCACCACCACCGTCTGGCCACTTGCGGGATCGGGGCCTCCAAGGAGGAAGAGGAATATAATCAGCGAGATGACCGCGGTGCGCATCTTGACCCCTCGACCTCACTGTTCGAGTTGGGATTGGAAAAAACTGCGGACAAATCCGCTGGCCGGATCCTCCAGGATCTCCTTGCAGGTGCCGTGTTGCACCAGGCTCCCCCGGTCCAGGACGACGAGGCGCTGCGCCAGCTTCAGCGCCTCTCGAAGGTCGTGGGTGACGAGCACGATGGTGCGTGCCTCCATCTGCTGCAGATGCAGAAACTCCCGCTGGATTTCGTTGCGCGTGATGGGGTCGAGGGCTCCGAAGGGCTCATCGAGGAGAAAGATCCGGGGATTCAAGACCATGGCGCGACAGAGTCCCACCCGCTGCTGCTGCCCCCCGCTCAGCTCGTGCGGGTAGCGCCGGGCGAAGGAAAGCGGCAGATTCACCAGCCGCATGAGTTCCTCAGTCCGGGCCTTGATCTGCTCCACGTCCCATCTAACCAGGCGCGCGAGGAGTGTGATGTTTTCCTCAACCGTGAGATGGGGGAAAAGCCCGGTCCCCTGGACCGCATACCCGATCCGCAATCGCAGTTCGGGCAGGCGGCTATAGTCGATGGGCTCCCCGAAAACGAACACCGTGCCGTGGCTCGGCCTGACCAGCCCGTTGATCACTTGCAGCAGCGTCGATTTCCCGCTGCCGCTCGGGCCGACCACCGCGGTGGTCACGTCGTCCGCGAAGGTGAGATCGATATCCTGAAGAGCCTTCTCGTCGCCGTAGACCTTGCTGACCTTTTCGAGCGCGATCTGTGCCATCCAGTCACGGGAAGCGCGAACGTTGTCTGACGGCCTCTGGCGAACTCCTCAGGGTGCGCAGGTGCGAAAGCCCGCCAGGACGTCACGCCGGTCGGGTGTATAGAAATTCCGCCAGGTATTACGGATGATGCGCGCGCGGGTCGCCCAACATCCCCCCCGCAGCACTCTGCGCGTTCCGAACCACGGCTCTGAATATTCCTTGTAGGGGTCGGGCACGAAGCCTGGGTAGGGTCCGAAGGTCGTGTTCGTCCACTCCCATACGTTGCCGACCATCTGGCGACACCCAAAGGCGCTCTCGCCAGGGGCCAGGGCGCCGACGTCGATGCACCCCCCGGCGCGGGCGTCCAAGTTGGCCACCGTGGGTAACGGCGGATCTTCGCCCCACGGGAAGGTCCGCTTGCGCCCGGCGATTGTCCGGCAATCGGGCGATGGCTCGCCGCTGGCCACCACCTCCCATTCGGCCTCGGTCGGCAGTCGCCGGCCCGCCCAACGGCAGTAGGCCTCGGCCTCGTACCAGTTGACGTGCATGACGGGGTGGTGTTCCTCCAAGGGAATGAGTTCGTCATAGCGCCGACGGTACCAACGCCCCCCGGCCTCGCGATGCCAGTAGAACGGATGCTCGGCCCTCGCCTGCTCGCGCCACAACCACCCCTCATCACGCCACCACTCCCGCCTGAGATATCCTTTGTCCTCCACAAAGGCCGCAAACTCAACGTTGGTGACCGCCGCGCGGGCGATGCGAAATGGCTTGATCACGGCGGGATGGGCCCATTTCTCATTGTCGAAGACAAAGGGGAGATCCGGCGTCGCCCCGAGGAGGAAGGTCCCGCCGGGAATCTCCACATCGCCCGGCAGCGGCCCGCCACCGGTCTGGGCAGCATGGGTCCCTTCGGAAAGGGCGGTGAGGAGGGGGCGTGAGTACCCCAGGGTCTGCCGCGCATACGTGAATGCCTCATCGTGCATGTCTTCGTGGAAGACGGCCAGGTAGTGGAAGTACATCTCCTCCCGGTCTAGCTCGATCGCACCGAGCC
This sequence comes from Methylomirabilales bacterium (SeqCode), assembly GCA_050732295.1. GTDB lineage: Bacteria > Methylomirabilota > Methylomirabilia > Methylomirabilales > CSP1-5 > CSP1-5. The sequence continues at coordinate 9,536 of JBOHQS010000012.1, forward strand.
GCGCGACGATCCGGTGCATCACCTGCTGCATGTACGCCAAGGTTTCGTCTCTCGAGGGAAGGGGCAGGTCCCACCGGCTGTCATGGGGCACACGGGCCGAGTCATAGAGCGCATCACCATCCTCGCGAATGGGTTTCTCCTTGCCGCGATGCCGCAAGACCCACTTCTCCTGGAACCAGGCCACGTGCCCGATCTCCCAGAGCAGAGGGTTCACGATCGGCAGGCGAGGCCCCATCAACTGCTCGTCGGTGAGATCCGACACCAGCGCGAGGGTCCGCGCACGCGCATCGATCAAGATTTTCGCCAGCTCGCCGGCAGTGATCTCGGCGTGTCCGCTCATGCGCATCTCCACGTCTCGGACCGCTTGCACACCTCGACACAGGGTGATTTCGACGAGCGGGCGGACCGAAACGACCACAGGCACCGTGAGACGATGATTCTAATGCAGGGAGGTGGAAAGCGAAAGGGCAAACAGGCGATCCTTGTCCGTATCCCATCGGAGCAAGCGAAGGCCGGCCTCGGCGAGCATCGCTTCAACCATCGCCGAGGTATATTTGCAGCTGATCTCCGTCCGGATCGATTCACCTCTCGCAAACTCCACAGTGAGATCAATGGCATCGATGGAGACCTGATGCGACTGACGAGCGACCAGATGCATTTCGATCCGCGAGTCTTCTTTGTTGTAAAAGGCGAGATGCTCGAAGCGAGTCGGCTCGAAATGGCCGTCCAGGTGCTTGTTGATCACGGAAAGGATGTTCCGATTGAAGGCGGCGGTGACGCCGGCCGCATCATTGTACGCCCGCTCCAGAACCCTCACGTCCTTGACGAGGTCCGCGCCGAGCAAGAATCGATCCTCCGGAGCGAGCAGGCGAGCCACATTGCGGAGAAAGCCGATGGCCCCATCGTGGGTGAGGTTCCCGATGGTGCTGCCCAGGAAGGCGACCAGCCTGGGTCCCCCGGTCGGGAGGATTTCCACCGGTTGTTCGAAGTCACCGATCACCCCCTGGACACGTAATCCCGGGTAGTCCTCGCTGAGCGCCTGCGCCGTCTGCCGGAGCACATCTTCGTTCAGATCGATCGGGACATAACAATCCAGGAGTTCACGGCGCGCCATCGCGTCGAGGAGGATGCGGGTCTTGCGACCGCTTCCGGACCCGAATTCAACCAGGGTGGTTGGCCGAACGGACGCAACGACCTCCCCGGCGATCCGTGTGAGCAAGGCGCGCTCCGTCCGGGTCAGGTAGTACTCAGGCAGCTCGCAGATCTGCTCGAACAGCGCTGAGCCCCGCGCGTCATAGAAGTACTTGGGCGGCAGCTCCTTGGGGATCCGGGTCAAACCCCTTCGGACGTCCTCCGCCAGGTGAGGGAACGGGCCATTGTCCCCCCAAGCGGGGCCAAAATGAATCTTGGATTCCCATTGCTGTGGCGCCATGACTCTCGGTCCCCCAAGCGTTAGACTGTCCTAGGGCCGTCGAGGATTCAAGGTTCCTCGCCATCTCCTCGGGTATCGCACTGGCCCGTCCGCCTCGCGGAGACATGAAAGCTATCAAGAAATGGCCGATCCCGACAAGCGAATTCCTTCAACCCTCCGGAACGCCGAGGACACCTCCCCTCGCGAGGTCTACGGAGCTGCCATGAGCGGGCCACCAGCCCCTGGGAAAGACCTTGACACCCCGAAGGAGAACACATTTGATTACGCCATGAAACTCGGGAGACTTAGGACAGGCATCGACCGGGGCGGGGCGGGAGAAATGGAGCAGACCCGAAGGGGAGGAGGGCAATTGTGAAGTGGGTAACGCGAGCAGGGGCGAAGACTGACCGAGTGGCCTGTCCGTGGCTCATCAAGAAGTTTATAGATCCCGAGGCCGAGTTCCTCTTCGTTCCGAAGGAACAAGTCCTGGAGGTTGCGCGACGGGAAGGGGGAAAATCGTTCGATACGCCGGGGGCGGATTACACGCATCGAGGGAACACGTGCAGCTTCGAAGTCCTCATCGAGGAGTCCCGGCTTGTCGACCCCGCCCTCCGAGAGCTGGCCAAGATTGTCCACGGGGCCGATATCGAAGCCGACGTACACATTGTCCCGGAGGCCGCCGGGCTCAAGGCGATCGCCGAAGGGTTCTATCTCTCTTGCCCGGATGATCACGAGAAACTGCGACTCGAGTTCCCCCTGTACGACGCGCTGTACGCCTGGTGCCACAATAAGACAGGACGAGGGAGATAGGATGGAACCAAAGGATCGGCCAGCTGTCATCGAGGTGCCCTTCTGGAGATTCCTCCTGTACTTTCTGTACCTCGGCGCACTGGGCTTCGGCGGACCCATCGCGCTCGCTGGGTACATGCAACGAGACCTGGTCGAGCGACACAGATGGACGAGCGAAGAGGACTATCAGGTCGGACTCGCCCTGGCCCAGCTCGCCCCCGGTCCCTTGGCCGCCCAGCTTGCCATCTACCTCGGGTACGTGCGGGGCGGTATCATCGGGGCGACCCTTGTGGGCGTCGCCTTCATCCTTCCCTCCTTCCTCATGGTCGTCGTCCTGGGGATCCTCTATCTGCAGTATGGCGGGCTGTGGTGGATGCGCGCCCTCTTTTACGGCATCGGCGCCGCGGTCATCGGAATCATCGTCCGCGCCGCCTACAAGTTAACGCGCCTCACCATCAAGGGAGACGTCTTGCTGTGGATTATCTTCGGCGTTTTGGCGGTCACGACCGCGTGGGCCGAGGAAGAGATCGCTTGGCTCTTTCTCCTCGGGGGAGTCGTGGCCCTGATCATCAAGGCCCCACCCGAGAGACTGCTCCAGCTCGTCCGTCATCGGGGAGTCCATCTCAGTCTCGTCCCATGGCTTTCGCTGACCCAGGGGCTCAAAGCCCCGGCCAGTACGGAGACGATGTGGCAGATCCTCTGGTTCTTCACGAAGGCGGGGGCCTTCGTCTTCGGGAGCGGCCTCGCCATCGTCCCCTTCCTCTACGGAGGGGTGGTGCAGCACTACGGCTGGCTTGACGATCGCCAGTTCCTGGATGCGGTGGCGGTGGCCATGATCACGCCCGGCCCCGTGGTGATCACCGTCGGCTTCATCGGCTATCTCGTGGGAGGACTCACGGGGGCGACGCTGGCGGCCATCGGCGTCTTCATGCCGGTCTATCTCTTCGTGATCATCCCCTCGCCCTGGTTCAAGCGCCATGGCGCCAACCCGCAGGTGAAGGCCTTCGTCGAGGGGGTGACCGCGGCAGCAACAGGCGCCATTGCCGGTGCCTGCGTCGTCCTCGGGCGTCGCGCCATCCTAGATATCTCCACCCTCCTCATCGCCCTGGTGGCTCTAGTCATCGTCTGGCGATTCAAGATCCCTGAACCAATAATCATCGCTGCGGCTGGCATCGCCGGTCTCCTCCTCTTTCGAGGATAAAGCCCCTCACACCCTTCATCCCCCTCGTCCTGCCAGGCGGCTGTCAGACCGGATTGATTTTCGCACCATAGGTTCAGGACCCAGACTACGCAGGGAAGTGAGATGAAGCAGGACAGCTGGCTCAGATTGCCTAGAGGAGGCGGAGGAGATACAGGATCGCCATGAGGACAAAAAGGCCCGCCAGGGCCTTGGGGATGTAATCCTGGTAGTCCTTCAACCGAGCCTCGATCAGATGGTAGCCCTGGATCGCGAGCAACGTCACGCCGATGAGTGCGACACTCACCGCGAGGGCGTAGGCCACCATCAGCGAAAGGCACTGCACGCCTCCTAAACACAGGGCGAGGAGCGCGAACTCCTCCTCGTGGATGAAACCCAACAGGAAGGCGAAGACCGCCATGTCCCAGAGCGACTGCGGTGTGGTAGAACGATGGCGATGGGAGTGCTCGTGCCCGTGGGTATGAGCGTGGCCACCGTGGGAATGGTCATGGCTATGGTGATGAGCTCCGGTATACGCCCGGTAGGCCATGTACAGAAGCAAGAGGACCACGCCGTACCGGACAACGGGCAGGGATGCGAGGTCGATCGCACGGTTGACGAGCAGGAAAACCACTACGACCGCGAGCGAAGAGATAAGATGAAAAAAGGCCAGGATGCTCGAGGTAACCAGCCCAAACCAGATCCGCCGTTCCCGCTTAAGGGAGTAGAGAACAGCTACCGGCCAGCCGTGGCCCGGCTCCACGCCGTGCAACAATCCGATCAGGATCGCGCTCAGGTACACCGACATTAGGCCTCACAACAGGAATTTTGCTCGCACGACTTGCACAAAGTTTTCGAGGCTGGCCATGTATGCGGGCAATCCCTGAAACAGCGCGGGGTCTCCGTCGGCAGGATCATGGACGAGCTGATTGCGAATCCCGATCAGCCGGATCAATTCCCGAGCCGAATCTGCCTCCAACAGACCGACCTCCGCCAGGACCTCGGGAATATCCGTGAAGTCCCTGGGAGGGCGGAGCTTCAATGCGGCAATGAGATCGAGACAGATCGCCAGACAACAGTTGGCGGCCGATTGGAGAAAGTAGCGGGCTGCTCCTTCCGTGATCGGGTCCGTCGAGGCAACCTCCTGGAGGCCGCGTAACCGGCCGATATAGGTTTGGAGCTTCTCGAGCTCGGTTGCGATCTCGTCCCTGCGGATCGTCACGGCGCCCTCCGTCGGCCGCTGGCGAGACATGAGCATATGCCTGAGATCGAGATACGTTCTCCGCACTCGCCCCTCAAAGGCGATCCGCGTGTCTTCGGAGCGGCTGTAAATGACCCGCCCAGCCGTGAGGACGGCCCCCGCAAATGTCAGCGGTGCCCCGTTCAGGATCCGCGCTTCGGCTGTAGGGACCGCCAGCGCCTCTTCGAGTAACGTCTCCAGTCGAATCTCAACATGAAAGTAGCTCTCGGGCGGAAGGTCCGGCTCCATGTAGGCGGCCAGCTGCAGATCCCGGAGGGCGGGAAACTCACCAGGATCGGCGATGCCGTAGGCGAAGAGGGTCGGTGTCTGCCCCAGCAGGTCCTCAGCCTGGGTCTGGAGCCGGTCGAAGATCTGAGAGCGTTCACGGTTCACAGTCAAACAGCCTGCAGTCAGCTGTCAGCAGTCGGCCGTCCGCAGATCCACAACCTTCAGCAGTCAGCCGCAGCATGGAACTCCATGGTACGCAGATCAAATCTGAGCTGGCTGCAGATAGCTGATAACTCATTGCTGACCGCTGACAGCCGACAGCTTCTTTTCGCTAGGCCAAGTGGTGCCGGAGCTCGGGCAGACTCTCGAGCAGCAGATCCGGCCCCGCCACCCGAACCTCCTCGACGGTTCGCAGGCCGTATGTCACGCCGACGCTATAGAGCCCAGCCTGTCTTGCCATCTCGATGTCGGCGGGGCTGTCGCCGATCATGACGGCCAGCCGGGGATCGATTCCGGTGAGGGTCAGGACCTTCAGGGCAGGCTCCGGATGCGGCTTACGCTGCACTGTGCTGTCGCCGCCCAGGACGACCTCGAAGTGCCTCGCAATCTCGAGGCCTGCGAGGATGCGCTCGCTGAAGGCGAGCGGCTTGTTGGTCACGATGGCCTTTCGCTTCCCGCGGAAATGCTCGAGGGTCTCCCGGACTCCGGAATAGAGCCGGGTCCGATCGAGGAGGTGCAGTCCATAATAGTCTCGAAAGAGCCTCACCGCATTGTCCACAAGGTCACCGTGGTGTAGTCCGAGCGCCCGGCTCAGGAGAGTCTCCAGGCCATCGCCGACGTACCGGCAGACCTGCTCCATGGAGAGGGCGGGAAGTGCCAACTTCTCCAGGGCGTGGTTGACTGCCGCCGTGAGATCGGCCCGCGTATCGGCCAACGTGCCGTCCAGGTCGAAGATGAGGAGGTCGACTCGCCGGACAGCCCCAAACGCCGTCATCCCATCTCCGCAAACCGCCAGGGAACCGGACGGCTGACGAGCCCGTCGAGCTCCGGGCTCTCGAGGAACTGTTCGAACCCCTCCAGGTGCCTCGGCGTGAGATCAAAGGAGAGCTGCTTGCGAAAATAGTTCAAGCAGGCCTCTTCACTGATGCCGACCCGGCCATGGAGCGCGGCACTGAGGGCCTCGACCCTGCCCAGACTATACGCCTTCGACGCCAGCAGCGCCCGATGCAGTCGCCGTGTGCGTTCGGGATTCGCCCGGTAGAACTCCTCCCGGACCGCCCAGAGCGCAAAGACGAATGGGAGGCCGGTGAGCTCTTTCCATCCCTGCCCCAGGTCGAGGCGATGAGGGTATCGACGCGCATGACCCGCCCGCAGCGCCGGATCCCCGATGTACAGACCCGCGGCGACCCCCGCCGGAAACTCCTCGGGGACCTCCGCTCGAAGGTAGACCGGGCGGACTCCGTAGCTTCGCTGCAGCAGGAGCCGGAGCAGATAGACCGAGGTGAGGGATTCCGGGGTGACGAGGATGCGTTCGCCATCCAAGTCTTGAAGCGGCAGTCGGCTCATGCAGAGCACGCTCCCCACCGCGCCGTCACACGCGATCGCCAGGTCCGGAAGGAGCCGGAAGTCGCCTGGAGCCTGCGCATAGGCTAATGAAGAGATCACCGAGACATCCAGGTCACCCCGCGCGAGCATCTGGTTCAGCTCCGCTGGAGTCCCCTCGATCAGATCACAGCCGGCCTCCACCGCCCCCTCTTCGATTCCGGAATAGACCGGCTCGCAGTTGATGTAACGGACCTTGCCGACCCGGGATCGTCTCACGACGCCTCCCTCTCGTACCGCAGTCTCCCGTCCACCGCGGTGAGCAGGACCTTTGCTGCACTCGCCTCGTGCAGCAGAAACTCATACGGGTCAGCCTCCGGTCCGCCCAGGGCGACGGCGGTCAGATCGGCCCGTTTCCCCGGCTCCAGGGTCCCGATCTCGCGGTCAAGACCCAGGGCCCGGGCGCCCCCCGCGGTCGCCATCCGGATCCACTCTGCGGGGGAGAGCAGACCGCCATGCGCCTGATGGGCAAAACGGATCTCGTCCCAGAGGCTGAGGCTTTCGGCGCTCGCCAGCGAATCGGTGCCGAGGCCCACGGGAACCCCGAGATCCCGGAGCGCCTTCAGCGGCGTTCTGCCCACGTCGAGATACGCGTTGGACCGGGGGCAATGCGCAACGGCGACCCGGGTCTGGGCCAACATCTCGAGATCGGCCTCTGTGAGGTGGACGGCGTGGATCACAAGGCACTGCGGATCCAAGAGCCCCAGGCGGTGCAGATACTGGACCGGCGTCGCCCCGAGAACCGGCGGCGGAACGTCACCCCAGCCCGTCGCCGGAAGGAGACGGGTTCGGATCTCGCCCGTCCCCGATCGAAGATACTCGATCTCGGCTGAACTCTCGGCGATATGGATCGCCGCCTTGAGTCCCAACCGTTGCTGGAGGTCACGACACACGCGGAAGAGCCCGGGCGAGACGCTGTAGGTGGCATGGGGAGAGATGCCGACCTCGAGCAAACTCCCCTGGACCTCCTCCCGCATCGCCGCCAGATGTGCAAAGGGGGTCTCGGCAATCTGCTCGGCGCCAGCATCGTCCAGCCCGATCACCTCGCGATAGACCACTGCCCGGAGGCCGCTTTTGCGCAATCCGGCAAGGCTCGCCCCCGTCGCGGTCACGTCGCCGACACAGGTGGTCCCGGACCGGGTGAGCTCGGCCGCTCCCTCCTCCGCAGCGGCCGCATACGCCTCCCAGGAGAGGCCGCGCTTCCGCTGGAGCAGATTTAAGACCCAGTCGACGAAGGAATGACCCGGAGGGACGTCTCCACGAAGGGCACTCAGTTCGAGATGGGTGTGGACGTTGACGAGGCCGGGGAGGAGGATCGCCTCCCCCAGATCGCGCACCGCCGTCCCGGGATACTGCCTGCGGAGACTCACCCGCGGCCCGACGGCGCGGATGCGGGTTCCTTCAATCAGGACGGCCCCGTCGCGGATCGGGGGGTGGCTCACCGGGAGGAAGTATCTGGCAGCGAGGATGAGCATGCTACGCCGTCGCTGTGAGCTGCCGCCACCACTCCTCGGCCCGGGCGAACTCCTCTGGCGTATTCATATTAAAGAGGCTGAGCCCTTGGGGATCGTGAGGCCCGAGCTCGTCCAGGCCCACCCGCCGTACCCTGACGGAGGGAAAGAACCGCGCGATCTTTAAATCGCCGGAGCGGATCAGGCGCTCCATCTCAGGAAGACAGGTCTTGCCGTACAGAGCAAAGAGGGGCTCCCAATCGCCGGTGTACGGGACGACCGCATCCCAGCCGTGGGTCAGGGTCGCGAGATGCCGGATCAGGCCCGGGTTGAAGAACGGCATATCGCATGCCATCACAAAGGCCCACGGGTGCGTGGCGGTCGCCGTGGCGGTGTAGATGCCGCCCAGGGACCCCCTATCGGGGATGAGGTCCGGGACGACCCGCACACCGAGGTCATCGTACAGGCCCGGGGTATTCGCCACGATGATGACCTCGGGGAAGATCCCCTGCAGTCCATTCACCAATCGGTCGATGAGGCGTTTCCCCCCGATCTCGAGGACCGCCTTGTTGCGGCCCATCCGGGTGGACTGTCCCCCCGCCAGGATGACCCCGCTGATCATCATCACTCATTCCGCCGCGATGCGATTCCCCTATCCTTCTTCCTCTTCTTCTTTCCCCTTCTCTATCTGGTCGAGATCGACGAACTCCCCTCCGACCTCCGTCGGGACGACCTCCGCCACCGCCTCTTCCGCCTCAGCAGGGGCCGCCTCCTCAGTTTCCTGCTCCTCTTCCTCTTCCGTCTCTTCCTCGGTCGTGAGCCCCTCGGGGGCAATTTCCCTGAACCAGGTGGGCTTAACCGCCTCTGCGAAGACCCCCGCCTTGGTCACTTCTTCAAGCGGGGTCGCAGTGTACTCAACCTTGCCCGCCGCCATCTCCTCCAGGGCGATATAGGTCGGCTTATACCCTTTGGACTGGATAGTGGGCGCTGTCCCCTGATTGAGCTGCCGGCTGCGCTTTGCCGCGATGATCACCAGCCGATACTTGCTGTCGACCTTATCCATTATGTCCTCAAGGGGTACCTGTGTCATCGGTCGTCTCCCTCCTCGTCAAATGCCTAACTGGTCCCGCACACGAGAGTTCAGGCGGAAGCTCCGGTGCCGTTCCGCCACAATGATGGCGGACAGATCAGTGACCGCTCGCTCCAGGACATCGTTGATGATCACATAGGTGTAGTCGCCATAACGCTTCATCTCTTCCCGGGCCGTTCGGAGACGACGCTCGATCTCGTCGGGGGCGTCGCTCTGCCTGCTCCGCAGGCGCTCCTCCAGCACCTCCCAGGACGGCGGCAGGAGAAACACGAACACACCATCTGGATACGACCGGCGGAGTTGCGCGGCCCCCTGGGTGTCAATGTCGAGGATCACATCCTGCCCTGCCCCAAAATGGGTCTCGAGCAAGAGCCGGGATGTGCCGTAGTGATGGCCATGGACACTCGCCCACTCCGCAAAATCCCCAGCCGTGACCATGCGCTGAAACGTTGTCTCGTCGACGAAGTGATAGTCCCGACCCCCGACCTCGTGGGCCCGCGAGGGGCGCGTCGTATACGAGACAGAGTGGGCGACACCTGGGATCCGCCGAACCACCTCCTGACACAGGCTGGTCTTTCCCGCGCCGGACGGGGCCGACACCACGACCAGGAGCCGACGGGGGTCCCCCATCTACGACTCCTTGTCTCCCTGGTTCCCCGTCAGTCGCTGGGCCAACGTCTCGGTCTGTATGGCCGAGAGGATCACGTGGTCGCTATCCGTCACGACGATGGAGCGGGTGCGGCGCCCGTTCGTGGCATCCACGAGCTTTCGGACCTCCTTGGCGTCGTCCTTGAGCCGCTTGCTGGGGGCTGAACTCGGATTGACGATGGCCACGATTCGACTCGCGACCACCATATTCCCGAAGCCTACGTTGAGGAGTTCGGTCGCCACGCCCCTCACCTCCCTCGGCCCCCGGGGCCCTCATTCGATGTTCTGGACCTGCTCCCGCAGTCGCTCGAGGTCCGCCTTCATCTCCACCACGGCCGGGGAGATGACCGCATCGGCCGCCTTACTCCCGATGGTGTTGACCTCCCGGTGGATCTCCTGCAAGAGAAACTCCAGTCGCCGCCCATGGGGACCACCTCCCCCGAGGATCGTCCGGAGCTGCGCGAGGTGGCTCTCGAGCCGCGCGCACTCCTCGGTGATGTCCGACCGGTCGGCGAAGAGGACGACCTCCTGCGCGAGCCGATCCGGATCGGGCAATGGGGCGCCCAGCAGGGCCGTGACGCGCTCGTGCACCCGAGCCCGATAGGCCTCTGCCACGTGAGGCGCCCGGGCCTCCACGATCCCAAGCGCTGCCTCGATCTGGCTAACGCCGACCGCAAGACCCCGGGCCAGGTGCTCTCCCTCTTTCCTCCGCATCGACTCGACCTCATCCAGGGCCTGATGCAGCAGTCCTCCGACGAGCGCCTCCGCCTCCGTCAGATCCACCTCCGCGCCCTCCAGGCCGACGAGATCCCGCAGCCCTATCAGCGCCTCGATGGTCAGTTCGCCGCCGAGATCCAGTTCCCGCTGGAGCTCCCTGAGGGCCGCGACGTACTGCTGGATGGCCCCCCGGTCGATGCGCAGCGTCCGGGGCAGCTCGCCGTGCAGCTTTTCGGTGACGTGGACGTCGAAGCGACCCCGATGCACCCGTCCGCGGATCTCGCGCTGTAGCACATGCTCAAGGGCCGCCAAGGTCCGGGGGAGTTTCATCCGGATGTCGGTAAACCGGTGGTTAAGGGCCTGGATTTCAAGGGTGTACACGTGAGTGGCTGTGGCACCCTCCGCCCTGCCGTACCCGGTCATGCTCTTGAGCATTGGGACCCAACCACTCCAGGCCACCCGGCGGAGGCCACCGATGCCGTATCGAGGATCCTCACGAACGCTACGGACCCCCTTGAGGAGATTTCCCGACGTAACCGTTAATTTACTGCAGTTTTCGCCGCCTGTCAAACGTGAACGACGCCCGGGACCAGCCACCCTCTCCCTTTACTTGCCGCCCGCTCACGGATAAGATAGTCGAGCGATGATGCATGAGTGGAAGGTGACACGAGAGCGCTACGGCAGGCTCCTCCGCCAGCGGATTCGGCGCCTCACGCGGCGGCGGGAGAAGATTGTGGCGGACCTGGCGAAGGCGCGGGGGTGGGAGGAGCTCCGCCGGAAGGGGGAACTCCTCCGGGTCCACCGCGAGCGTATCGGACGCGGCCTCGCCGAGGTCACCGTCCCCGACTACTACGCCGAGACCGGCCGGTCCCTCGCGATCGCCCTCGACCCGGCCCTCTCGGTCGATGCCAACGCCGAGCGATACTTCAAGCAGGCCCGAAAGGTGAAGCGCGGACTGCCCGTCATCGAGCGCCGGCTCAGCGAGACCGAAGGGGAGCTGAAAGAATGGGAGTCGGCCCTGGAAAGAGTCATCCAGGCAGAGACCGGCGAGGCCGTGGACAGGGCGAAGACAGCCTATAGACTCGAGCGGCTCGAGCCGCCACCGCCCTTGACCCGGCCTCGGGACAAGGGCGCGGCACAGCGTGAGCCGCGGCGCTACCTCTCGACCGATGGCCGGGAGATCCTGGTGGGCCGGAGTTCCGCGGGGAATGAACATCTCACCTTTCGCCTGGCGCGTCCCCACGACCTGTGGCTCCACGTCGAAGGCTACGGCGGATCGCACGTGGTCGTCCGAAACCCGAAGGGACAGACGGTCCCTCCGCAAACCTTACGCGAGGCCGCGCTACTCGCCGCCTTCTTCAGCAAGGCCCGGAACGCCGGAAAGGTCCCGGTCCACTACACCGCTGTCCGCTTTGTCCGGCGGTCAAAGGGGAGCAAGACCGGGACGGTCCTGATCACGCAGGAGAAGACGATTGTGGTCAGGCCGGACCCGGCCGTGGTGGCAGGACTCGCGGAGCGAGGGGCGACTGGCGCCGGCATCGCCTCTCGCCCAAGCCGATAGGTGGTGAGCAGTGGGCAGGTACGCGACGATTGACGTGGGGACAAACACCGTACGGCTCCTCGTTGCCGATGCGGACACCGATGGGACCTATCGGGTCGTCTTTGAGGAGCAAGTTATCACCCGCCTCGGGGAGCGTCTCCAGGAGACCGGCGCGCTGAGCCCTGCGGCGGTGGAGCGCACAATCCGGGTGCTTCAGCGCTTTGCCCAGAGGGCCAAGGAGCACCGGGTCCAAGAGGTCCTTGCAGTCACCACCAGTGCCGCTCGAGAAGCCAGGAACCGGGCGGAATTCCTCGACCGCGCGCGGAGAGAGGCGGGGATTGATCTTGTGGTCATTTCAGGAGAAGTCGAGGCGACCTTGACCGCCCTCGGGGTGGCCCACGCCCTTGGACCGGACCACGCCACCATGCTGATCGTGGACATCGGTGGGGGCAGCACCGAGTTCACTGCGTTTGAGCAGGGAAGGGTCACCGGATACGTCAGCCTTCCCATCGGCGTGGTGAAGCTGACCGAGGCGTATCTGAAAGGTGACCCGCCCTCCACGGAGGAACTGGAGTCCGCAGCTACGTCGATTCGCCAGACCATCCTGCAAGTACCAGCATCGCTCAGCATCCCAACGGCGGCGATCCTGGTGGCGACCGCGGGCACGCCGACTACCCTCGCCGCGATCGACCTTCGTATGACGACGTACGATGGCGAGCGCGTGACGGGCCACCGCCTGTCCCGACAGCGGATCCAAGAGCTCCTGGATCACCTCTGCTCCCTCCCCTTGGCCGAGCGGCAAAAGATCATTGGCCTCGAGCCGCCCCGGGCCGACGTCATCGTGGCCGGCACCTTGCTCACACGCGAGATTCTCGATGTATTCGGCTTCGATGACTTCACAGTAAGCGACGGCGGCCTCCGCGAAGGCCTCCTGCTGCATCACTTGGCCCACCGCCACCGCGGATCGCAAAGCGATAGCCCTCCGAGCCCAGAGCGAGGAGGAATTAGTCAACAGAAGACTTAACCCGTCTGACTGCTCAAGAACCGCCAGCTCAAGGCGTACTGCCTGCGCCAGATGGGCTACCGCGCGCTCTCCACCAACAGCCGCTCGTTGCTATCCCTTAAGAAAGCTGCAGTCTGGGCTGCCTGACAGCGACTGTGCGTATCCAGGTCCCAGACGGAGAAAATAGGCGTAAAACTTGCACCAGTTGGGGGATTAGCTAGTTGTGAGCGGAAACGCTCCGAGACTGAGAGGGGGTAAGACCGTTGAAGGGAGCAAGACTTCTGGCCTGGACCCTGGCTGCGCTGGCCGCCGTTGCCCTGGGCGGCCATCCGGCCGAGGCAGCAGCCCCGCCTGAACGGGTGACCCTGGACCGGGACGCACTCGTGTACTCCCAAATGACCACTGAGGGCCGGGTGGTCATGCAGCTCATACCAGGCGATGTCGTGGAGATCGAGCCTGCCGACACCGGGGGCGAGTGGTGCAAGGTCAGAGAGGTAGAGGTATGGGGGAAATCGGGTTATGCGCTCTGTAAGGATCTGGCGTGGAGGCGGCCGACGGCCGAAGCACCCCCCAAGGCGACGAGGCCTCCTGAGGCGAAGGTGCCTCCGGCCGTAGGCAGTCCGCCCGCGGCCCCGCGAGTCACAAAGGAGCCTACCTCAAAGCCTATGGCTACCGTGAAGGAACCCGGGCTGAAGAGGGAAAAACGGTACACCGTCCAGGTCGCTGCCCTGGTCGTCGAGCGCAACGCTGCCGCCCTCAAGGCACGTTTGGAAGAGCTCGGGTTCCGCCCGATCATCCACATGATGACCGCGCCGATCACTCGCCACCGCGTCTATAGCGGTGAATTCGCGAACCGCGAGGAAGCGGAGCAGACCGCACAGAGACTGAAAGTCGATGGGTTCCCGTCGAACGTGATCGAGACCGAAGGCGGGAAGTTCGGTCTGGAGGTTGGGTCATTCGTTGATCTCAACGAAGCCATCGACCTGGCTCACAGTCTCCAGAAGAAGAACTACGCCCCCAAGGTCGTCTCCAAGGCTGTCTCCACCCCGGTGCATGCCGTCCGTGTGGGCGAATACCAAAACCGATCGGAAGCGGTCGAGGTGCTTGAGGCCCTAAAGAGGCAAGGGTTTACGCCCATCATCGTGGGACAGTGATTTTCTCACGGTGCCAGGAACGGCCGACCTCCGAGTCCCTGAGCTACCCCGATATGACGGACACTTCGAAAGGGGACACAATCCCCGTCCAGAAAAGTAGCTTGGCCGCCTTTTCCCCGTAACTGGCTCTCCGAGACGGGGCGATTTGCTTTCCTCATACCGAGGGAGCTGGCGAACCAGTCATCATGCGGGGGATGGTGTCGCCTGCCTGGACTCGGAAGCCGTGACTCTCTGGCCCTCGACAATTGGTCCGAGGCGGGGCATCCCTTCGATCCGATCAAGGAAGACTTCAAATACCTGCTTCACATCGGGGTAACACACGGGGCAGAACGTGGCATCGGCGACCTGGCGTCCCTGATTGTTCTGGAGGACCCAACGCTCACCGACGATTCCGCACGTTCCGCAGCAGCGTACGTCTAGGCTCTTTATCCACGCCATGTCTCCCTCCCCTCTTCTGCGCAGCCGGTCATCTGGTCTGGCCGACAATCGCGACGCTTGTGACAGGCGTTTTCAGAATCCGGGCTGGCCTCTTGGCGTCCCGGTTACCCAGATTAACGTCCCGAACTATCCTAGGACCTGAAGTGGAGTCGTACCACGCGATCTCCAGCAGTTCACCATTCGCGTTGTACGCCTCTACATAGTCGATGCGCTCTTGGAACCCGGGATCGCTATAGAGAAAGACAATCAACCGATCGTCCACACTGATGAGCCGTTGCAGGATGAAGCGATCTTTCGGAGGAACATCTCCTGGGACGAGGACCTGATCCCCCCGCAAGTTGACGATGGCCCTCTGGGGCTCTGCATCACGCACGGAGACCAGATCACTGCTCGTTGTCCCGATCCCTCTTGGAGCTTCCTCCGCCAGGGCCGGTGCCACCGAGATGGCCACCAAGCCGCAGAAGGCCACTGGAAGGACTCTCTGCAATAACCTCTGTCTCATCGACCTTCCCCCCTTTCTCTCGGGCCCCACGTTTCGGCTTTCCCTCTACCGGTGATGCTCCGTTCACCATCTCCCTAATCGCAAGGGCCGTGCCAACAAGAACTTTAGGCTATAAGTCATTGAAAATCCTTATTAAGACTGATATGAGCGAGAATGAGGTGCCAGCATTGGGATGTGCAGAATTGAACAGCGCGTACCTCTATGGGGCCAGAGAGGCCTTGAATTTTCAGCCATATTTTGGGGTTGTTCACTTCTGAACATTGTGGTTAAATCTGACCACCCGGATGTGGACAGGGATACGGGTGCCGAGGTGCTAGATGAAAAGAGATGAGGGGACAAGGGAGCCAGGGGATACGTTTCGGCAGGTCTTCGAGTCCGCGCCGGATGCCATGGTCGTCGCCGACCAGCATGGGAAGATCGTCCTGATTAACGAGCAAGCAGAGAGACTGTTCGGTTACTCCAGGGAGGAACTGCTCGGAGAGTCAGTCGAGATCCTGGTGCCTGAACGCTTCCGGAAAGAACACACGCACCACCGCGCCGATTACTTCACCCTGCCTCGTGTTCGCCCCATGGGTTCTGGGCTGGACCTCTACGGGCGGCGTAAGGACGGGAGCGAGTTTCCCGCTGAGATCAGCCTGAGTCCCCTCGCGACCGATGAGGGAGTCCTGATCTCGAGCGCTATCCGTGACATCACCCAGCGCAAGAAGGCAGAGGAGGCGCTGCGCGAGAGCGAAGAGAAGTACCGTGTCGTCGCGGAATCCGCGACCGATGCGATTATCACTATCGATGAGTACAGCCGGATCACTTATGGCAATCCCGCTACGGAAAAGGTCTTTGGATACGCCGCAGACGAGCTGCTCGGTCAGCCGCTTACGCTCCTCATGCCCGAACCGCTGCGGTCGCGCCATATTGCGGCGATTGCGAAGTTTATCGATACGGGACAGAAAAGCATCTCCTGGGAGGGACTGGAGCTCACTGGGTTGCACTGCAGTGGGCGTGAAATCCCGATCGAAATCTCCTTCGGCGCACTCCGCCAGGAAAATGGTAAGCATCTCTTCACCGGCATCGTTCGCGATATCAGCGAACGCAAGCAGGCAGAAAAGGCACTGCAAGAGCAAACTGCGTATGTTCGTTTACTTCAGAAAATTGCGGTCGCCGCCAACGAGGCTTCCGTTGTCGACAAAGCGATACAGGTCTGTCTCGACGAGATATGCACCCTCACCGAATGGCCGGTGGGTCACGCGTACATGCTCGCCGCCGATGGTACAGGCGAACTCGTTACGACGGAACTCTGGCATCTTAATCATCCCAATAGGTTCGAGACCTTTCGGAAGGTGACCGAGGTGACCCGCTTCGCCCCGGGCGTCGGATTGCCGGGGCGGGTCCTGGCCAGTGGAAGGCCCGCGTGGATCATCGATGTGACGAAGGACCCCAATTTTCCGCGGGCCACGTTCGCACAGGACATCGGCGTCAAAGCAGGCTTCGGATTCCCGGTAATGGTGGGGACCGCAGTCGTCGCGGTGCTCGAGTTCTTCTCTGCCGAGGCCATCGAGCCTGACGAGCCCCTATTGGAAGTTATGGCGCACATCGGTACCCAGCTCGGGCGGGTGATCGAGCGCACACAGGCCAAGGCGGCACTCCAACAGGCGAAGGACGACCTGGAGATCCGCGTCCATGAGCGCACGGCCGAACTCAGGGTCGCCAACGAGAATCTGAGAAGGGAAATCGCGGAACGGACCCGGGCGGAAGTGGCGCTGCGGCAGGCCGAAGCAAAATATCGGAGCATTTTCGAGCATGCGGTCGAGGGGATCTTCCAAACCACGCCAGAGGGGCGTTACATCAGCGCCAACCTTGCCCTGGCGCGCATGTATGGGTACGAGTCTCCCGAGGAGCTCGTCGAGAATCTCATCGATATCGGACCGCAACTGTATGTCGAACCCACCCGCCGTGCCGAGTTCATCCGTCTGTTGCAGGAACAGAGCGCTGTGTCGGGACTCGAGTCGCAGGTGTATCGCAGAGACGGCAGTGCGATATGGATCTCGGAGAGCGCGCGCGCCGTTCGCGATCCCAGGGGCGCGGTGCTCTACTACGAAGGGGCCGTCCAAGATATCACCGACCGAAAGCGGGCGGAGGAGGCGTTGCGCGAGAGTGAGGAACGGCTCGCTCGCATCCTGGAATCTGCGATGGACGCCGTCGTCACCATTGATGGGCAGCAGCAGATCCGACTTTTCAATCGGGCGGCCGAGGCCGTGTTTCGCCGCCCCGCAACGCAAGCGATCGGGGAGCCGGTCGGCCAGTTTCTCTCCGAGCCGCTCCGCCGCGTGCTCACCGAGCATGTCAGGGCCCTCGAACAGGGCGATACGGCCACACCCTACCGCTGGATCCCCGACGGTCTCACCGCCCTGCGGGCCGATGGCCATGAGTTTCCCATCGAAGGGACCATCTCGCAGGTGGAAGCGGCTGGGCGAAAACTCTACACCGTCATTCTACGGGACATCAACGAACGGAAGAAGGCCGAGGCCGAATTGAACAAATTGCAGCTCGAAAATGTCTATTTACAAGAAGAGCTCAAAACTGAGCGCAATTTTGAAGAAATCATCGGAACGTCTCCGGCGATCAAGCAAGTCCTGCGAAAGGTCGAGCAGGTCGCCGCAACCGGTGCGACCGTGCTGCTGACCGGCGAAACGGGGACCGGCAAGGAACTGATCGCCCGGGCCATTCACAATCTCAGCCGCCGAAAAGACCGACCGCTCATCAAGGTGAACTGCGCCGCGCTGCCCGCCGGCCTCATCGAGAGCGAGCTATTCGGGCATGAGAAGGGGGCCTTTACGGGGGCCGTTTCCAGAAAGATCGGCCGATTTCAACTGGCGGATGGCGGAACGATCTTTCTGGACGAGATCGGTGATATCCCGCCCGAGATCCAGGTGAAGCTCCTGCGAGTCTTGCAAGAGAGGGAATTCGAGCGGTTAGGGGGAACGGCGACCATCGCGACGGACGTCCGAGTCATCGCGGGGACCAACCAGAACCTCGAAGCGCTCAGGGAGGCGGGGAGGTTCCGGGAGGATCTCTTCTACCGCCTCAACGTCTACCCCATCTCTCTTCCGCCCTTACGGGAGCGGAAGGAGGACCTCATTCCCTTGACACGACACTTTCTTCACAAGTCCGGGCGAGAGCTCCGCAAGGAGGTGCCCTCGCTGTCTCCCGAGGCCAGGGATCTGATCACCAGCTACCATTGGCCGGGAAACGTCCGCGAGCTTGAAAACGTCATGGAGCGGGCGGTGATCCTCTGTCGAGGACCGGTCGTGACTGCCCAAGAGCTATCGCTCTCGCTCAGAGAGCGACCCAGGCGGCAACCCACGAGCGGGGAGACCTTGGGGCTGCCCCCTGGCGGAATCAACTTGCTTGATCTGGAAAAACAGCTCATCCTCAAGGCCCTGGAGGAGACGAAGTACAACAAGTTGAAAACCAGCAAACTCCTGGGCCTCAGCAGGACGCAGCTTCGCACACGCATGAAAAAGCACGGGCTGAAGGCCGGAGAGGCTCGCTGAACAGACCTGACCCCGAGAGAGGAAAAGGAGACACGAGGGGATACAATCCCCGAGGAGAAAAAGGGTGTAATCCTTACATTCTCTTCCATGTAAGCCTTACATTTTGCACAAGCCCAGGAAGGGGGAATTGCCCTTGAACGCCCCCTTGGGCGTCTTGAGCAAAGCAAGGAAAATCGGGAAGATGCCACCGGGCTCAGGTGAAGCGTCCCCAATTGGCATGGAATCTGCCTTGTAGGCACCTCCCGAGCATCCCTCGGGTTGTCGCGTGGGTAAACAGTGACGCAGGGACCGGCCAGCTTCCCGTAGGCCGTAGCGGCATGGAACCGGGGTAGGCATACTCAAGCCCACCTGCAGCACAATCGACGGCGTACCAAACACCCAGACGCCCTCCCGGGGTGAACTCCGTCCCGAGAGGGCGTTGTTTTTCAGCGAGGCGGTCCTATGACCACAGGTAAGGAGGATTTCACTATGGCACTGTGGAAGGAATACCTGGAGAAAGAGCAAGGCCGCACGTCTGCGAAGCAACCCGAGGGCACCCCGCAGGCTTCCGAGTCGCGCCGATCGGTGCAGGAGGCTTCCCCAAAGAACGACTCCGTCATCGCTGCCGGCCTGACCGTCGAGGGCAAAATCCAAGGGGTCGGACATCTGAGGGTTGCCGGCCGTTTTCAGGGAGACGTCCAGGTGGAGGGCGATCTGACGATCGAAACCGGCGCTCAAGTCACGGGAGATCTCCGGGCAGGAACCATCAATGTCGGGGGCGAGGTGCAGGGCAACGTTCAGGCGACGAAGAGGGTGCAACTCCTCCAATCAGGAACCCTGATCGGGGACCTCAAGGCAGGCTCGCTCACGGTGGCGGCGGGGTCGCGCATGCGAGGGAAGGTCGAGTTCGGTTGGGAAGAGGAAGCGACCACTCAGGCCGGCATCGGCGAGGAAGGCGAGGCGAGGTGATGGCCCTGCCCCAACCCTCCCTTCCCGGAAGGACCAGGCCATGCCCCCACTGCAAGGCCACGATCCTCATTAGCGCGGCGGTCTGCCCTGCCTGCCAGCGGTACGTGCGTCTTGATCCGGATAGGCTGGCCCGCCTTTCCTCGCCCATCTTTTGCCCTCTCCAAGTCGAGGGGACGATCCGCCATCCCGGCATCGCGGAGCGGTGCGAGTACTCTGTCCTGGTGCAAGTGCAGAATGACCAAGGGGAAGTGATCTCACGCCACGTGGTGGGCGTCGGCGCCCTCGGCGCCGCAGAGGTCCGGACCTTCACCATCCGGGTCGAGGTCGTCCCTGCCGAAAAGTCGGTCGTGCGAGACATGTGAGACGAAGATGCTGCGGCCGGCCCCGAAGCGCCGACGGGGCGGGAGACGCTTGGACAATAGGCGGGGGCGAAAAGACGAAGGCCGCCAAGGGATCACCCTTTGGCGGCCTCGCGCTGGTGTCGAGCTACTTCGCTTCCGGCCGTTCGGGAGGAAGAGCCTTCCCTGCCTTGACGATCTTCACCGCCTCGGCAAAGTGCTTATGAAACGTGGCTTCGCTCGAGCCCGTCCCCACGTCCCCGATGCGTCGCTTCGTCACCACGGTGACCTTGGTCTTGTTTCGGTCAACGCGATCCACCCACGCCACCATCATCGATGACCACGGGACCCATTTCTTGCCATTGGTCGCGAGGATATAGCCCTCACGCTGATGCTCCTCGATGGCGTCGCTATCGTGCCAACGGAAGACGGTCTTGGTAATCTCCCAGGCCTGAGAGGAGCTGACCTGATAGACCTGAGTGGCCCCGTCCTCCTTGGATTTCACCACGCCCTCCGTCGTCGCGCATCCCGTCACCCCTGCGAAAACGACGAGAAGAGAGAACACGGTCCATCTTGCCTTCTTCATTGAAACACCCCTCCTTTGTCTGCTGTCTGCCATCAGATCTCCACGTCCTCGATTGCGAGGCCGACCCGATACGTCTTGATGACCACTGTCTCCGCCACAGCGGCCGAGGCGTAGCCGAGGTCCTCGGGCACCTGCTCCACCAGCACGATCCCCCGCACCCGCTCCTTCCCCTTCCCCAGGTGCTTTCGGACCCAGCCAATCCGCTGCAGGATCTCCGCGACGAACTTCTCCCCCTGCTGTCCCCGTCCGGCAATCATCACGACCACAAAGTCTCCGCTCCCGTCGCGGGCCAAGAGATCAATGTCGCCGACCGCGGTGGAGAGTCCCGCGCCGATCGGCTTCCCTTTCTTGTCGGCCACCAGCCTCAGTCCCGGCTCGAGCAGGTCCGGCTGTCTGGCCAGCAACTTTCGGAGCCCCGGTGCATCCAGGGTGAAGACGGGGGTACTCGCCTCGGGCTTCTTCTGAATCACTGGCGCCGTTTCCTCTTCGATGTCCAACTCGGGTTCCACTTCTGCGGTCGCGGCCTCCCTCACATCGGGGACAGCCGCCTCCTTCGCGGGAGGGGGGGTCGGGGTGGGCCGGATCTCCTTCTGTTTCGCGGCGCCCCCGGCATTCCCTGGAATGACAAAGACGTTGGCATCGGCGCCCGTCAGAAAACCACAGAGCGGACAGGTGAGATCCCCTTCCTTGAGCTGGGTCCCACAGAGCTTGCAGGTCGCCACCTCGTCACGTCCCCAGAGTTTCTTGCCTTTCCCCATGATAGGCTTCCTCCCAGCCTTAGGTGCGACACCACTGGTGCCGGTGTTCTAGCCCGAGCAAGAATCGTGCCCGGATATGATTCGCCCCGTGCGCCAGGAGGTCGCTCTTGGACCCGCCGCCAGGTAACCTCGCTTCTCACCTGTCCTGGGAGGCCCCTGTGCCCCTGAGGCCGACTTTCATGCTTTCCAGATACGTCCTTTAAGATCAAGGTGTTTGGCCCCACACTCGCGGCGCTTTATGCCGAAATGGCGTGGACGGCGCGGGGCCACGATCTCGACCCCTTCGCCGCGCCCGGCGGACCCTGCAAACCGGCACTGGCGAGACGCATCTTCACGCAAGAAGGGCGAGGTGGCGAGGAGACTTGACTCGGAGGGGACTTGCGTGTATCGTCCCTGCTCAGAGCGATCAGCGTCCAGAGGTGCCTCATCGCGAGTGGACATGGGAATCCTGGACACAGGGGACCATGGTGCACTTCCGGGAGACTC
>JBOHQS010000013.1:0-29797 GCA_050732295.1 Methylomirabilales bacterium (SeqCode)
CCCGCCACCGGAGGGCCTCAACACCACCGAACGCCGTCTTCACTGCTGTCAATCCCTTTGTGACATCGCCGTCCCCTCCGAAAGGGCGTGGTCCCGGGCAAGACCCTCCGGGAGGAGAAAGGCAGCGAGCAGCGCCAGCAGAGCTAGCAGAGATCCCGCGACGAAGGCCCCGTGGAGGGCGCTGGCCAAGGCCTCCCGAAGCCCGATGAGCAGGTGCGCGGGCAAGCCTGCCCGCACAGCCGGTTGCAGGAGGACCTCCGGATTTTGCACGAAGGCCTCGAGTTTCATGTCGGCCGCACCCGCGGTGAGAGCGCGAAGCTCTTCCCGCAGGATTCGGGCCATGACGGCCCCGAGGAGGCTCACCCCGATGGCTCCCCCGACGGTCCGCGAGAACATCGTGACGGAGGTGGCGACTCCCAACTGGCTTCTCGGGACCGTGCTCTGCACGGCAATCAGGAGGGGGGCCATCATCAATCCCATCCCCGCCCCCCCCAGCGTCATCCCCGCCATGACCTCTGGCCGGGTACTCGCAATCCCGAGCCGTGTGAAGAAGAGGAATCCCACACTGAGGGCCACGCCACCGGTGAGGACGATCGCCCTCACCCTGTAGCGGAGAAGGAGGCGAGCGCCCAAGATCGAGCACAGGACCCAGGCGAGCATAAAGGGGGTCAGCACGCTCCCCGCTGCCGTCGCGTCGGTCCCGAGGATTGCCTGCACAAAGAGCGGAACAAAGGAGATGGCCCCAAACATCGCCATCCCGGCCATGAGGCCGGTCACGAAGGAGGCGAGGAAGATCCGGTTCTCGAAGAGACGCAGGGGGATCAGGGGGTCCTCCGCGCGGCGCTCGATCCGCCCAAAAACGATCAAGCCGACAACCGCAACAGCCACCAGGCCGAGGCGCCCCTGACCCCTCCAGCCGGTCCCCATGACGCCCAGAAGGAAGAGGACCAGGGCGACGATCAGGACTGCTCCGCCAAGAAAATCGACCGCCACCGACCGCGACCGCTCGCGCTCCGGTTCTCGGAGGGACCGGCCAACCATGAAGGAGGCGACAAGCCCTACCGGGACGTTGACAAAAAATACCCACCGCCACGAGAGATGATCCGTAAGGAGTCCCCCAAGGAAAGGGCCCGCGATGCTGGCCACCCCCCAGACGCCGCTGAGGAAGCCCTGCAGCCGGGCGCGCGCCTCGAAGGGATACATGTCGCCGATGATGGTGAGCCCCAGGGCAAGAATGGCACCGGCCCCGAGACCCTGCACTCCCCGAAAGAGAATGAGTTGCGTCATGGTGCGAGAGAAACCGCAGGCGACGGATCCCAGCAAGAACAGAGCGATGCCGAGGAGATAGAAGGGGCGACGGCCGTAGAGATCAGAGAGCTTTCCCCACAGGGGGACGGTGACGGTGGAGGTAAGCAAGTAACTTGAAAAGACCCAGCTATACACCTCGAGGCCGCCCAGGCTGGCCACGACGGTCGGCATCGCCGTGGCCACCACGGTGGACTCCATCGCCCCGAGAAAGACCCCGACCATCACCCCGGCGGTCACCGTCCGCCGCTCCGGTCCGGTGAGATCGAGAAATTTCGAACCCACAACTCCTCCGACCCCGCGTCATCGCAGAAGCCACACTCTAGCACAGGGGTGGGAACTCTCCCAAGGAGGAAGCGGGAGTCGGTCAAGACCCGGGAAGAGACGGGGAAGATCTCGGAAGCCTTCCGAGACGGAAAGACCCGGGAGCGCCACCCGGAGAGACAGAAGGGTCCAGCCCTCTTCGGATGGACCGAACAGGGGCCGGCACCAGAGAAGAACTCCGTCGCCACCCGGACCCCCTCCACGAGGGGCCGGAGACGGATAACGGGTTACATGTCCTCGGCCTTAATCTAGGCCAAGGGGCGGCGGGAAAACCACTCCCACGGCTTCAGGCTCTTGGAAGGGCCTCCCCATCTCCGGGGCCGGCTTCCTCCTGGCGGGAGCTTTCACCTTTCGCTTCGGCTTCATCGCTCGCTTCTTGCCCTTCGCCACCCGCCTTTTGCCCTTCGCGACCCGTTTCTTGCCCTTCGCGACCCGCTTCCGTTTTGGCTTGACTGCGCGTGCGACCTTTCGTTTCCTCTTTCCCTTCGCCCTTCTTTTTGCCTTCGCCATAGCTCCTCCTCCTCACAAGAGATTCATCTGCTCGGGCTGCCATGGGGACGGAGTCTCCGCCAGCTCCTCCTCTCCACACTCCACCAGGACGGCAAATTCGTTCCCCCCCGCTTCGACGAGATGGTTGTACTCCTGCCGTACGGCCATCGTGTTGACCCCCTGACCTATCGCCGCGGCAATGATTTCTTCCAGCGGGATCGGCCAAAGACGTTACACTCCCGCCCCAGCCTTGACGGGGAATGGGCGTCGGAATTGGACATCAGGGTGATTCCGTCCAGCGCACTCAGCCGCCAGTTCATCGACGGGTCGGACGAGAGACCGGTTTCCTGGAGAGAATCAAAGCCCGACTGAGAACCGAAGATGGAAAACCACGGGGTCCAGGCATGGGCGGGGACGATGACGGAGTCGGGAGAGACGTCGAAGACGATCCGGCGGGCGAAGGCGGCGTTGAGCCGCCCGGCGGCCTCCAGCGATGGCGCATAGAGAAGGGTATGGATCTTCCTCAGCCGCCCCCCCTCGTGGTAGACGTTCGAGACCTCGACCTGGAGGATGAAGCGGACGCCCACCCAGCCAGCGACTCCACTTCCATCTCGCGGCTGGTCGCCCGACTGTACCTGGAGTGGAGATGCAGGTCAGCGATAAAGGCCATCGTCCCTCCCCGACGACCCCGGTACAATCGCTTTGGTACATACTACAGCTGCCCCCCGCTGTCAATACAATACAATTGCTTTCTCGGCTGTGGGCCGCGGGGAGAGTGGAGGGGGATACGCCAATACGTTGGAACGGTACTAGGCGACCAGCTTCAGGAGGGCGGTCTGCTCATCCTCCCACGAACCGCCGGGAGAATCGGGGGGCGGCGCGGACACAAAGTGACGGACGGTGTACCCGCACGCGCGACACCGACGGTAAAAGTAGGCCCGCGTCTCCTCGCGTCTCACGCCACCGATCTGTTCCATATTGCCGGCACAACAGGCCCTTCCCTTGGTCGGCGAAACAATGCGCTCTGGATACAGGTTCTCCGGTGGCCTTTCATCGGTATATTCTACGATCGTCGCGTTCATGGCGTAACTCTCCGGTGCGGGTTGGGACGGGTGTTTCATCGCGTGTCTCATTAGACGAGATACCCTCGCACATATTGTTTGAGTTCGTCCAAGCACCCTTCGAGGACGCCCAGGTCCTTCCGAACCTTCGTGACCAGGATCGCCCCCTCAACCCCGGCTAAGATGAAGTCCGCGATCCGATCCAATTGCACATTTTGGGCCAACTGGCCCTTCGCCTGGGCCCGGGTCAGAGCCCCGGCTATGTAACCGCGCCAGCTCGCCAGGATCTCCTCGATCCGGTGGCGAAACCCATCGTGGATATCGCTCATCTCGATGGCGAGGTTCCCAAGGGGGCATCCCCCCATGCACCCCGCCTCCCGCTGCATGGCGACGACAAGATCAAAGAGGTGGAAGATCTCCCCTACAGGATCCTCTCCATTGCCAAAGATCTCCTGGCCAATCTGCTGAGAAGTCCATAGGGCCAGCCGATCGAGAACCGCATACCCGAGCTCATCTTTGCTCTTGAAGTAGTAATAGAAATTCCCCTTGCCAACGCCACTCTCCCGCAGAATATCATCCAAGCTCGTATTATTAAAGCCATTACGATGGATCAGCCGACAAGCGGTCTGCAAAATCTGCTCTTTGGTACTTTTCAACTTTTCTTCCTGCATAGCTCCATTTGGGTTATGTACCGACCGGTCAGTACAATACTAGCCTACCAGGCGGCTGTCAAGCGAAATTTTTGGGTCGCGTCCGGGCGGCATGGACGCCAAAGCGGCCGGGGCCAGAAAAGCTGGCCCCGGTCGTGATGGCCCAAGCTCGCTTCGACAGATGGCAGATCCCTACATCACCCCTGCGAACTTGGTGGCGAATTTCTGGACAGTCGCCTCGGCCAGCGGGTCGCCGATCATCTGCATGTGGCCAGCCGCACTCCGAAGGTCGGGGTAGACTTTACCCCAGTCCTTCGCCGCCTGGGCGTCAATCACAGCCTTGAGCGTCAGGATGTGGTCCTTGACCAGATTGGCCACGACCTGCTTGGGCAGCTTCTCATTGGCTGAGGAGAAGAAGGCGCCCAAGTCTTGGCTGTACTGGACCAGATCGGCAACCGCCTTGTCCTGCTTGGCCTTGTCCTTGGTGGCGACGCCGGTGGTGTAGTCCACGACAAACCCGATGTGCCGGCGCCACAGGGGCAGGAAGGCCTTTTCGGCATCGGGCCCGTAGACCGAACCGATCGCCTTCGAGAGATCCACGGAGTTGGCGTCGAGGCCGGCTGCCGCACCCTTGAATGCAGCCTCGCGGCCACCGAGAGCGTGACTGGTGGCGACGGCCGCAATCAGGACATGCTCGCCGAACAACCCGTTCAGCGTCGTGCGCAGCTCGGCCGCCTTGGTGGCCGACGTCGGGGTCATCGGACTTTTCACTGACTGAGTTGGTGAGGTCGTCGTGCACGCGACAGTCAGGAGCGCGACGGCCGCCACGACCCCGGTGAGTCTTCGGAACGTGCTTTTCACGACTCTTCTCCTTTCACGGTAAAGGCGACGAGAATCTGTTCACTCTCTGTTCACGACTGTTCTGTTACTGCTGGACGCGAATCTCTCCCTGCATGGACTGATGCCGCTCGCAAAAATAGGGGTAGGTGCCCGGCTCGGTAAAGGTCACGCTGGTGGTGGCCCCTTTCCCATCGAGCGGCGAGCCGAACCGGCCGTCGCGAGTTTCGGGAGTGCCCGAGGTGACGGTGTGTAAGACCTCGTCCTGGTTGGTCCAGGTGATCTTCGTGCCGGTCTTCACCTCGAGGCGGCCAGGCTGGAACTGGAAGGTCTTGATGGCGACCGCGGCTTCCCTCCCCCCGACGCCGTCAGAGCCTGACCCTGCACTGAACCCCGAGGCGACACTTCCTACGAGGACAGCAGCGGCGAGGCACGCAAGTCCCAGGACTTTGCATGGGGCCAGCCACACAGGCCGACGAAACCCCCACCAGAGCAGCCAGTGCCAGACCCACTTCATGAAATCACCTCCTCTCTCCACCCTTGTCTACGATCGCCCCCCCGACCTGGATTGCCCCGGGAGGGCTCATCTGTCCCTGGGGTTCATCTTGAAATACGGGGGGAGGGGGCTCATCGGATTGATCCGGGCAGGGTTCTATCCGGGGCACGACTCAAGCAGCCTAGGAAGGACTAGACACAGGGGGTGGAAGCCTGAGAAGGGGGCACGGGGCAGGGCCTGAAAATTGCACCATCACTTCCACGAGGCCCAGCGGGCCTCGTGGAGAGATGAGTGACCAGCGGCCACCGCGACGAAGAGATCTCCCGATCGGCAGACCCGCGTCCGTTGTCCGCCATAGGCGTCTTGTGGACATACGTCGCGTGGCTACTCCCGACGACTCTCTTGGTCCCCGCCGCAGTGAAAGGGAGTGCGGTCGACGTCCGTATCGCCTACCTGGTCTTTCCGCTCTACAACCTGACGCTTGTTATCCTCCTGACGCGCTATTGGTACAGAATGACATGGAATGAAGTCGGCATTCCAGGGAAGAACCCCTGGAGGAAGGTGGCGGTCAGTTTCCTCCTCGCAACCGGATACCTGCTCATCTCCCTCGCAGAGGCGCGGACCGGCCTGGAGGAGGCTCTCGGGAACCTGGCCGCCCTCTGGGAACAGTCGAGGCTCCGATTCGCCGGGAGACTGTTCTTCATCCCCATTGTGGAGGAGTTGTTCTTCCGTGGCGTGGCCTTCCGGGTCTTGGCCCGCCAGTATAACCCCCACCGGGCCATCGTCCTCACCAGCTTTCTCTTTGCGGTGTGCCACTTCTCCTTCACCGCGCTGCCCTGGTTTTTCTTCGTCGGGTTCGCGCTGGCCCTGTTGGTGCAGCAACCAGGATCGACGCTCCTCGCCCCGATGATTCTCCACATCGCCCTCAATGCGAGATATCACATGTCGTTCTAGCCCCTCAGGCCCATCGTCGGTAGAGCGGCCAGTGGTCCGCAAATTGCAAAACCCAAACCGCGGCGCCGTGCCTCGGGGCCCTTCCCCTGCGACCTTGCCTTTACAAGAGTGGCGCGGGAACGTATAGTGACCGCAAACGCGGGCTGGGAAGCGGGCCACACGCTAGAGAGAGGTGACACCCATGTGGATCATCTTACTTGTTCTCGCCGCGGTAGCTGTCGCCGTCGTTACCATCTACAACAGCCTGATCCGCCTGCGCGTCCAGTGCGACAACGCCTGGGCCGACATCGACGTCCAGCTCAAGCGGCGCTATGACCTGATCCCGAACCTGATCGAGACCGTCAAGGGGTACGCGAGCCACGAACGCAAGACATTGGAAGACCTGGTGAATGCCCGCAATCGGGCCATGTCTGCCCAGGGGCCGGCCGCCAAAGGGGAGGCCGAGGGGATGCTCACGCAGGCGCTGAAGTCCCTCTTTGCGCTCGCCGAGGCCTACCCGCAACTCCGCGCCGTGGAGAGCTTCACCCAGCTGCAGGGCTCGCTCAACCAGATCGAAGACGCCGTCCAGAATGCCCGCCGGTACTACAACGCCGTCGTGCGCGACCTGAACACCCGCATCGCGCAGTTCCCCTCGAATCTCATCGCCGATTTCTTCGCGTTCCGGCCCCGCGAGTTCTTCGAACTCACGGCCGCGGCCGAGCGAGAGGTCCCGAGGGTCAGCTTCGAGACCGGCGCCCGGTAGCGCGGGGGAAAGAGGAGGCGATGGTCCGGCGCGCATTCCTTCTGTTGCTACTACTCGTAACGACCCTCCCCACCGCCGTCGCCGCTCGTTCCCTGGTCATCGAGCGCTTCGATGCCGAGGTGGTCGTCACGCCGGATGGGGTCACCTACGTCACCGAAACCATCCGCCCGCGCTTCACCGGCGAGTGGAACGGCATCTTCCGGACGATCCCGGTCGAGTACCGCACGCCCCAGGGCTTCAACTACACCCTTCACCTGGACGTCGAGAGCATCGCCGATGAGCGGGGGAACCCGCTGAAGGTCGAGCAGAGTCGCGAGCGCCACTACCGGAAGTTCAAGATCTGGGTTCCGGATGCCCGCGACGCGACCCGCACCGTCGTTTTCCGCTACCGGGTCTCCAATGCCCTGAAGTTCTTTGAGGCGCACGACGAGCTGTACTGGAACATCACCGGCGACGAGTGGGAGGTCCCCATTCAGAGCGCCGCCGCCCGCATCTTGCTTCCGCCCGGAGCCAGCGGGGTCCGCGCCCTCGCCTTCACCGGCGCCTACGGGTCCCGCGAGCAACGGGCGGATGTGGAGATCGCCCACAGTGAGGTCCGGGTCCGGATGCGCCGGTCGCTCGCCTTTCGCGAAGGGATGACCATCGTCGTGGGTTGGGACAAAGGGTTGGTGAAAGAGCCCGGTCCCGCGGCTAAGGCGGCCCTCTTCTTGCACAGCAATTGGGTATTCCTCATCCCGCTCGGCGTGTTCGGCCTGATGTTCTCGCTCTGGCACACCCGCGGGCGGGATCCACGCCGGCGCCCCATCGTCCCCCGATACGAGCCGCCCGAGGACTTGACCCCGGCCGAGCTGGGGACGCTGATGGACAACTCTTCCGATATGCGCGACATCACCGCCACGGTGGTCGACCTCGCCGTCCGCGGCTACCTCCTGATCGAAGAGAAGGAGGAGGCGCGGCTGCTGGGGCTCTGGTCAGACAAGGACTACATCTTCACCCTGCGGAAGGAGCTCGCCGACTGGGGGGAATTGAAGCCCCACGAGGCGAAGCTGCTCAATGCGCTCTTCGCGCGGGGGAGCCGCACCTCGGTCGAGCTTTCCGATCTCGAGAACCGATTCTACAAAGACCTCCCCGAGATTCACGATCGGATCTTCGACCGCCTGCTCGCCCGCCGCTACTACACCCAGCGGCCCGATAAGGTTAGGAAGATCTATCTCATCGCCGGCGTGGTGATCAGCGGGATCGCGATCTGGGGGGGCATCTTCATCGCCCACTGGATGGGTTTGGCACCGCTCCCCTTCATCGCGGCCGGGTTTCTGACCGCCCTTACCATCATCGGTTTCGGCTGGGTCATGCCGGCCCGCACCCTCATGGGTGCCCGCGCCCTCGAAGGGGTGCTGGGCTTTGAAGAGTTCCTCAGCCGGGTCGAGGCCGACCGGCTCGACCGGACGATCAAGACGCCGGAGATGTTCGAAAAATACCTCCCCTACGCCATGGCATTAGGCGTCGAGAACAACTGGGTCCGCGCCTTCGAAGACATCTATCGGCAGAGGCCCGAATGGTACCGGGGGACGGATGGCGCGAGCTTCCATCCCCGCAGCTTCGTGAGCGACCTCGGCCGCATGTCGAGCCAGGCCGCCTCGGCGATGGCCTCGGCGCCGCGCAGCTCAGGCGGATCCGGCTTTGGCGGTGGGGGGTCTTCCGGTGGCGGCAGGGGCGGGGGTGGCGGTGGCGGTTTTTAACCACCAGATGCTTGCGATGCACACGAAACGACCAATTGAGGCTATCTCGACGCGCCTGAAGAGGAGTGGCTCATGAATTGGTACGGACGCCTGAGATCGAAGCTGAAACGTTCGACCCTCATTTGGGTAGTCCCCCTCGTAGGGACAGCCATCATGGCTGCCGTCATCACCGTGAATTGGGGAACGACCACATATAAAGAATATAAAGAAGCCAAGCCTGTCGCCACCTGCAGACAGATACGACTCGGCATGACAAGAGACGAGGTCCTCAAGATTATGCCAGAGCCTGTGGGGAGAATCTCTTATAAGAAAAATCGCAGAGAGAAGGAAAAGTTGGTATTTCCTTCACGAGCAGACGCAGCAACACCCCCCCAACTCGTCATTGACGGAAAGACGGGCCGAGTCGAAGAGGTCGTCTGCGATGAGAACTATCGTCTGACCGAGGAGCAGAGGTCTCGATGATCGTTCGAACAGTGAAGTCGGCGTATCTGGTTGCGTGTGGGGCCGGGGCGATCACATGGATCGGAACAGCGCTGCTCGGCCACCGCACGGAAGCATGGGATGCGTCTCTGTATTGGGTTGCGGCATATCCTGCACTCGCGCTCGTCCTCGCATGGATCTCTTTCGAGATGCCACTGCGTCCGTGGCGCTGGGTACTCGCCGCGATGTTCACTCAAGCGGCAGTCCTGTTTCTCTCAAACCCGTCTGGCAATTTGCTCCCCCTGGGCTTGATCATGTTTGCACTGTTGTCTCTCCCCCTCATGATCCCCGCTGCAATCGGGGCGCGTCTGGGGCGCAAGCGGATTACGAGCTGAGATCTGGTCTAGCCAAAAAGAAAAACGGCCAGCTGACTCGTCTAAACGGGAGATGATCCATGGGACTTCAGATGTTGCTTCTTGCGGTTCTGGTGTTTCTACTCGGGTGCGGAGATAGTTCACCTGTCGGCCGACCCTCAAGTGACCTCGACGCCATTTCCAAAATCTACAAGCAAGGCAACCCGAAGGCTGCTATCGAGAAACTGAACGAGTACCTGAAGTCCAAGCCAGACGACGACGGGGCCTGGACCATTCTTGGAAATGCCTATCAGGACTTGGATCAGAATGAGAAAGCCGAAGCCGCTTACAAGAAAGCGCTTGAAATCAACTCCAATGGCTTTCAGGCCGTTACGAGCATGGGCATTCTTCGGAGGAAACAAGGAAAGTATGACGAGGCGTTGGCCTACTATGAAAAGGCCCTGGCGATCAATCCCAAGTACGCGCAAGCCTACTCAAGTATGACCGTTATCGCTCTCAAGCAAGAAAAAGACAAGAAAGCTTTGGAGTATGCCAAGAAAGCCTACAATCTGGATAAGACTGATCCTGTTATCGTTGCGAACTTGGCTGTAGCGTACCACTATAACGGGATGTCTGAACTGCGTGACAAGACGACGGAAGAGGCGAGGAGACTTGGCTACACTAAGATCGACAGGCTGGAGAAGCTTTACAGCGGCGAGTTGACCATACGCGATTGACCCATCAACGTCTCTGTGGTGGCACCCTTCTCTACGGTGCCCGACCAGCTGCCCAATGGAATCCAGCGGCCCCGCAGGTTGATGATAATGGGACTTACGGATCTTGTTTCGTTCGTAATTCCGGCCTCGGTTTTAGGGATAGCCTATGTCTCGGCTACCCTGACATTTCGAAAGCTGCCGGCCGGCATCCCCTTCCTTAATTTCCACATGGTCGCTTACGGAGTACTGCTCGCACTGAATGTGCTCCTCATGCTTCTTATGCAGAACATTCGGGCGGTGGACCTGAACGTCGATGATGGGACCGTATTCTTGGCCATGCTCTTTGCGGGCCTTGGAACCGTTTTCTGTCTCGTCTTGGCTCCCTTTGTCTGGTTCTTTCGGCGCCGCAGCTCTTTTCAACCTGTTACTCAATATGTGATCACCTTTGTCACTAGTTTCCCTTATATCGCTGTTGTTTTGATTCTGCTCTTTTATCGTGAATGAACATTTATTATGATCAACCCGAGTAGACGCGATGGAGAAGGGACCTGTGAGCAGTGCGGCCACGTGTTCGTGTACTACCTGGTCCACAACGGGTTCAACGACTCCGCCTACGCATACTGCGATGCGTGCGGAAGCACAGCTTTGTTCAGCGCATGGTCTGCAGAAGTCCCGAAGATCGCGCAGCTGCGATTCCACGAGCCGATTGCGCCCGAGGTTGAGATGTTCGTGCGTCCGTGTCGGTGTGGCGGGAGCTTCCGGGGCACAGCATCGCCACGCTGTCCTCGCTGCCGAGAGCTGCTTTCTGCGGAGCACGCGGCAGAGTACCTGGAGCGTAACGCGCCCGGTACACAAGCGGGCTGGAGATGGCAACGGACGTGGAGTGGTCTGTACGCGATCGTGATTGAGGACCGAGTCACGCCAGATCCATGGACGCATCGGGGTCCGAAATAGGGGTCAGACCCCATTTTCGAATTTGGGGCATGAGACAGTTCTGTCTAATTCTAGTTAGGCAGTCACGGGGGTACCGATGTGAGACGATTCGCTAGTGCTGTCGGGAGCCTACCTCTGTTACTCTGTGTCGTTGCCGGCCAGGCGCAGCAGGTTGGCAAGCCCTCGGATTGGTTGCCCTACGACGTTTCGTCCGAGATGCCCCGAAAGGTCGAACCAGCGGCGCTCGACAAGATTCGGTCCGGAATGACGCTGGGGCAAGTCGTTGAGCTCTTGGGCAAGGGATGGGTCCCTCCGAACAGCGGGACAGGAATCATTGCTTGGGGTTGCACCGATGGCCGCAACCTGAAAGTCAAGCCAAAGCGCTACGTCAAGGACGAAGTAGTCAGCTTTGAGCAGAGGGAAGACGATCCAGCCCAGATGTGGATCGAGCGCAGCCTTCCCGGGCATCGGTAGAGTTCACGCTGCCGCAGACGGCGCCGGTAAGTGGGCTTGGGCGTAAGGCAGCCCAAGTTGATCCTGGTTCGGGTCCTTGTTATGACCACACGTGCACGTTTGCCACGAAGTTGTTGTTCTGCTGCTCACCGCTCCTGGGGAACGCGTGAAGCCCCCTAGGTTCGGCGGAGGAGCTGAGCTGGCTTCGTAAGGTGCAGGTTGACGAAAGGGGGGTCAAGCCCCGTTTGCTACACAGCGTTTGGGGTATTAGACACTTCTGCGGCTTTTAGCAAGAGACGGGAAGAATCGTGAAGTGCTTAGAGTGCGGTGAGGAGGTTTTGGTTTCGCCTCAAGCTTGCCCTAAGTGCGGTTCTTCCAACAGTCTGCTAAGACTATTATTCAACAATTACAAGGTACTGCTGATTATTGTCATCGGTCTGATGTTGCAAGTAATCGTCGTCTTTTTGGGCTGGTTGATTTATTGGAGTTGGAGTAAGTGACTAAAGCCGCCGAACAAGTCCCTGCACCGGCCGCGTCTTCGGGTCCGCCGGTGAATTCGATCCCGTTAGGCACACCCAAACAATGACCTCTAAGGAACAGCGGGCACGCGAGATTCAGGAAACGATACGCGACGTCCTGGTTCACGATTGGGACCCGGTCGGTGTGGGGGGCGTGCCTGAGGCACAGGATGAGTACGACTCATACGTGGGGGACGTTTACCGACTCCTGGTATCAGGGGCCGGGCCCTCGCAAGTCGCGGAGCACCTCGCCCGGATCGAGCAAGAGTGGTTGGGGCTCCCGACCCTGCCAGAGGCGCTGATACCGGTCGCCCAAAAGCTTTGCGCCCTCGACGTTCGCCTCGGGGTGGCAGAGGGGTCTGCTTAACACGGTGGAAAGTTGGGGGCAGATTGATTCTTTACTTCCCTTCTTTCAGCATCCATATTCCGAACAAGATAGATGAGAAATGTGGCTTGACCCCGGCGGCGGGCGAGGCGAGAATAGCGCAACGCTTCCGAGGAGCACCGCGGTCCGCAGTCCTGCTGACCACCTGAAATGGGGATTATCCCCATTTTCCATTTTCCTAACGCTCGAGGAGGAAGTCAACGTGACCTACCGCCTCTGCTTTGCCCTTCTTCTATTGCTGGTCTTCCTCGTAGCCGGGTCATGCACCCGCCAGGAACCTGCACCGGCCGTAACGGTCGTCTTCTTCGGAGAAGGCACGCCGGTCTCCTATGAGTGTGACGAGGTCGCGCTCATGGGTCAGCTCAGTGATGGGCGGTCGCAGTATCGGTGCTCTATATGGGGCAAGGCTGCGCCAGGCCGGTGAGGAGACGCCGCATAACAAGGCGCTAAAGCTGACTGAGTACTTCCCCCAATAGAGTGGACATCTCCGCCTAACGATAAGGAGGTGTTGGATGCGATCTCGATTCACAATCAACGAGATAGGCTGCAGAAAACCGCAGCGTTTGGGGTTTTAGACAGGTTTGTCTAATTCTACTTCGGCAAGATCTGTCTTCAAATCTGACCGCAACCCGAAGGTGAACTAGGAGACTTCGATGACGATCGCCTCCGATCTCTTGCAACGACATATCCAGACACTCGTCGAGGACAACGCGCAATGGCAGACGCTGATCGCCGATGATCTTTTGTGGGAACTTCCCTACGCGCCCGCCATCGGCCATCCGGCGCGGCTATCGGGGCGGGAGGAGGTAGTGCGTCACGTAACTTGGTTCCTGGGGGCGGTGGAAAATTTCCGTTTCTTCGACCTCAAGGTGTATCCCTTCGCCGATCCGGAAGGGGCAGGCGCCGAAGTCAAGGCGGAGGGGCTCATCAAGCCTACAGGGCGTATCTATCGCCAGGATTATGTGCTGTTCCTGCGTGCTGCAGGCGGCAAGATCGCGTTCCTGCGCGAATATTTCGATCCCGTGCGTGCGGCCAAGGCGCTGAACACGCCGATTCTTGGTCTCCAATCCTGAGGAGAAGATTAGATAACCCGTTACGTGAATTGATATGAGCCACTGCTTAAGCTCGGGCGTCACCGACGGCCAAAGGGAGTTCCAGTGGAGATACACAAATGAGCGGCTCCTCCGAAACCGAATTCACGGGCAAGCGCGCGTTCGTGACCGGCGGCACCAGAGGAATAGGCGAAGCCATCGTTCAACGCCTCAGAGGTTCGGGAGCAACGGTGGTCACCACGGCTCGATCGACCCCTCATGACCTGCCTCAGCCGGATCTGTTCGTGGAAGCCGACCTCAGCGCGGCCGAGGGTGCGGAGAAGGTCGTCAGCTATGTGCGGGATCGCCTCGGCGGCGTCGACATTCTGGTCAACAATGTCGGGGGGTCTTCGGCACCGGGCGGAGGCTTCGCCGCACTCACTGACGAAGATTGGCAGCACGCGTTGAACAGCAACCTGTTGGCCGCCGTTCGTCTCGATCGTGGGCTGCTGCCGTTGATGTTGGAGCAGGGAGCCGGCGTGATCATCCACATCTCATCGATCCAGCGGCGTCTCCCGCTGTTTGAGGCGACCCTCGCTTATGCAGCCGCGAAGGCGGCGCTCAGCACCTACAGCAAGGGTCTTTCGAATGAGGTCGGACCGAAGGGCATCCGGGTCGTCAGCGTTGCGCCAGGATTCATAGAGACCACCGCCGCAACAGCCCTGATTGACAGACTGGCGGCGAACTCCGGCACCGACCGGAATACGGCGCGCGAGCAATTGATAAAGTCACTTGGCGGCATCCCGCTTGGCCGTCCGGGCTGGCCGGCAGAGGTCGCAGAGCTGGTCGCCTTCCTCGCTTCTGATCGCGCAGCATCGATCACCGGAAGCGAGTATGTCATCGACGGGGGCACCATCCCGACGATCTGATGTGTTCAATCCCCAATGCCCGTTTTCCACGCTTTGCCGTCGACGCTCGCGCGATGCCTAACAAGGTACTACACCCGGGCCAGGTTGGGGGTCAGGTCTGGCGATACAGCAAGCGGGTGAGAGAAACTCTAGGCGGAGGTAAAGGCGGGGCGGAGTTTGGCGGCGATCTGTTCGAGAGTTTCCTTGCCCTTGAAATGCGCGACGCTCTTCATGCTCCCACCCCCATCGTCCACCTGATTCGTCAGTATAGCCAGAGGCTCCCCCGCTCGTGTATCTTTCTCACGATATACAACCCTCAAGGCACGAGAGCACAGGTGCACGATGAAGCGCGCGAAGAGCGAAATAGGGGTAGACACTCGCGGGGCGGGGCGACACCCCTACTCAATGTCGTCTCTCTGGCCTCCGCTGTAAGGAGTAAATAGCCCCATGACAACCCAACGCTGGTCGGCCTCAACCCTTGTAGGTCAGCTGAAACATGAGCTCAGACAGATCGGCCTGGTCACGTTGTATTTCTTCTTTTGCTTCGGCGTCGTGCTCACCCTGAAGAAATTGCTTCTCGCCGACTACCAGATCGAGTTCTACGCGATGTCGGCCACCGTGGTCGGTGCCTTGGTCGCCGCAAAGATCGTGGTGGTGCTCGACAAGACGCGAGCGGGCACCCGATTCGATGCCACGCGTCCCTTGTGGCTGTCTGTTCTGTACAAAACGGTGGTCTATTCCCTCGCGGCGGCCGCTGTGCTGAGCCTGGAAAAAGTGTTTCATGCATACCGGGAAGCCGGTCAGCTCGGACAGGCTCTTACCGAGGTGTGGATGCATCGAGATCGGAATGTGATCCTGGCCAAGGTCATCTGTGTCGGCCTGGCTTTCGCGGGCTATCACCTCTATGCGGGGCTCGACCGCCGTCTCGGCGAGGGCACCTTGCGAAGACTCGTGATGACCGGAAGGCAACGAGGAAGGTTGGGGGTCAGGTCTTGCAATCCAACAAGGTCGGAGGGAGACGTTTAAGAAGGCGAGAACGCAGGGCGGAGTTTGGCGGCGATCTGTTCGAGGGTTTCCTTGCCTTTGAAATGCGCGACGCTTTTCATGCTGCCGCCGCCATCGTCCGCATACCGCGGGATGATGTGGACGTGGACATGAAAGACCTCTTGACCGGCCGCCTTACCATTGTTGATCCCCATATTAAACCCTGCCGCCCCCAGCGCACTCTGCACCTTTGTCGCGACCATCGCGGCAACCTGAAAAAGCTTCCCCACCTCTTCGGCGGGCATCTCGCTCAGGGTGGCGTAGTGCTGCCGCGGAATGACCAGCGTATGCCCCGGCGCGCAGGGAAAGATATCGAGGAAAGCCATCACCCCGTCCCCGGCAAAGATCGTGTGTGACGGCCGCTCCACTCGAGCGATCTGACAAAAGAGGCACCCGCTCACGGCGCGCCCCTCGCTTTCCGCCCTGTCGGAATGGGAACCCACTCAATCACGGCAAGCCCGAAACCGTCGAGTCCCACGATACGCCGAGGATTGCTGGTCAGCAGGCGAATCCGGCTGAGCCCCAGGTCCACCAGGATCTGGGCGCCGATCCCATACTCGCGCAGATCAACGCGACCCCGAGGAGACTCATCGGGTCTGGGTCCCTCGGAGTCCGTCAGGTGGCTCGTCCACCCCACTCCGCCGGATGCCTCACGGATGTACACCAGCACCCCTTTCCCCGCCTGACTGATCAGTTCCAGGGAGGCCTGGAGCTTCTCCCCGCAGCCGCAGCGCAAAGACCCGAGGGCGTCACCGAGGAGACACTCCGACTGAACCCTCACCAGGACGTCTTCCGCCGCAGCCACATCGCCGAGGATCAGGGCCAGATGGTGCCGCCCATCCATCTGGCTTTCATACAGGATCCCCTGAAACGTGCCGTGGCGGGTGGGAAAGGTCGTGCTCGCGATGCGTGTGACGAGCTTGTCGCGCCGCATCCGGAAGTCGATGAGGGCCTTGACGGTCAGGCTCACCAGGTGATGGCGCTCGGCAAAGGCCTGCAGGTCTGTCAGACGCGCAACCTCCCCCGCGTCCGTCAGGATGGCGCAGAGGGCCGCGCCTGGGTAGAGCCCCGCCAACCGACAGAGATCGAGGGCGGCCTCTGCCTGCCCTGCCCGCGTCAGGACCCCCCCTTCCATGGCGCGGAGCGGAAAGATGTGACCGGGCCGGACCAGGTCCTCGGGCCGGGCCTTGGGATCGACCAGCGTCTGAATGGTGACGGCCCGGTCAAAGGCAGAGATGCCGGTCGTTGTTCCCGCCCTGGCATCCACCGACACACAATAGGTGATGTCACCGGACCCCTGCCGCTCCGGGACCATGATCGGGATCTTGAGGGCATCGAGACGCGCCCCGGTGAGGGCGACACAGATGATCCCCCTGGCCTCCCGGGCCATGAAGTTCACCGCTTCAGGGGTCGCCCGCTCGGCCGACAAAACCAGCACCCCCTCACTCTCCTTGGCCTCGTCGTCGGCCAGGACCACCATCCGCCCCTCGCGAACGGCTCGGATCGCCTCTTCCACCGAATGGCCGGTCATTGCACGTCCTCGACTGCGGCTCGGATCGCCTCGAGATGGGTCTCGGGAACGTCCAGAGGAACGACACAGCCCGGGGCCAGAATATGCCCGAGACCTCTCGTCTCTGCCAGGGCATCCTTCACCTGAGCCCGCACGGCGTCCTCGGGCCCGTCCCGAAGGGTCTCGACTTCATTGAGTCCCCCCACGACCGCGCCGCGATAGCGTTGCTGTGCCTCACGAAGGGAGGGCGACGTTCGCCGGTCATGCCAGTTGATGGCCGGAACCGGATAGGCCGCCATCACGCCGAATGGGATGTCCAGGCCGTGGACATGCAGGACCGAAAAGAGGCTCCGCCCGGCCACCTGCTCCAGGACCTGTCGGTCGTACGGTTCTGCAAAGCGGTGATGCTCGTCGGCGGTCAAGAGACCGGACGATGCCACCTGGGTCGCGAAAAAGATCCCATCCCCTCCCGATTGCAGGCAGGCGGCCGCATACCGACTCATCGTCTCGGTGATCACCTCAAGGGCCGCATGGATCAGTGCGGGTCTTTCCCGGAGGTCCGCCAGAAATCGCTCGTCGCCGGCGAGCTTCTTCGCGATGGAGAGGGGGCTGAAGACTGTCTGAAGGACCGGCGCGTCATCGGGCCGCCCCTTCACCACCTGACGGAGACATTGTAGCTCCCGACCCAACGCCCCCGCCTCGGGATCCAGCGGGCGGAGGTTTGCCCAGTCGGTCGGGCGCCTGACCGCGTGATCGACACAGACCCGCGAGCCGTCGATGTCCCCCTCGTAGGCGACCCGGCAGCCCCAGTCCTCGACGCAGTAGACCCCGGTGGGCATCACCTTGATGAAATCGAGATCATAGCGGGCGTGAAAGGCGAGGAGCGCCTCGGCCAGCGCGAAGGGATCGTCGTCGAGCTGGGGAAAATGCCGCCAGAAGCTCACGGGGGGACGGTCCACCGGTCTTCGCTCTACCGCTCTGTGGATCCGCTCTGCTTTGGTCATCTCGACTCTGACCCCCCTGTCTCTCCTGGTCCCGCCCTATGATAGAGAGAGGAGACAGGAGTTGTCAACGCATCGGTCCAGCGGGTCGGTGGCGAAAAGCGGCCCTGGTGGGCCGATTGACAAGGGCTCTCGCAGCGTGTTAGCCTTATCATTCCCAGTGTTGAGAGGAAAGCACGCATGCGACTCGATCAATTCACCGTCAAGGCCCAGGAGGCCATCGATGCCGCCCGTCGCCAGGCCGTCGAGATGGGCCATCAGGCCATCGATGTCGAGCATCTCCTGCTGGCCCTGCTCGAACAGCGCGAGGGGGTGATCCCCCCGCTCCTCCAGAAGCTCGGCGCGAATCTGCACCAGCTGCGCACGCAACTCACGGAAGAGTTGACACGGCGCCCCAAGGTGCAAGGCGGAGGAGGTGCAGAGTACATCACCCCCCAACTCCAAAAGGTCCTGGACGCGGCGCTCCAGGAGGCGGGACACCTGAAGGACCAGTACGTCTCGACCGAACACCTCCTCCTGGTCATGGTGGACCAGGCCGGTGGGGCCGCGGAGCGGATCCTGAAGGAGGCCGGCGTGAGCAAGGACAGGATCTACGCGGCCCTGGCTGCGCTCCGCGGCGGGCAGCGGGTCACCGACCCGCACCCGGAGGAAAAATACCAGGCCCTCGAGCGATACAGCCGGGATCTGACGGATCTGGCGCGGAAGGGGAAGCTGGACCCGGTCATCGGACGCGATGACGAGATCCGGCGTGTCATCCACGTCCTGTCTCGTCGGACGAAAAACAACCCGGTCCTGATCGGCGAGCCGGGCGTTGGCAAGACCGCCATCGTCGAGGGGCTGGCGCAGCGGATCGTCAACGGCGACGTCCCCGAAACGTTGAAGAACAAGCGGGTCGTGGCGTTAGATATCGGCGCGCTCGTCGCCGGCTCGAAATACCGGGGGGAATTCGAGGACCGGCTCAAGGCGGTCCTCAAGGAGATCACCGAATCCGAGGGGCAGATCATCTCCTTCATCGACGAGCTACACACCCTGGTCGGGGCCGGGGCCGCGGAAGGGGCGGTGGACGCCTCGAATATGCTCAAGCCGGCCCTGGCCCGCGGCGAACTCCGCTGCATCGGCGCCACCACCCTGGATGAGTACCGGAAGCGGATCGAGAAGGACCCGGCGCTGGAACGGCGGTTCCAGCCGATCGTCGTCGGGCAGCCGTCGGTCGACGACACCATCTCGATCCTCCGCGGCCTCAAGGAGAAGTACGAGGTGCACCACGGCGTCCGCATCAAGGACGCGGCCCTGGTGGCCGCCGCGGTCCTCAGTCATCGCTACATCAGCGACCGATTCCTGCCGGACAAGGCCATCGATCTTGTCGACGAGGCCGCCTCCCGCCTCAGGATGGAGATCGACAGCATGCCGACCGAGATCGACGAGGTCGAGCGACGGATCCGACAGCTCGAGGTGGAACGGGAGGCCCTCCGCAAGGAGACCGATCCCGGCTCCCGTGAGCGCCTGGCGCACCTAGAAGGAGAGCTGGCCAACCTTCGGGAGCGATCGGGGGCCATGAAAGCCCGCTGGGAGCGGGAGAAGGCCATCATCAAGAAGATGCGAGAGATCAAAGAGCGCCTGGAGCAGAAGCGGGTGGAGGAGCAGCAAGCCGAGCGGAAGGGCGACCTGGGCACGGTGGCCGAGCTGCGCTACGGGGTCATCGCCCAGCTGCAGAAAGAGCTCGAAGCCGAGCAGGCGAAGGTCGAGGCCATCCAGAAGGAAGGCATGATGCTCAAGGAGGAGGTGGACGAGGAGGATATCGCCGAGGTCGTGGCGAAGTGGACGGGCATCCCCGTGACCCGGCTGCTGGAGGGCGAGACGCAGAAGCTCCTTCGGATGGAGGAGAAGATCCGCGAGCGCGTGGTCGGCCAGGATGAGGCGATCAGCGCCGTCGCCAACGCCATTCGCCGGGCCCGCTCCGGGTTGCAGGACCCGAAGCGCCCCCTGGGTTCGTTCATCTTCCTGGGGCCGACAGGGGTGGGCAAGACGGAACTCGCCAGGGCGCTCGCCGAGTTCCTCTTTGACGATGAGCGGGCGATGGTCCGCCTGGACATGTCGGAATACATGGAGAAGCATACCGTCTCCCGGCTCATCGGCGCTCCGCCGGGCTACGTGGGCTACGAGGAGGGGGGGCAACTCACCGAGGCGGTGCGGCGCCGACCCTACTCCGTGCTCCTCTTGGACGAGATCGAGAAAGCGCACGCCGATGTCTTTCACCTGCTCCTGCAGATCCTGGACGACGGGCGCCTCACCGACGGGCATGGCCGGGCCGTCGATTTCCGGAACACCATCATCATCATGACCTCGAACCTGGGGAGCCACCTCATCCAGGAGATGTCCGATGAGGAGAAGATCCGGGAACGGATCTGGGACACGCTCCGGGCCCACTTCCGGCCGGAGTTCTTGAACCGCATCGACGAGGTGATCATCTTCCACCGCCTCGGCATGCGTGAGATCACGCAGATCGTGGAGATCCAGCTCCGGCAGCTGGCCAGAAGGCTCGCCGAGCGGAAGATGCAGGTGACCCTGTCGGAGGCCGCCAAGCAGCAGCTGGCCGAGGTCGGCTTCGACCCGGTCTACGGGGCCCGGCCCCTCAAGCGCGCGCTGCAGCGGCTGGTGCTCGACCCCCTGGCCGCGAAGATCCTGGAGGGGGAATTCAAGGAGGGCGATCACGTCGTCGTCGATGCCGAGGGCGACCGGATCGTCTTCACCAAGGCGGTTGGTGTTCAGCGTTCAAAGTGACCTCTGAACCATGAACGGCATAACTCATGCAGGCGCTCGAGGGCGTGAAGGTCATCGACTTCTCCCGGATCCTGGCGGGACCGTACTGCACCATGATCCTGGCGGATCTCGGGGCCGAGGTGGTGAAGATCGAGGAGCCCACGTCGGGCGACGAGGCCCGGGGCGTTGGCCCCTTTCTGAAGGGGCTGAGCGCCTATTTCGCGAGCCTGAACCGCGGCAAGAAGAGTGCCGCCCTCAACGTCAAGGATCCGCGGGGGCGCGATCTGGCGGCCGCGCTCATCGCCCGGGCCGACGTCCTGGTGGAAAACTTTCGTCCCGGGACCATGGACCGACTCGGCCTCGGCTACGAGACGGTAACCACGCGCAACCCCAGGCTGATCTATGCCGCCTGTTCCGGCTTTGGCCAGACCGGGCCCTACCGGACGCGGGGGGCGTATGAC
The DNA here is from genome assembly GCA_050732295.1 of Methylomirabilales bacterium (SeqCode). Lineage (GTDB taxonomy): Bacteria > Methylomirabilota > Methylomirabilia > Methylomirabilales > CSP1-5 > CSP1-5. The sequence continues at coordinate 21,091 of JBOHQS010000013.1, forward strand.
ATGGTGATCCAAGGCATGGGCGGGGTCATGTCCATCACGGGCGAGCCGGGGGGGAGGCCCTTGAAGACCGGCCCGGCGATCGGGGATCTGGCCGGCGGCCTGTTTACGGCCATCGGGATCCTCGCCGCGCTCCAGGCCCGTGAGCACACGGGCGAGGGACAGATGGTGGATATCGGGATGCTGGATTGTCAAGTGGCCCTGCTCGAGAATGCGATCATCCGGTACACCACCACTGGCGAGATCCCGGGACCGCTCGGCGCGCGGCATCCGTCTATCGCCCCCTTTGAGGCCTTTGAGGCCAAGGACGGCTACGTGATCTTTGCCGTGGGGACCCCCCATTGGGAGCGCTTCTGCCGGGTCATCGGTCGTGCAGACCTGCTCGAGGACCGGCGCTTTGCCACGAACGCGCTCCGCGCCGAAAACCACGGAGCACTGCAACCCCTCATCGCCGAGATTGCCAGGACGCGAACGGTCCGAGAATGGATGGCAATCATGGAGCAGGCGGACGTCCCATGCGGGCCCATCAACACCATCGATCAGGTGGTGGCCGACCCGCAGGTTCAGGCGCGAGGAATGATCACCACCATCCACCATCCCGGGGCCGGCGCCGTACGCTTCCCGTCCTCTCCGGTCAGGCTCTCGCGGACCCCCAGCCGTGCTGACCGCCCCGCGCCACGGCTCGGCGAACACACGGCCGAGGTGTTGAAGGCGTGGCTGGGGCTCGAGGAAGACGCCATCACGGCGCTCACGGGGCAGGGGGTCATCGCATGAGAGAGGACCTGGCCGTCACCATCATCGCCATCGCGATCGGTTGTATCGCGGTCGTGATCGCGGCGGCGGTATTCGCCCTGTTCCCCCTCGTGCGCCAGGTCCAACAGCTGCTCAACCGGCTCGACCGGTTTCTGCAATCGACGGAGGGGGACGTGCATCTGACCCTCGGCGAGATCCGGGAGGCAGCCAGGAACCTGAACGAGATCTCGACCGGCGTCCTCAAGAACATGGATAAGGTGAGCAACACCGCCGACGCCCTGGAGGGTTTCGGGGAGACGCTCCGAAACACGAGCGACATCATTCGGACCGGCCTGCATCCCCGTCTCCTCTCCTTCGGGGCCTTGCTGGTTGGGCTCAGAACGGGAAGTTGGTCTCTCCTTCGGAGGATCTTTTTGCGGACCTTTGTGAAGAGGAGGTGAATGTCGATGAGCGATGACCGTGGATTTGGCGGAGCGGCCGTGTTACTGGCGTTTCTGCTCGGGGGCGCCTTCGGAGCCCTGAGCACTCTGTTGTACGCCCCGGAATCGGGAAAGCGCACCCGGGTGCGGATCCGCCGGTTTACCGAAGACCTCCAAGAGCGGGCCCTTGATGTGGCCGAGGAGGTCCGGGACCGGGTGGAAGATGCCGTGGACCAGGGCCGCGAGGCCGTCTTGTCCGCTTTCGAGGCGGGGAAGGAGGCCTTCCAGCGCGAGCGGGATAAGCTGACGACATCGTCTTCCTAATGGACGGGATAACGCATCCCCCGCATGAGTGCCCGGGAGGGTCTTCCCGGGCCTCATGCTTTTCCGCACCGACCGTCGGGCGCTCGGTCACGGTAAGCGGGTTTTCGTTCCTGGTCGTCCTCGGCTTGGGCGTATGGAGCACCGCTCTCGCCTGTTCCGAACAGGCCTGCGAGCCGCACTTCCTCCTGCAAGAGGTGCGGGAGGTCCGGCTTGCCGAGGGGGGGTATCTCCGCGAGGCCTCCGGGCTTACCGGGTTCGGGGGGTATCTTTGGACCGTATCGGACAAGAACGATACCACCATCTACCGGCTGGATCTTTCAAGTCGGGAAAGAGTGGCTGCCGCCCAGGAGATCCCTCTCCACATCGCTCCGGCCATCCGGCAGGCACTGTCGGCGTGCAGGAGCCATCGGGGAGACCGCCTGGATCTCGAGGGGATCGCAGCGGATGCAGGAGGTCTTTTCTTCCTGCTTTCCGAAAACTACCGGGCCATCCTGATCACCGACGTCGATGATCCCAGTGGCCCCGCCCCCCGGGCCACCGTCAAGGACGTCCTCTGTGTGCCAGAGAGGAACCTGTCGGCCAACGACGGCCTGGAGGGGCTCAGCGCCTTTTCGGGCGGCCTCCTGGCGCTGGAAGAGGGTAAAGGCTCACCGACCAAGAGGCTGTACCGGTGCCTCGCCCCTGACCGCCACTGCAGCGCCCTGCCATTCCCCGCCCTGGACGGGCGCACCCCCGACCTCTCGTTCCGTGATCCGCACGGAACGCGGCTCCTGGTCCTGAACACGGCGTTCGGACTCATCGAGCACTTCAACAAGATTTGTGAGGTGCAGGTCGGGGATCAGGCCGTCATGGCCTGCGTGCTGGACCTCGATCGGGTCAAGGAGGGCGCGAAGAGTCGGGATGACGTTCCGGAATCGTTTCGGCGAGAGGGGGGAATAAACTACGAGGGGATCCACTTCGATGCGGCCACGGGGCGGCTATATATCATCAATGACAACAACGCGGTCTGGAACCGAATTTTTCACTCGAACGTCGATCTGGAGCCCACCTTCCTCCTGATCTTTACAAGTACCACTCCGCCGTGAGCCTAGCGGCCCAGGAAATCGCGGGCCTCGAGGGACTTCCCGGTGACGTCGCGGGATTCGTCGGAGGCGAGATAGACGAAGACGGGGGTGATCTGCTCGGGGGTCGGCAGGGTCAGCGGGTCCTCCTCGGGGTAGGCGGCCGCCCGCATGCCGGTGCGGGTCCCGCCTGGATTGACCGCGTTGACCCGGATATGAAACGGCTGAAGTTCAGCGGCCAGGAGCTGCGTGAGCCCTTCCAGGGCGAACTTGGATGCGGCGTAGGCTCCCCAGCGAGGCTTGCCGATGCGGCCGACTCCAGAGCTCACATTGATAATGGAGCCCCCGCCGGTCGGGATCATCAGGGGGAGGCAGGCCTTGATGACAAAGAAGGGTCCATGGAGATTCACGGCGACCACCGCCTCCCAGTCCTCTTCGGGATACTCGAGGATGGGCACCCGGGGGCCGAGGAGGGACGCGTTATTCACCAGGACGTGTAATCCAGCGAATCGCCTCTTGATCTCCCCAGCCAACTGCTGCACCTGCTGCCGATCGGCCACATCTGCACGAAGCGGTACGACGTCCCCTCCCCCCTTTCGAATCTCCGCCGCCGCAGCGTCGAGGCGTTCGAGGTGCCTCGCCGTCACAATGACCGTGGCCCCCTCCCTCGCGTAGGCGGCGGCGACCGCTCTGCCGATCCCTTGGCTCCCGCCGGTTACCAGGGCCACCTTTCCCTCAAGCCTCATACTACCCTCTTGTCAATTGCATCGTCTCTCTGGTACCGTTCCCCGCAAGCTGAGCGCTAGCCATCCGACGTCACCCACCGCGAAGACTGCCCGCCACATTTCACCGAAGAAGGCCCGGCGCCCCAGCACTCTCGTCCATGAAAGCGCAGGACATCACGGGGGCGTTATGGGCATGCCCCACGCGCCCCTTGCGATCGACCAGGATGATTCCACCCTCGCCCTGGCCTCGCTCACCCAGGACCGCCATCGCGAGGCGTGCCGCATCCTGAGGATGACGGTCCCCGGCCAAGAGATCGAGGGCGGTCTTGGCTAACACCACGCGCATAATGGCCTCGCCATGGCCCGTCACCGAGGCCGCGCCCAAGAGGTGGTCAGCGTAGGTCCCGGCCCCGATCAAGGCGCTGTCCCCCACCCGCCCCGGCCGCTTACGAAGGAGGCCCCCCGTGGAGGTGGCCGCCGCCATACCTCCGGCCCCATCCACCGCTACCGCGCCGACCGTCCCGGGGCTTGTGTCTTTCATCGCCTCCCATCTCGCGCGCTGCCGCTCTGTGACGAGCTCCTCGGCAGAGCAGCCCGGAATCCCGGTATCGCGCGCAAACCGCTCCGCCCCCTCCGCCACCAGCAGAATATGCCTCCCGTCGTCGAGAACGCGCCGGGCCAGTCGAATGGGATTGCGAATGTTGCGCACCGCGCCCACCGCTCCCGCGTGCAAGCGCCCGCCGTCCATGAGCGAGGCATCCATCTCGACCTCTCCCGCGGCATTGAGGACGGAACCTCTTCCCGCGTTAAACAGGGGGTGATCCTCCAAGAAGGCAACTGCCTCCTCCACCGCATCGAGCGCTGATCCGCCCTGGAGAAGGCGCCGCCATCCGACGAGGGCTGCCCGCCTACAGCCCTCCCATCGCTCCTCCTCGTCCTCTTCCGGAACACGGCCTGCGCCACCATGCACCACGATAACGGGCTTCATGCAGCCGGCCCTTCCTCAGGGGATTCTTCCATCGTCTCCGCTCCCCGTTCCAAGACCTCGAGTGGTTTCAAGATGATATAGCCCCCCCTGACTTCAACCTCAAGGAGGTCTCCAGCCCTCAGCCCCAGGCTTTTCCTTAGCTTAGCTGGTATGGTGAGCTGCCCCCGATCCTTGAGGACCACACGAAACATGGAAACCCTCTCTTTTCTGAAAATACTATTTTACGATATTCTGACATATTTTTAGATTCGGTCAAGCGAAATTTGGCTTGCCAGTCCGTAACGCCCGGGGTATCCTTTTTGTGGCCGCAGGATGCCTGAACTGCCTTGTTCACCGGATACCGAGACCACTAACCGTTAGCGTTCCGAGCGAGCTTGACAGCTTGGGAAGGGAGACGACGCAGTGGCCGTCTCACCTCCCCGGCAGGGATCGGACATGGAAGTCTATCTGGAGGAAAACGCCTTCGTCGGGCTACTCGTCTCGACCATCGAGGTCTACCGGCGGGAGTGCTTTGGCATTCTCCTCGGCCACAGCACGTCGGAGCGCGTGTTTGTGGAGTTTGCGGTCCCGTATCAGACGGCGAATCGAAAGTACCGGGAGGTCCACATGGACTGGAAGCGCAGCCAGCGGGTGGAGGATGCGGTCCGAAGCACCACCCGATGGGAGTGCGTGGGAGACTACCACTCCCACTCCAAGTACGGGCTGACCCGGGCCACGACCGAGCTATCGACGGAGGACGAAAAGTACTTTACCGATGGGACCGTCGGGATCGTGGTGGCGATCAACGACATCCGCAAGCCGCGACCCTGGGGCTACGTCAAAGGGGGCACCCTCTCTGGCGCGGTCAACGGCTACTCCATCCGGGTCGGCGCCTACTATAAGTCCAACGACCACATCGAGAAGGCCCATATCATCTGCCCCTATGCCATCGGTTTCATGGAGAAGCAGGTCCCGGTGCGGGAGCGATAGCCCATGGCGACCCAGACGAGGGTCGCTCCTCTGCACATCAAAGCCTATCTCGACCGGCTGTACGCGACCTACGATCTGAGCTACATCCGGACGTCCGCCGCTCAATTTCCCCACCGCTACTACCGGCCGGAAGACATCGAGGTGGTGGGGTTCATCGCCAGCTGCTTTGCGTACGGCCGGGTCGAGGGATTCACCCCCCCGATCGATACCCTCCTCGCAGTCCTGGGGGATCACCCCTGCCGGTCACTGCTTGCCTTCGACCCCAGGCGGGACACCGAGCGCCTCCGCGCGTTTTCATACCGCTTTAACACCGCTCGGGACGCGACCTGCTTGCTCTGGTTCCTCCGCCAGACCCTGGAGCGCTATGGTTCGCTCCGGGCCTGCTACCTCGCTGGATACCGGGACCGGGACGCGGACACGCGACCGGCGCTCACCGCCTTCGTCACCACGCTGCTGCGGCTCGACCCGCGACCGGTCTACGGCAGAGGACGCCTCTCGCCAGGGATGCATCATCTCCTCCCCTCGCCAGCACGCGGAGGGGCGTGCAAGCGTCTGCACCTTTTTCTTCGCTGGATGGTCCGGCAGGATCACATCGACTTCGGTCTGTGGCCTGAACTGCCGCCGGCGAAACTGATTATCCCCCTGGATACGCACGTGGCCCAGGTCTCACGGCGGCTCCGCCTCACCCGGATGAAGAGCCCGGGCCTGGCCATGGCCCTCGAAATCACCGAGAACCTGAAACGGTTCGACCCGGCGGATCCGGTCAAGTACGACTTCGCCCTGTGCCGGTTGGGGATGCTCCACTCTCGTTCAGGGTTCATGGTTCAGGGTTCATGGCCAGAGACCTGATCCAGTGCTCTTCCCCGTCCACGCAAGGACTCCGATTATCTTCCTGGCTACCCTGAACTATGAACGATGAACCGAGATCTCCCGATGCGGAAAGACTCTGCGCTATCCCCCCACCACGGTCCACGCCTCAAAGGCCCCGATTGGAAAGGGCCTCGGATGGGGGCGCACATGTCCATCGCGGGCGGCGTGGACAAGGCCCTTCTCCGGGGGGAGGAGGTTGGCTGCGATGCCATGCAGATCTTTACCAAGAACAACAACCAGTGGCGGGCCGCGCCCCTCACGGAGCAAGTGATCGAGGCGTACAAGACCAACCGCAGGCGGGCCGGCATCGATCCCATCCTGGCGCACGACTCCTACCTCATCAATATCGCTTCCCCCGACAAAGACCTCTACAGAAAATCCCTGGAGGCCCTCCGGATCGAGGTAGCGCGGGCAGCCGTCCTCGAGATCCCATACCTGGTCATCCATCCGGGCGCGCACCTTGGAAGCGGAGAGGCGGAAGGGATCAAGCGGATCGTGGAAGCGTTGGAAACGGTCCTCGAGGGTCCCCAGGCCTCCCCCATCATGATCTGTCTCGAGACCACGGCGGGACAGGGCTCGAATCTCGGCTACCGCTTCGAGCATCTGGCGGCCATTCGGGGGGGCGTGACGCAACGGGAACGCGTCGGCATCTGCGTGGACACCTGCCATATCTTTGCCGCAGGGTACGAGATCCGGAGCCAGAAGGCATACGAAGAGACCATGCGGCAGCTCCATGGCGTCATCGGCCTCGACCACGTCACATGCATCCACCTCAATGACTCGCAGCGCGAGCTGGGGAGTCGCGTGGACCGTCATGCCCATATTGGCCGAGGGCAGATCGGCCTGGAGGGATTCCGTCTCCTGATCAATGACCCGCGCCTCCAGCATATGCCCATGATCCTCGAGACCCCAAAGGGGGAGGACCCAGTCGCCGCTGATCGCCGCAACCTCGCTATCCTGCGCCGCTTGGTTAGAGGATCGTCTGGGTGATCCGGGGGGTCATTCACCAGCCGGAGAAGAGCGCGGAGAGTACGCCGGACCCAGGTACAGGTCCATGCGGGGGCGCGACGGCAGGTCCGGTTCTTTTGCCTTCTGAGAGATCTGCAGTGATGACAGGATCCCCTTCCAACTTTCGCTCGACACCGCCAGCGCCTCCTCCACCTTCGGGAGCGTGGGGGCCGGGACCCGCTTCATCAATGCCTGCAGGAACTCCCTTTCCTTCTCTGCCGTCGCGTTCGCAACGGCCGTGGCCCGCCTCACTCCCTCCTCGGCGGGAAACACGCCTTCGTCGATCCGATCCAGGTAGAGGATGATACGATCCCGTGACAGTTCCAGCCCTTGAACGATCTCGATAACTTCGATGCGAACCTCATCGGGGACGGCAGAGGAGATCCTGATCAGTGTCGTGGCGTTTTTCCGGGTCAGCTCCCTCGTCGTCTCCTTGGCCTTGTGGAGATCCAACGAGGCGGCTGTGACGATGGCGCTGAGACCCAGGACGGCGAGCGAACACCCGAGGGCGACCCGCAGATGCCTCTGCATCATCACCTCCTGCACCACCCGCAGCCCAGTCGCGCTGACAAGAATCGCCCCACGAAATCGCACGTTGGAACGGCACTAGGCCGGAGGCCGATAGCCTGCAACAGAGAGGACCGATTCGTCAATCTTTGCCGCCAGAATGAAATCGCTTTCGGTCAAGCCGTCGATCTTGTGGGTCCAGATCTCGACGGTGGCTTTCCCCCAGCCAAAGCTGATGTCGGGATGATGCCCCTCCTGCTCGGCGATCGCACCCACGCGATTCACGAACTCCAGCGTGGCCTTGAAATCCTGGAAACGGAAGGTCTTGTGAAGGTGGTGCTCCCTTTCTACCGCCCACCCCTTCACCTGGCCAATCAATGGGGCGATCTCCGTGCTGGTGAGCGGCGGCGTCCCGCCCTTACACGGCACACACGACTTTCTCGCCAGTTCTGACACTCTTTCCTCTCAGAAGGGCGGCTTTCGCGCTTGATGTTCCGCCTCCATCATACTCATCTGCCGGCGTCCCTGCAAGTCCGCCTGCAGCGAAGACCCTGGCCTCGACTGGGAGTATTCTCGATAATGACCCCCTGGCTTCTCTCGTACTATCCTTTCAGTTCAGTAGGTTGCAGAAAACACCCTCATATAACCCTTAAAAAATAGCTTGCAGCCCCCTAAATTATCTGGTATAAACCATCCCTCCCAAGGGAGAGGGGTTCTAGCTGCGGAATAATCCAGGGAGAGAACGCCCGGTGCAGAAGAACCATAGATGGTTGGCCGTGAGCCTTGGGCTTGCGGGATTCTTCTTCCTCTGCGCCCTGCTCGTCGCCCCTCTCACCGGAGTGCCGGACAGAGCACCCGAGTCCCCGGAGCCACCCGCCCCATCCGATGCTTTGTCACCCCCAGTCTCCGAGCCTCGAGAGCCCACCGGTTCGCATCCAATGCACCGGGTGATCGACGGAGCGATTCAACGAGGACAGAGCCTCGCCCAAGCCCTCAGCGCTCACGGGATCTCAGGTCGCCTCACCCACGAGATCGCCCAAGCCCTCCGCCCCCATGTGAACTTCCGAAAGATCCGGCCTGGGGCAA